>CAMAKU010000094.1 GCA_945836255.1 uncultured Roseburia sp. | reverse complement strand
GCGTTCCCCCGGTTCAATGACATAATACCCAGCATATTATTGGCCATAACAACATAGCCCCACTCCCCAATCTTCTCCATCGGTGTGAGGCTTGCTAACATCTGGGCATAAAAATTGCGCGTATCGTTCATTAAATAATAGGTTTCACCTCTGGAAAAGCAGGCGAAACCTATTAATGCATTATCATGAATCTTACGTCCGTAATCCTCGATCTTGTCACAATACATGATAAGTCGCTCGGGGTCCTTTCCCCGATTGGACTGAATCTCTTTTATCCAGTTTTGTACTTCTTGCATATACAATGTAATATCCATATCGCCATTATATACCTGTGAAACTAAAAAATCTATTCCCGATTTCCACTTACTGTTGCAAAAAATCCTGCGGATTTACCGGCGTACCGTCTTTTAACAACTGGAAGTACAGATTCGGTCCTTCCTCGGTGTAATATTTGGACGGCTCACTGATGTAACCGATACACTGTCCTTTGGCAACATACTCACCGGTTGCAACCGGGATTTCCTTTAACTGACCGTAGACGGCCTGATAGCCATCCCCGATATCCATGGTAATGGTCGTACCGGTTTTGGCATCGTTGATGATTGACGTGATCTTTCCCTGTGCTGCGCTCACCACCGAATCATTGACCGACGCGCCAATAATCACCGCGGGGTTATATTGATACTGCTGCAACGTCTGAAAATACACAGTCTGATTCATACTGTAATCCAACAATACTTTTCCGTCCACCGGCCATTCCAGTTCCTCCGGGAAATGCAATGTGATCGCTGACGCCTGGGCAACCTGATCCAACACTTCCTGCTCCAGAATCGCGCTGTCGTTCCCACCCTCCTCTGTCACGGAGGAGTCCTTTTGCAGTGTATCCGTATTCACAGAGGAACGATTCGGTTCCACAGTCTGAGAAGCCGCTGTACTTTCCTCCTCAGCCTCTGCACTCTGTTTTGCCTCCTCACGTTGCAAAATATTCTTCTGATAAAAATACGTAAATGTAAACCCAACGGTTGCAACAATCAACAAAATACCGGCAATCTGGTAAGAAAGACGACGATTTCTGAGATATTGATTTTGTTTCTTCATTCCACCACCTCCTATTCATAGGATGGCTGAAATGAATCTTTTTATACGATTTATCTCACTTTCTTTCGCAGAGCATCACTCACGGTTGCGAACTCCTGCAAGGTCAAGGTCTCGCCGCGAACCGTCGCCGGATAACCAAGTTCTTCCAATATTTCGATAATATCATCTTTGGCAACCGGAATCTGGGGTGCATTGTTTAATCCATTCACTAGGGTCTTTCGACGCTGATTAAAGGACGCCCGGATGACACGGAACAGAAATGCTTCGTCTTCCACGGTAACCGGCGGCTTCTCATGACAGGTCAGACGAATGACGGAACTTGCCACTTTCGGCTGTGGTACAAAACAAGTGGGTGGCACCACACAGACCACTTCCGGTTTGGCAAAATACTGGACTGCCAGCGAAAGTGCGCCATAGTCTTTCGTACCCGGGCCCACCTGCATACGATCTGCCACTTCCTTTTGAACCATAATCGTAATGGATGAAAGTGGTACATGACTCTCAAAGAGGCCCATGATAATCGGCGTTGTAATATAGTACGGGAGATTCGCAACGACCTTGATGGGTCTGCCCTGATTTTTCTCTGCCGCAAGTGCTGCAATATCTACCTTGAGGATATCCTGATTCAGCACCGTCACATTATCATAGTCCTTCAGTGTATCTTCCAGTACCGGCAGTAGATTTGTATCGATTTCCACCGCCACCACTTCCCGGGCTGCCTCACACAGATACTGTGTCATGGTGCCGATGCCCGGTCCGATTTCCAGCACAAAATCATCTTTCGTAATCTCCGCCGCATCAATAATCTTTTCCAGAATATGTGTGTCGATCAAAAAGTTTTGCCCATATTTTTTTTGAAAACGAAAGCCATGCTTTTCCAGCACCGCCATGGTGTATGCCGGATTCCCTAAATATGCCATCTTCTCTCCCTTTCCTGTGCATTTTATTTTTTCTTCCTGTCAAATACCGTACATGTTCCTTGCATTGATCTCTGTCTGCCGCTCTACATCCTCCGGGGTCATCTCCTTGATCTGCGCAATCTTCTCGATCACATAGCGGATATTGGAAGAGTCATTACGTTTTCCCCGGTTCGGTTCCGGTGCCAGATAGGGGCTGTCCGTCTCCACCAGAATGCGATCTATCGGTGTATATTTCACCGTCTCCACCAACTTTTTGGCATTGCGAAAGGTAACCACACCACCGACCCCGATATAGAAGCCCATGTTGGTATAGGCTGCTGCTATCTCCGGCGAATAGGAGAAGCAATGAATCACACCGGGATTATAGATTTCCGGATGCTTTGCATAAAAGTATTCCAGAATATGCAGGGTATCTTCCGCCGCCTCCCTCGAATGAACGATAACAGGCTTGCGGAGCAACGCTGCCAGTTCCAACTGTTGCTGAAACCACTGCTTTTGCACGTCTTTGTAATCAGTTCCTTCTTCTTCTTTGCGATAATAGTCCAGTCCAATCTCACCGATGGCAACCACTTTCGGATGCATTGCCAGTGTGCGAAGCGCCGCCATGCTTTCCTGTGTCAGATCACCAACTTCATCCGGATGCACACCCACAGACGCATAGACATAATCATACGCCTCGGCCAACGCAATACTCGCCTCTGACGATTCCAGACTAGATCCCACATTTACAATCGCACCCACATTATGCTGGGGCAGCGCCTGAAGCAATGCGTCTCTGTCTTCATCAAACTGTTCATCATCATAATGTGCATGACTCTCAAATATCATACAAAAAATCTCCTCGTATACGGAAAGCAGGGTCAGGCCTCAAAAGGTCTGACCCCGTAATAATCCTTTGTTATTTTAGCAGATCTCTGCACCTGCCGGCATATCCTTTTCCGGCGTCAATAATGCCAGGTTACCTTCGGCATCTTCCGCACACAGAAGCATTCCCTCAGATAATACGCCGGCCAGTTTGGCAGGCTTGAGATTCACCAGTACCATGACTTTCTTGCCCACCATCTCCTCGGCGCTGTAATATTTCTTGATGCCTGATACAATCTGTCGTACCTGGCTTCCGATGCGCACCTGGGAACAGAGCAACTTCTTGGACTTCGGAACTTCTTCACAGGCAATGATCTCACCCACCTGGAACTGCATCTTCATGAAGTCATCGAAGGTAATCTCCTCCTTTGGCTCCACATCGATTACATTTTCCGGTGTCTCTTCCGTCTCTTCCTCCGCAACCGGCGGATGAAGTTCTGCGACTTTTGCTAACACTTCCTGCAAATCCAGTCTTGCGAACAGAATCTCCGGCTGATCCGTTACCTTCGTGCCGCTTACATAATGACCAAATACAGATAATTCATCATACGGTACTTCCTCTGCATGCAACTGCGCAAGGATACGCTCTGTGGTATCCGGCATAAAACTCTTCAGAAGAGAAGCACCTATGGAGATACTCTCTACCAGATTGTACAGTACCGTTGCCAGACGATCCTGCTTGCTCTCATCCTTCGCAAGAGCCCATGGCATGGTCTCATCGATATATTTGTTGCAACGCTTGAACAGCGCAAACACCTCTGTGATGGCATCTGCCACACGCAGTTCGTCCATCTTTGCTTCCACGCGGGCTGCTGTGGATGTAACCACCTGCTTGAGATCCTCGTCCACCGGCTCACTGACACCTTTATCACAAACCACACCGTCGAAGTACTTGTTACTCATGGAAATGGTACGGTTCACCAGATTACCCAGTGTATTGGCAAGATCGGAATTCATGCGCTCCACCAGAAGTTCCCATGAAATGACACCGTCATTGTCAAACGGCATCTCATGCAGTACAAAGTAACGTACCGCATCCACGCCGAAAAAGTCCACCAGTTCGTCTGCATAAAGCACGTTGCCCTTGGACTTACTCATCTTGCCGTCACTCTGAATCAGCCACGGATGACCAAAGACCTGCTTCGGCAACGGGAGATCCAGAGCCATCAAAAAGATGGGCCAGTAAATGGTATGAAAACGGATGATGTCCTTTCCGATCAGATGCAAATCCGCCGGCCAGTTCTTCTGGAACAATTCACCGGAATTGCCATCGCAATCGTAACCGATTCCTGTAATGTAGTTGGTCAACGCATCCAGCCATACATATACGACATGCTTCGGATCAAAATCCACCGGAATCCCCCAGGTAAAGGAGGTTCTGGAAACACACAGATCCTGTAAGCCCGGAAGTAAGAAGTTGTTCATCATCTCATTCTTGCGGGATACCGGCTGAATAAATTCAGGATGCGTATTGATATGCTCGATCAGACGATCCGCATATTTGCTCATCTTAAAGAAATATGCTTCCTCTTCTGCCGGTTGCACTTCCCGTCCGCAGTCCGGACATTTGCCATCCACCAACTGGGACTCGGTCCAGAATGACTCGCATGGAGTACAGTACAATCCCTTGTAAGAGCCTTTATAGATATCACCCTTATCGTAGAGCTTCTTGAAAATCTTCTTTACCTGCTTCTCATGATCTTCGTCCGTGGTGCGGATAAACTTATCATAAGAAGTATTCATTAAATCCCAGATATTCTTGATCTGTCCGGAAACATCGTCTACAAATTCCTTTGGTGTAATCCCTGCTTCCTTCGCCTTTAATTCGATCTTCTGTCCGTGTTCGTCGGAACCCGTCTGGAAGAAAACGTCATAACCTTCCTGACGTTTAAAACGGGCGATGCTGTCAGCCAGTACGATCTCATAAGTATTACCGATATGCGGTTTCCCTGACGTGTAGGCGATCGCTGTCGTAATGTAGTATTTTCCTTTGTTTGCCATGATTTCTCCTAATCTTCCTCAAAAATGTCATTTAATTTCGTGCCGCACTCACTGCAGAAAGATGCTGCACTGCTGACAATGGCTCCGCACTTGGGGCAGGCCTTGCCACCTTTTAAGGAGGCGATCTCTTCCTGCAATTCGCTGATCTTTACAGCGGCCGCCTCAACTTCTTCAAACACCTGCGCGTATTCTTCCGGCGCTTCGCTTTTATTTGCTTCGTAAAACATCTTGCCGATTTCCTGATACTGCTTATTCAGAAAATCTTCTTTTGACTTCATTTCGTATTGGAGCTTTGCAATGTCGGTCATACCTTTTGCCTTCTCACCGACCTCCTGTGTTGCATTTACAATAGAATCACCGATTTTATTAAAGAAATCCATATCTATTCCTCCTTTTTCTGCCTTTAAAAAGAATGCTTGACAGTGTCTTTATTATATACATATTTTATTTATTTTTTCAATGTCTTATCCACTTTACCGATTCCGATCTCTGCTGTCAGCATAATTTGTCCAGAATCGAACGGCCAATGGTACCCTCCGGCATTGCCACATGGAAATTATCTGCGATGGTGGCACCAATCACCGCAAAGGTATCCTGCTGCGGCAGCGGACCTGCTCCTTTGTGGCTGGGGGAATATGCAAGAAACGGTACTTTTTCTCTGGTGTGATCGGTACCGGTATAGGTAGGATCGTTGCCATGGTCTGCCGTAATAATGAGCAAATCATCCTCCCGCAAAAGCGGCAGCAGCACACCCAGTTTCTCATCGAAGCGCTCAATCTCCGCACCGTAACCCAGCGGATTTCTGCGATGCCCCCAGAGCGCATCAAAATCAACCAGATTCACAAAACATAGTCCTGTGAAGTCCTGTTTCGCGATTTCTATGGTCTGTTCCATCCCATGTACGCTGCTCTTGGAGCGATTGCTTGCGGTAATCCCTTCCCCCACAAAAATATCATTGATCTTGCCCACAGAGATTACATCCAGTCCTGCATCCTTGAGAGCATTGAGTACGGTAGGTCCCGGCGGCTTGAGTGCATAGTCATGGCGATTGCTGGTGCGGACAAATTCGCCCCGTTTCTGTCCCGTGTATGGTCTTGCAATGACACGTCCCACACGCCACTCATCCCTCATGGTCAATTCCCGGGCAATCTCGCAGTAATGATACAACTGCTCCAGTCCCATGGTCTCCTCATTACCACAAATCTGCAACACAGAATCAGCAGATGTATACACAATCAATGCTCCCGTGGCAATCTCTTCTTCCCCCAGTTCGTCGAGAATCTCTGTTCCGCTGGCCGCCTTATTTCCAATAATTCTGCGTCCACAACGTTTCTCCAATTCGGCAATCAGTTCTTTGGGAAATCCCGTCTCGGTAAAGGTCACAAACGGCTTCGTGGTGCGAATACCCATCATCTCCCAATGACCGGTCATGGTATCTTTGCCATTACTCTTCTCGCACAATGGCATATAATAGGCCAACGGCTGCGCTACCGGGTCCACCTGCTGTAACGGTTTGAGATTGGCCATGCCAAGCCGCTGCAGATTGGGGATGGTAAACGAATCCATCTTCTCTGAAATATGACCCAGTGTGTCCACATCCACATCACCAAATGCGGCAGAATCCTCCATCGCTCCGATTCCCAGAGAATCCAAAACAATGGTAAATATACGTTTATATTGATACAATACCCTCACTCCTTCTCTTTACATCCGATTAGACGTTTGCGAAACTTTTGCTGTGTTCCAGCGACAATTTTTCACTGTTAGATTGTGAATGCATTTTTATCTGGATGATTTTCCATTTTGAGCAGAATGCG
>CAMAKU010000093.1 GCA_945836255.1 uncultured Roseburia sp. | reverse complement strand
TATTTCGTAAACCATCGCTGGAACACAGCAAAAGTGTCGCAAACGCCTACTCGTCGCCATAACAAAAGGGAGAACGTGTTTGCGTTCTCCCTTGCTCATCATAAGACTCTTAACATCGGTCGGTTATTTAACTTCTACAGTCCAGCCATAAGGATCAGCAATCTTGCCCCACTGGATGCCGGTCAGCGTATCATACAACTTCTGTGTCAATTCGCCGGTCTTACCATCATTGATGACAACCACATCATCCTTATATCGCAACTCGCCTACCGGTGAAATAACAGCCGCTGTTCCGGTACCATAGACTTCTTCCAAAGTACCGTCGTGTCCCGCTTTCATCAGATCGTCAATGGACAATCTGGTCTCATTCACCTTATAACCCCAATCACGGAGCAGATGAATCATGGAATCTCTGGTAACTCCCGGAAGTACCGTACCCTCGATAGGTGCCGTGTAAATCTCTCCGGCAATCTTGAACATAATGTTCATAGTACCAACTTCTTCCACGTATTTACGCTGTTCACCGTCCAGCCAAAGTACCTGTGCATAGCCCAGTTTCTCTGCCTTTACCTGACCAAGAATCGAGCCGGCGTAGTTGCCGCCGCACTTGGTGAATCCGGTACCACCCTTGACCGCACGTACCAGTTCATCCTCAACCAGAATCTTCACAGGATCCAGTCCCGTAGCATAATAAGCACCTACCGGACAGCAGATAATCATAAACTTATATGACGTAGCCATATGGACACCCAACGCTGACTCCGTCGCAAACATAAATGGACGGATGTAAAGGGACGTATCCGGTTCAGACGGCACCCAGTCCTCTTCCACCTTAACCAACGCCTTAACCGCCTCTACAAACATCTCCTCCGGAAATGCCGGCATACATAAGCGCGCATTGGAATTAATCATTCTTCTGGCATTCATCTGTGGACGGAACAACTGAATCTTGCCCTCAGCGGTGCGATATGCTTTCAATCCCTCGAAGGTCTCCTGTGCATAATGCAGAACCACACATGCCGGGTCCAATGTCACCGGCTCATAAGGTACGATTCTGGCATCGTGCCAATCCTTGTCCTTATCCCAATCCATAACAAACATGTAGTCTGTCATGTATTTACCAAAACCAAGATTCTTCTGATCCGGCTTCTCTTTTAAGTGGCTGCTTTTTTCAAATCTGATTTCCATGACCTCATCCTCCATATATCTTCATTCCGATATCTCGCAGAGCAGTTGCCCACTCCGGATATCAATCAAAATGCATAAACGCGAGTGAAATCTTGCAAAATCCCTCGTTCGTTTTATTATGTGCCTATTTATTTCCATTGTCAAGAATTTGCCATCCTCTTTTTGTTGAAAGAATGCACAAAGAATAATATAATAAATATACTACTTAAGATGTAATGTTTTATTTTCTGTGATGTGTCCATCCACGGGCACACTATCATATGTTGAAAGGAGAATTACTATGCACAACTTCCAGCCTTATCCTATCGATATGTTAGAGTTTAATCCCTTCAAGAAAATCGGCACGGAATGGGCCGCCATCACCGCCGAAGCAGAGGGCAAAGCCAACGCCATGACGGCAAGTTGGGGTGGCGTGGGTGTCATGTGGGGCAAGAATGTTGCCACCATCTACATTCGTCAGTCACGCTATACCAAGGAACTGATTGACAGTAGCGATACCTTCTCTGTCAACTTCTTTGAAGATTCCCATATGCACAGCACATTGAACTATCTGGGCAAGATTTCCGGTCGTAACGAAGACAAGATTGCCGGAGCCAGACTTCATGTGAATCATGCACTGGGTACACCATTTCTCGATGAAGCCAAGTTTGTGATTTTATGCAGGAAAATGTCCGCTACACCCATCACAGCAGACCAATTCGTTGATCCTGCCATTGCTGACAAATGGTATGCTGATGGCGACATGCATACCATGTATATCGGCGAGATTCTGGATATCCTCGCCCGTTAAAAAGACACATCATCAGAAAAAGCAGTTCCGGTACCTCTTTTGTACCGAAACTGCTTTTTTGTTCTGGAAAATTCTATCATCCTTTTTTCACATAATCCAAAATTATCGTGAAATTGCATTTTTGAGTTCTTCAACTTGCACGTGGAGTCCTTGAATCGTCTCTGAGAACTCCTGAACCGTATCGTAGATGACGGCTGCGCCATTGGCACCATTACCCGAAAGTTCGGATACGCGGTTCGTATTCTCGGATACACTGACCACGCTGTCTACGATATGGGCTGTATTATTGGAAATCTCATTCACACCATCGATAATGCCGTCCACCATGGTCTTAAGCTGTCCCACATTCTCTTTGGTCTCCTCAAAACTATGGTTTACATCGTCAATCTTGGCCGTCTGTGTCTCGATTCCCTGCACACAGTGATCCATCTTCTGAACTGACTGATTCGCCACTTCAATCAACTGGTTCATAATCTGTGTAATCTCTTCCGTAGATGTCTTCGTCTGCCCCGCAAGGGTCCGAATCTCATCGGCAACCACAGCAAAGCCCTTACCGGCCTCTCCTGCTCTTGCAGACTCAATGGAAGCATTGAGTGCCAGCAGATTCGTCTGACTGGAAATCGCCAGAATCGCATCTGTAATGCTGGACACGCCCTGTATCTGTGCCACCAATTCCCCAATAATGGTATAGGTGGCTCTGATATCTTCCGCTACAGCCGCTGCCTGCTGCTTCATATCTCCGGAAAGAACAACACCATCGCTGACCTTCGCATACACATCCTCCGCATCCTGCTGCACACGTGTGGCATTCGCCTGCGTCTCCTCTACGATGGCATAAATATTCTGCGTCAACTCAGACTGATGCGTCATTTCTTCACTGTTATTCACCGAAGCACTGGTAATATCATTCAAGGCAACCTTATTCTCATCTGCCTGCTCTGTGATCTTATTCATTCCATCCGTAATTGCATGGAAGTTATTGAGAATATCCTGCGAAATCTCGCCCACCTGACGTGCCACGCCAATGGCTTCATTGGTCTGTTTCTGAATCTCGTCCAGATTCTCTTTGGTAGCACTGTAAATCTGATAGACGGTATACAAACTATACGCAAAGAACAAGAAGGTGGAAACCAACTCCACTGCAATATCGGAAAATGCCGTTCCCAGCACCAGACGGATGACGATATGTAACAAATTAACAATCGTGGTTGCCACCGTCCCGCAAGTCACCAGACGCACATTCTGGTAGACGATCAGTGCATAGACCGTAATAAATACAATGGGATAAATCTGTACGGATGAGGTAAAAGTCACCACAATAAACGGGATCAAATACATCACCGACATCTTGATGTGGGTATTCTCCTCACCACCTCGCGTCAGTCCCCAGAATGCCAGCAGTGCAAAACACACCACGGTCACCGCGATGCCCACCACTGTCACATTCTTACATAACAACATCAACAAAAACCAGCCCAGAAAAGACGTCCCGTAAATCATAACTGCCCACTTGTTGGCGCGCATGGTCTGCTCCGGTGTCAGCGAAATCGCCTTCTTTTCTCTCTTTGCCATTGATTCCCCTCCTTAAAATCTTATCAAAGGCACTACTCCCCAAATTCGTGTGATAAAATCTGTTTCTTATGGAAACTCCTATACGCATTATATCATAAATTATTCTTCAATGGAAAGGCATAATTCATCCAGTTGCGCCTGGTCCACCGGTGTCGGTGCTTCCGTCATCAGGCAGGAAGCATCCTTAACTTTTGGAAACGCAATCACATCGCGAATGGAGTCTGCATGCATCATCAGCATGACCATACGATCCAGACCAAAGGCAAGACCGGCATGTGGCGGCACACCGTAGGAAAAGGCATCCAACAGGAAACCGAAGCGCTCATGAGCTTCCTCATTGGTAAAGCCTAAGGCTTCAAACATTTTCTCCTGTACGTCACTCTGATAGATACGGATACTTCCGCCACCCAGTTCGCAACCATTTAATACCATATCATAGGCTTTGGCCCGCACGGCACCCGGATCTGTGGTCAATTTGTCGATATCCTCTTCATAGGGCATCGTAAACGGATGGTGCATTGCCACAAAACGCTCCTGCTCGTCTGACCACTCAAACTGCGGGAAATCAATCACCCACAGGAACGCAAACTCAGACTCATCGTAAAGTCCCAGTTCCTTACCCAGTTGCAGACGAAGGGAACCAAGAACTTCCCATACAATCTTATCCCGATCCGCTGCAAATAAGAGCAGATCTCCCGGCTGACCATCCATGGCTTTCACCAGACGCTCCAACTGTTCTTCGGTCATGAATTTTGCAAAGGAAGACTTGTAAGTACCATCCTCTTGGATGCAAAGATAGGCAAGTCCTTTTGCACCACAGCCCTTGGCATGCTCCACCAGTTTATCAATCTTCTTACGCGACATATCGCCCTGTCCCGCTACATTGATACCACGAACACTGCCACCAGCTTCCAATGCTCCGGTAAATACGCCGAAGCCGCAATCTGCCACCACATCGGACACATTCTTCAATTCCATACCGAAACGGACATCCGGCTTATCAGAGCCATAGCGATCCATGGCTTCCTGCCAGGTCATTCGCGGTAGCGGAAGGGTAATCTCCTCCCCCAGTGTCTCTCGGAAGACTTTGGCAATCAATCTTTCGTTCACATCCAGCACATCCTCCATATCCACGAAGGACATCTCCATATCCACCTGTGTGAATTCCGGCTGACGATCTGCTCGCAAATCCTCATCTCGGAAACATTTCGCGATCTGAAAATAGCGGTCATAACCGGAGCACATCAACAACTGCTTAAACAACTGGGGTGACTGGGGTAACGCGTAAAAACTACCTGGATGCACACGCGAAGGAACCAGATAATCCCGCGCTCCTTCCGGTGTGGACTTTTGGAGAATTGGCGTCTCGATTTCGAGGAATCCTTCTTCCATCAGGAACGAACGAATAATCCCCATCACCTTGCTACGCATCATCAGATTGGCCTGCAAATCCGGACGACGCAGATCCAGATAACGATATTTTAAGCGCAGTTCCTCCTTGGTCTGAATCCCCGCCTCAATGGGAAATGGCGGTGTCTGTGCCACGGAAAGAATCCGCAACTCGCTGGCCAACACCTCAATATCTCCCGTTTTCAGATTCTCATTAACGGCTGCGGAACGCTTCTGCACCGTTCCCACCACAGCGATTACATATTCACTGCGGAGTTCTCCTGCTTTTGCAAATCCTTCTGCACCAACGACAGGCTCATCAAATACCACCTGCATAATCCCGCTACGGTCCCGCAGATCGATAAAAATCAAACTGCCGAGATTTCGTCTCTTCTGCACCCAGCCCATCAGCGTAACCTGCTGTCCCACCTGGGATGCACTTACCTCCGTACAGCGATGACTTCTGTGAAGTCCCTTCATTGATTCTGCCATCTTCTTTATGCCTCCTGCTTAATCTCTGTTGAAGAATTCCACGAATTCTCCATAACCATCTTTTTCTAACTGTTCCTTCTGGAACTTTTTATTTTTGTTCATTCGAACAACCAGTACTTGCTGTCCCTGTTCTCTGGCTTCCTTTGCCTGCTGCATCACTGCCGTCAGTTTCTCCGCCGGATAATTCTTCTCAACCAGATAAGCAATCTTCTTGGGACGCTCCGGAATCTGATAGCCCTGCTCCATCAGAAGCAATATGATACGCTCAAAACCGATGGAAAATCCACAGGCCGGCACCTTCTGCCCCGTAAAGTTACCAATCATATCATCGTAACGTCCGCCGCCGCCGCAACTGCCGCCGAACTCCGGAATCGCAATCTCAAAGATGGTACCGGTATAATAACTCATTCCCCGCACCAGCGTAGGATCAAACACCAACGCAAACTCCGCCTCCTTGACTGCATTGACTGTCTGGGCAATCTCCATCAGATTGTCGGCAATTTCCGCATCCAGAAAATCCCCTAAGGTGTCCTTAAGGAAAGTAACACCCGCAGTAACATCTTTTTTGTCTTCCAACTGATCAAAAAGACCAAGATATTTATCGATGGCTTCCCGCTCATATCCGTTTTCCAGAAGTTCATCTGACACGCCATCCTGTCCGATCTTGTCCATCTTATCCAGCGTGATAAAAATGCTGTCATAATCTGCTTCGTCAAAGCCACTGTAAGCCGCCATAGCCTTTAAAATACGGCGCTCATTGATGCGGATCTCAAAATTGCGAAAACCAAGTTTTCCCAGCGTCGTGGTAGTTGCAAGAATCAATTCAATCTCTGCCATATTGGAGGGTTCGCCCAGAATGTCAATGTCGCACTGGGTAAACTGACGATAACGTCCACGCTGCGGACGGTCAGCACGCCATACATTACCAATCTGCAACGCCTTAAACGGGCTTGCCAGTTCATTGGCATGATTGGAGTAAAACCGGCACAGCGGCACCGTCAGATCATAGCGCATTCCATAATCTACCACATCCATCTCTTCCTTGGCAGTATCCAGATGGAGTTTTTCTCCTCTCTTCAACACTTTAAAGATGAGTTTTTCATTTTCACCACCCTGCTTGTTGCTCAGATTGGCGATATTTTCCATACACGGTGTCTCGATAGGAGTAAAACCGAATCTACGGTATGTGTCTTTGATGACACCTGTAACATAATCACGGATCTCCATCTCCTGTGGCAAAATATCCTTCATGCCATTGACTGGTTTTTTACTTAAAGCCATTTTATTTCCTCCAACTTCTATTGTAATGTTCTGGTATCTCATCCGGCCACGTCAACCATATGCTGGTGCCCGGTTCCTTCTCGCTTTCCATCACAGCCATCCCCTGATCTGTGATCTTGTGGCGCACACATACACCAAGTGCAATTATAGTCTGTTTTTCTTCCAGAATCAACCTTATTTCCCCAATTACAAGAATAACAAGTCCCGCAATTCCACCCCCTTTCTCTCTTCTCAACGACCGATGATTAC
>CAMAKU010000092.1 GCA_945836255.1 uncultured Roseburia sp. | reverse complement strand
TTATGCATTGGCCAGTTGATCCTTCTCATAGAGTTCCAGAAATACGTCCAGAATCTTGGGGTCAAACTGCGTCCCACGATTTTTCTTTAATTCTGCCAGAATCTCATTCTTCGAGAGCGGATCGCGGTAAACACGCTTCGTATTCATGGCATCAAAGGAATCTGCCACCGCAATAATTCTGGCACTTAGGGGAATATGTTCTCCACTTAGCCCTGCCGGATATCCTTTGCCGTCATAGCGCTCGTGATGATAGAGCGCCCCCGCATCCAAGTCAGGAATCATATTGATGTCTTTTAAGATTTCTCCACCAATTACTGTATGTTGTTTCAATTCTTCGTATTCTTCATCCGTCAAGCCGGAATCCTTATTTAAAACAGCATCCGCAACACCGATTTTACCAATGTCGTGCAGTAATGCTGCATTTCTGAGTTGCTGGATTTCGTTATCATGCCAGCCAAGTGCCTCTGCGATTTGGACGCTGTATGCCGCCACCCGTTCACTATGACCTTTGGTATAGACATCTTTGGCATCGATGGTGTTGGCGATGGTGGCGATGGATTGCAACGTCAGCCGCTCCATCTGCCGGGTCTTCTTCTCCAAATCAATCTGGAGTTGCTGCTTTAGCGCATTGACCTCTTGATACATACGCTCTTCCTTAGTCAGATCATAGACGAAACATGCCGTGTACATAGGCTCATTATATTTGTCCCGAATCGTAGATAGAATCACAGAGCAAACCGTATTGGACTTTGTCGTGGTCAGTTTGATCCCTTCTGCATGGGTATCCGAATGCAACAATGGCTCGGCTTTCTCTTTTGAGACTTGAAATAATTCGTAAAAATAAGGACGCGCATTCTCGTCAAGCCCAAAGAATTTCAGTGCAAATTCATTGGACATGATCAACTTGCCATAAGTATCAAAGAATAACACGCTGTTATCTACATTATGATAGATATAATCATTCATGCTATTGGCAGACAATTCAAAAGCGCTCAGTCGGTCGGCCACATAGACCGTAAACACATAACAGGCAAAGGCGCCAATGCCGGAAGTAGGAATCGAAACATACCCCAAGGTCGGCAGCACCGTATCGGGAATCATTGCAAACACTAAAGAAAAATGGGAACAAAACAGCAAAATGACGATTTCCTTTTCCCGACGTAAGGAAAGACGAAACCACCAATAGATTGCCATAGACACAAGAATCATAATGATCAACGTTAGAAAACAAGCCTGATACACTCTCGCAAACACCGGATTGCTGGAATAGGCCGTTCTGCCGGCGTACGGGAAAAAGGTCACCACCGACGGCTGTACAACCAATAGAAAATTCGTGGTTCCCAAGATAGACAGCACAACCATAATGGGGGCAAAATGCTTTTTTAGCGTACCGGTCACATGACGCACAAAGAGAAACTCCACCAACAGGTAGCCACAGACGCCAAACAGCGCTACACCGCGCCACCAATAACAGATGGTGTAATCGTCACACAGGCCCATCATTCCATAACCAAAATTCCACAAAAAAGTCAGTATGCCGTTGGCCAGCATACACTGTCGAATCACTCCATTTCTCTTTTCCCTGCATACATAATCAAATCCATACACCAGCGCGGCTGTTGCCATTACAATCAGAATAATATTTATCGCCATGGTAAAATCCTTTGTCCTGTTCTATCGTTATTATCGCTGTATCACAAATGCTACTTATCGCCGGAATCGTTCTGAACGCCACGCACCCGGGTCGAAACCACTGAGCCCAGCGGCACCATGCCAATCTCCACGCTTCCGTCTGCTTTTCTTGTAATCAGCGTTCCGCCACGCTGTATGGTGCTTTTGGCAATGTCCTTGTAGCCCAGATAATCGATGGACATGCCATAGGTCATCTGAATCCCCTGATAAGTCAGCGACAACGTATTAAGATGATCGTGCCCGCAGAACATCCATTTGATCATATCCTGGTCTACTGCCCGTGCAAAAAAGGTGCCTTCATACTTGGAAATGCCAAAATACTCATCCTTCTCAGCGATGCTGCCATGCTGATAGATGACGCTGTGATCGCCCAGTTTCATTTTCTCATAGGCTTCCTTGAATTCCCGGGGTGGCATATGGAAAAACGCCATGGCCTTAAGGGCCGGGTTCTGCTCTTTGAGTGCATCCAGGCGTTGCATACACCACTCCACCTGGTCGTCCCGGATACGGTCAAATCCACTGAAAAACCAGCCGTCCTCTCCATACATATTGGAATCCAGCAGTACCAGCGGAAGCAGCACTTCCCCCGCATCATCCATCAGTTCAATCAGGAAGTTGCCCACACCGGTCAGCACCAGCATATCCGGCTTGGAGCGTTCAATCAATTGCCTTACCGCGTCCATTGCCAGGGTATCTTTACTCCGGGAGAGCCATCCAAACCCCAGATGCAAGTCCGTCAACTGCAAGATGCGGAAATCCTCGTCCTTACGAATGGCAAACGTAAATGTATCCTCATTTATCTGTTGTAATCGATTGTCACTATACACGGACCCTCCTACGTCAGCATTTCTTAGAGATATTGTTTCATATCATCCGTGGTATCACCAATCAGATTAATTGCTTCCTTTACTCTTTCCGCATAGGTCAAATTCTGCTCGCTCATCTTGCGCACATGCTCTGCACTTGCTGTGACTTCCTCCGTCGCTGCAGACAAGTGGTCAATATTATCCACAATCTTGTTATTGGACTCGGACAGACCATAAATCTGTCGATCCATTTCCTTAATGTCAGAGATTAATTCTGTCATATTGGTATTCAACTTCTCAAATGCTTCCGCAGCCGTAATAATCTTCTCATTCTGACTTGCAGTCGCATCCACAGAATCTGCCACGGATTTCACCACTTCAACCGCATTTTCATTCAATTCATTGATAATTCTTGTGATTTCTTCGGTTGAACTCTTTGTCTGCTCTGCCAGTTGGCGAATCTGCTCTGCCACAACGGCAAATCCTTTTCCGGCCTCGCCCGCACGGGCACTCTCAATGGAAGCATTCAGTGCCAGAAGGTTGGTCTGTCCGGAAATATTGAGAATCATGCCGGCAATCTCCTCAACCTCTTTGGTCTTATTTTGCAGTCTCGTCATGGATTCCGTCACTTCGTCATTGGTCTCTGCAATGCGCTGGGACTGTTCCTTCAGTTCATCCATCACCTGAATACTTTCCTGAATACTATCATTAGAACTTATGGCAATCCCCACCATCTTCTTGGAGCGTTCTCCTGTCTCACCGATGGCATTCTGAATGGTCTGTGTCATCGTGTTCTGTTCTTCGATGCTGAGAGCCGTTGTATTGGCAGCGGCCGCAATCTCCTGCATACTGGTGGCCACCGTCTCCGTCACCTTCACCAGCTCGTCTACGATGCTATTACTTTTTACTGCTTCATCCTGAACGGTTCTGGAAACATCCAATATCCCGTCGAACAACTTTTTCTGCCTTCCGCTCTGTTCCTCTACGGAACCAAGTGCATCATCACTGAATTCTCTTGCCATGGCAGCCACTCTGTTCAAGATAAAAATCATCAGGTAAATACAAAGGCTTCTACACATGGAATCAACATCGCTCAATCCCACACCCTTGATCGCGCGTACCACCAGGATCACCGAATATAGAATCGTGTATCCAACGCAGAAACGTTTAAAACTTTTCTTATCATAATAGGGAATCTGCAGTGCCAGAACACCCAACATTGTAAAATAAATAAATTCCGCATCGGTCTGTCCACCAATCAGTAATACTTCAATGCCTATTTCAACAATGGTTACCGTCTTAAATAAGTGACTTTCCTTATTTCGAAAATAGATGTACAGGTTGCCAATCAAATAGATGATAATCAGCACCAGATTGGCATATACAATAATGGGCTGAAGTGCCCGGTTCGCCAATTTCAACAGCAAATAAGCGATATACATCAACCATAGACAACTCATTGCCAAAACATAAATCTTGTTGATTCTCTTGTATCGCTCACCCAAATCATTGTAGCGATATTTGGTCTCGTGTGCTTCTCCCATACGGTTATCCTCCTTACGTACACATTTGTTATGGACCCATCATCACCGATGAGCATCTATGTCATCCATTTAATCGTTGTTCAAACTCCTCCACGGGCATAGGCTTGGCAAAGAGGAACCCCTGTATATCGTCGCAGTGATTCTCTTTTAAAAAATCCAACTGCATGTTGTTTTCCACGCCTTCCGCCGTAATATGAAGTCCCAGGTGCTGTCCCATGCTGATCACATAACACAGCAGTGTCTCACCATTCTGATCTCCAATATGGTCAATCAGGCTCTTGTCCAACTTTAAGGTGTCAAAGCATCTCATATTCAATGTGGCAAGAGAGGAATAGCCAGTGCCAAAGTCATCCATGAGAATCCGAATGCCCATACTTCTGAATTTCTCCAACAATTCACGAATACCGGTTCTACCCTCTATGGCACTCTCTGTAATTTCCAGTTGTATGTAGGCAGGGCTGATTCCACTTTCCTGTATGATTGCCTGATATTTATCGACCACATCGGCATAATACAACGATGCACGGCTTAGATTAATGGACACCGGATATATCCTGCGACCCTGGGCAAGCCACTGGGCCTGTTGTCTGCAAACGGCACGAAACATATACTCATCCAGTCGTGCTATCATGCCATTCTGCTCAAACAACGGAATAAATCTGCCGGGAGAAATCAGACTTCCGTCCTTTTCCCTCCAACGTACCAACGCCTCACTTCCCACAATCTCTCCGGAAGCGACGCTATACTTCGGCTGATACCAAACTTCAAAATCACCTGCCGCCAGCGCTTCGTCAAATCGTTCCTCCAACTGCTGGTCCTGCTGCAATTTCTCATGATCCATCTCATGATAGAAGACATAATGCTGTTCTCTCTCGGCTCTCGCCTGTTCTCTGGCGATCTGGGCCTTACTGTATGCGTCCTCCAGGTCTTCTGTCCCCTGCATCTCATAAATGCCATAACGGGCATGAATCCCTCGCACCTGCAAGGCTTTGGACCGATGGTTGATTCGTTCCGAAAGCCTTTTCAAACGCTCAATGAGCACTTCCTTTTCTTCTATATTCAAAAACAGAACAAAAACATCTTCCCGCACATGACCAGCGGCCTCGTCCGGCTGGAGTTCCTCCGCCAGAATCTGCCAAATATCACAAATCATCCGGTCGCCGGCTGCTTTGCCCGCAGCAATGTTGATGTGATTGAAGTTCATAATATCCATGGCAACCACATACCCCTGCAGGTTACGTTTTTTTCGCATGTCCACGCAGAACTTCGCATAATTGGCACCTTTGGTCAGTGGATCTTCATAGGCATAACGCCGCATCAATTTCTTACGTTCTCTGGACAGCATCAGAAAAATCACCACCCCCAGCAGAATAAATATGGTCACTGCCAATGCCATCAGATACAATTTCTGCTGCACAGGCGCCGCCCTGCTCTCCAGAACATCTGCCGGTATAATCGTCAGCATATACCAGGTGACATCGCCTTCCAGCAACTTCACCGGCGTACAATAGTAATAATGTTTCTCATCCAGATAAAACGTGCCGCCATCGGATGATTTATCAGCGATCTGCTGTTGTAAATTGGCTATGGCTTCCGTGTTGCGCTCATCGGTGCCTAATACGTCGGTAAACAGGTTCTCGGATAGTTGAAATCGGTCATTGCCCATGGCTACCAGAATCTGTCCCTCGTCATTAATGGCACAACTGTACCCATGCCCGTCAAAGGACTCAATCTGCAATGCATCGTTAAAGTTCTGGGAATCATAGGTCAGACCAAAAACGCCCTCTACATTGCCCTGTTCATCATAAATGGGAATTGTCATGACATTGACCTGATCATGATGTTCTTCCAGCGCATCGTTCAGTATGCCCGTAATCGTCCCCTTACCTTCATAACCGCGCTTAAAAAACTCTCGATATGACAGATTAGCTACGCCCCCATCCGTAGAGTAACTGGTCCCATCCGGGAAAGAATATGCAAAACGCTTCAAATCATAATCTTCCAGAAATATGGTAAACGACTGAAGCGTCTCATCAATCGTATCCGGTGTCACATGCTGCACCTCTGTCGAAAGGCTCTGCAGCAACTGATAATTGGAATGAATCTTATTGTGTAAGGCCAGTGCATTCTGATTCGCCACATCTTCCAGATTATGCTGTAGTTGCTGTTCCAGTTCTTTGGAGATCAGATAGGAACTGAACAAAACGGTCACTACAATCGTAATCAAAACGACCAGCATGCTTATCACTTTTTTCCCATTTTCGCCTTTGCTACGTTCGTCCATAAGAGAACCTCTCTTGTATCCACTCGCATATTTCGACTTCTATTGTTATTATATGACGCTCCGGGGCTGATGACAAGTCCGGGTAGGAAACATTTTATGAAGCAAATAATTCATCCTAACACTTCCTCTGACTGCAAAAAATCTGTTTTTTTGTCCCAATAGTATGTCGTTTTACCTTTAATATCATCTGCTGTGTGTTATGTTCATTTATACATACACAAAATTATAAAGTATTACGAGCCCTGATAAGGGAAAAATTGGCAAATAAATATTTGAATGCTATAATTATCATGGAATAAATCAAATCGAAAAAATCGAGCATCTCATGTATCAAAGAATACCTATCGTGATAAAGGGACTACAATATGATTCATAAACTAAAGAATATTTATCGACAACTTAATAGATCGATTTTTGTTGGGGAAAGACTACAAAGCAATATAAATGCCCTATCCTATGTTGGACTTGCAATTGCATTTTGTGCACTTATTACAACAGCAATGAATGTGATTCAAGGCAGTTATTTTATGGCAGTTACTACTGCTATTTTTTGCGCTTCAGGTATATTTGCTTTTATTTGCTGTCGCTATTTTAAAAAGAGAACAGCGGCAATATATGCTGTTCTTTTTGCCTGCATACTA
>CAMAKU010000091.1 GCA_945836255.1 uncultured Roseburia sp. | reverse complement strand
AAGTGTGATTTATTGTGAGGAAAAATATGGAAGAAAGAAAAAGAAGAAAGCCCGACCGACGGGTGGAAAAGACAAAGAAAAGCATTCATGCTGCTTTTGTGACATTGATCCAGAAAAAACCATACGCATCCATCACCATCTCCGAGTTGGCAGAAGAGGCAGATATTGACCGACGCACCTTCTATCTGCATTATGAGTGTATTGAGGATGTGGCCAAGGAAATGCAGGAAGTCGCACGCAACATGATCGTCCGAAAAATGGAATCCCGGGGTGACTACCAGATTGACACTTTTATTGACTGTATCTCCGAGGTGGTGGGTAGCAAAATGAACTTCTATCGGGCCATCTTCACAGAGCCCAGTTGTGCCCGCTTTCTGGATGATGCCGTGTATTCTCTCAAATACTGCATCTTGCAGGCAAACAAAAACTCCTCCCTTGATGAGACAAAGAAGGAGTATTATGCAGAATATATTGCCAGCGGTATTATGGGCTTGTACGGCTATTGGTTCCGTCAGGACTGCCCTGCCATGGATCTGACTTCTCTGACTCAACTGGCCAAATCCGCTATGTCTGAAAGTGCCCGGATGGTGACCTGACTGCGTAGCGATCCCGAACATCGTCCAGACACCTCACTGACATAACATCATCGTAAGATTATGAATTGGTCAGTTCCCGTGCCATCTTCAGCACACGGGTCGCGTTCACTTTCACCTGATGGAGTGAAACAACGCCGCTGTCGATTCCCTTTTTCAAATTCGTAAAGTCTGCTTTGCCACCCGGCATGAATAGATCGCCACCGGCAGCAGCAACATGTTCCGGCAGAGAATTCCGATGTGCGGATTTGGGATCTCCCGCCATCTGGGTTACCCAGTCTGTCATTACGATTCCGGCAAAGCCGTATTCTCTGCGCAGAATGTCCTCAATCAGTCCCCGATGTTCCGCCGTATGCTGTCCATTCAACAGATTGTAAGAAGTCATCACTGCCTTAGGCTGCGATTCGCGTACACAGATACCAAATCCTTTTGTATAAATCTGCCGCATAGCGCGTTCCGATACGATACTGTCATTGCAGTAACGATTATATTCTTTATTGTTGGCAGCATAATGCTTGATGGTAGTGCCGCATCCTTTGTGCTGCTGCACGCCACGGGTAATACCCGCTGCCATCATGCCGGATACCAGGGGATCTTCGGAATAATACTCGAAATTACGGCCACAACGGATGGAACGATGAATATTCAGCGCCGGCGCCAGCCACAGATGCACCCCGAACATCTCCATCTCGGTACCCACAATATCTCCATAACATTCTGCCAGCGCAATGTTAAAACTCTGGGCAATTGCTGTGCCGATGGGAATCGCCGTACAATACTGATACTGAATCTGCGCATCTGCCTTGGGCTTTTTGCCGCCCATGACCTTCTTCATAACCGGAACCAACAATTTCGGCATAAGGTTCATCATTTCCATCATACTTTCCGGAAGGCCGGCATTGCCAATCCCATGCTTGCCCTTCTCGTCCTCGAAATACTGCTGTGTCAGTCGCAGTCCCGCCGGTCCGTCTGCCATCACCATGTGTGGGAAGCCTTCCACCAGACTGGTGGTCTCACCTGCTGCACCGCACACACTGGCAGATGCATTTCCGATGATATTGGCAACACCATTCTTCTTCGGATCAAACGCACCAATATTCAGATAACACAACTCGTCTACAGACAACGCGTCTACCTCCGGCAGGATCTCCTCCTCTGCCTCATAGGCTACCGCACCCTTGGTCAAATCAGACGCTACCAGACGAATCGTCTGCACATCCGCCGGAATCATCTCGACCGGACGCTGTGGTGCTTTCAAATCTTCAAAATCCGTGGTTCCCAGTACATTCTTTGCCTGCAATACCGTCACTGTCTCATCCAGTACGATGATGGCTGCAACCTTGGTCGCAGCACTGTGGTCACCTACGCGCAACAGATAATTACCGGCTTCCAGCAGATAAGCGGCCGATTCCATATCATAAGAGGCCATATCCGTCATGGCAAAGGTAATCGTCACCATCTCCTTTGCCCCCGGTGCCAGTTCACCCGATTTGGCAAATCCGCACAATTCCTGATAAGGCTGATCCAGTTTGCCGGAAGGTGCTGACAGATAACACTGCACCACATGCTTGCCTGCACACGGACCGATATTCGCAACCGAAGCCTCCACCGTGATTCTGTCACCCTGGGCGGATACCGATGTTACCTGCGTATCAAACTCGGTGTAGGACAATCCATAACCAAAGGGGAACAAAGCCTTTTTCCCAAAAGTATCAAAATAGCGATACCCCACGTAGATACCCTCCCGATAGCGGGTATCATCCAAATCCTCAAAGTCTTCCGTAGGCGCATAATCTTCCCACGCAGCCCAAGTGGTCGTCAGACAACCGGAGGGATTGCTCTTACCCAGCAAAATGTCTGCCAGCGCAGAGCCGGTCTCCACACCCAACTGCGATAATACAAGGATATTCTTTACCTCCATGACAGCAGACAGGTCAACCACACCGCCCACATTCAGAACCAACATGAAGTTATCATACTGCTCATTCAGGGCTAAGATATCTCTCTTTTCTGTTGCCGTCAGTTGGATGTCGCCGCCCTCCGGCTTGCGGTCATTGCCCTCACCGGAATTACGGGACACCACATAGATGGCCGTATCGCCCTCACCCTCCAGTGGCAGTTGATACTCCGGTTCCGGCATCGTCTTGCCCATGCAGTAAATCATCACATTAGTCTTCTGTGCCTTCGCCTGTGCCTTGACATCAGCGATAAACTGTTCCTTGGCGCGAACCAGTTCCTGATCGTAGGCATCCAACCACGAGCCTGTGGTAATGGTAAATCCGGCCTCCGTCAAGCCCTGTTCCACGTTGATAAAATAACGGGAATTCACTTCGCCGGACCCGGTTCCTCCTTTGATCGTATGACGAACACCACTACCGTATGCCGCAATCGGTCCGGCTGCTTTCAGCGGAAAATGTCCGTCTTTTTTGAGAAGAACCGTACACTCTGCCAACGAATCACGAAGCGCCTGTACATGTCTCTTTTCATAATCAAATAATTCCATATCTCTCTCCTTCTCCTGCAGTGTATTTATTGATATTATGATTGTACCACATATTTTTCGTTATGATATCAAAAATCCGTACTATTTTATCAATTATTTGACTATTTTAAAAAGAATGTCTCTTTTCTGGTCAGCGTCCGGTCTTCGTAACAGACTGTGCCATTACCGGCAGGTTACCTATCCTAAGATTCTGACGGCAGTTCTGACGTATGATAAATCTCATAGAGCCGTTCATAAAGACCGGACAATTTCCCGTAAATATTTTTAAACACTTCTTCGTAAAGCCGCTCATAGATCTTGTGTTGTTCCATATCCGGCGTAAAGACATCTTTGTTCTGCACCATGGAATCCACGGCTTCCTGATAATTTTCAAATACGCCTATCCCCACAAACGCTGCATCTGACCGGTCAGTTTAAAGAGTTGCGGCATTTCCACACCGTCCAGAACCACATCATTGACCACATGTACACCCGGCTGTTTCACGACGCACATGTTGCAGGCCTCCAGAATGTCTTCCCAGCATTGCAGATGACCTGTGACCCGAATGATGTCTCCTTCTACGGTGGCTCTTACCTGTTCCCCAAACCGTTGCTGAAGTTTCCGATTCAGTTTTTCCTCCAACACTTCTTTTTTCACCTTCTCACTTTCTTTTTCCCATAGAGTCGCTCGTGCGACCGACTCTGTAACTATACATTGTCAAAAACGTCCAGAAATGTCAATAAGGTTTTCTATTTTATAGACAAATAGCACACAAAAAAGATATACTATAACATATTTGATTACAAGGAAGCACGTGAGGGATGTTATGGCTGCACCGAGAAAAGATAATGTAAAAGATTTGATTCTGACAACGACAGAGCGTTTATTGGAGCACAAGAAGTTGTCTGATATTTCTTTGGCAGAGATTGCCAGAGAGGCAGAGATCTCCAAAGGAACGCTTTACTACCATTACAAGAATAAGAACGACATTTTATTCGATATTACAGACAAGTATCTGGAACAACAATACGAAGATCTGATCATCTGGACCGAGGATGCCTCCAAAGACACCTCCCTTCACCGTCTGGTCAAGTATGTGTTGGAGCGTGACGTGGCAACGGCCGATATGCGACTTCATCTGTTCTACGATGCCATGATGGGCAATGAACAGATTCGTCAGAAGTTATTAAATCGTTACAGCGAATTCGCTGATATCATCGCCAAGAAGATCGGCGAGCGAACCGATGACGTCTCCCCGGAGTTTCTGGCATGGCTGCTGCTTCTGCTCTCAGACGGCCTGTATATCCACAAGACGCTGGACAACCCCAAGCTGGACATCGCAGACTTTATTAAGGATGCAGAACAATATCTGAGCAATTAAGATATCACGCCACCCGCCACCGGTACCTCATCTCCTCCGAGGAAACATTGATTTTGAGATATAATATGTATGAATCAAAAAGAATCAAGTAGTTGTTGCCACAAATTTGTGGTGAACAAGGAAGCACACAATACCTCCACTGAGGAGGACTATGTAGCAAATCAACAACCCGAACATAAGACCTACCACCGCAAAAAGGGTATATATTAACATAAGCACGGACATGGTTTTTGAATATTCATATTTTTGCTTTTTTTCACGATTGAATTCATCAATCATTTGCATAATATCAGATGATATAAACTTTGCAAAAGTCTTATCATCATCCTGTGCCTCATTATAATGGTCAATTGCCTTGACGATTGACAATTTCTTTTCATCATCAGCAACGACATATTTCTTAATTAGCATATCCGTCAGCATCTTTTGTGATGACTTTTCCTTTTCACTGACAGCCTGCGCATGTCTCATCAACCAAAGATTGAGCAGATTCATGATATAATAAATCGCCAGATACAATGCTTTAATGATCCATCCTTCCGTAGAACTTAAAGCGTTAGTGATTACCGGAAACAAAGTCATAATAAACATCAAAGCAAAATGACCAACCAATTCCTTTTCATCATTTGCATAACTGTAATAAGAAAAGAATTCGGCATGCAAATGCCACACGACTGCTACCGCAATAAAACTAATCAGATAAGATGTCAGGTCCGTCAGGAACACTATAAACTGCGCATCAAATATATTCGAAAAATCCGATATTCCAATATTTAATGCCATCATCGTCAATGCAACAGCGACGACACCATCAAATATCGCCTGCAACCTATTTGAAAATGTATTTCTTTGTTCTGAATTTTGAAATAATTCCATACGTTCTCCTCGATTCATATCTTTCCAGTGATAAAATCTAATCCAAATCGCTATCAACGATAGGCAAATAGTTTGGCTCGAAGTAAAACTGGCTCATCAAAGGATATGAAGGATGCCTCATCACCATTTAAGATACGACCTCTTTTCCATTGTCCATCGACAAATTCACCTTCTTCGAACCGCGTCAAATCTACATTCGGTTTTTCCGGGGTTCCGGCTACGAAATTCAAGGTACAGGCATTGACCAGAAGAAAGCATTCATCCTCTGCTGTTTGAACCGCCAGACAATAGCCATCCTTTCTTGTAATCATCGGATTGTCAAACATGACCATAATTGCAAATTCACCGAACTTCATTATGTTCATTTCCTGCTTTGTTTCAGCACAACTGGCCTGCAGTCTGTTCGTACCATAGGCAGCCCCTAAATATGGCATAAGCTGCTGGAGATATTTTCCGGTTTTTCCATATTCTTCATAGTTCTGCGGTGTTTTCAACGCTTCGTCTGTCACATCCACACCAAATAAATATGCCTGTGTGGCTGTGAACGCTTTGCCAAGATCATCAAATCCAAAGGGGGAATAACACATAGCATGATAATGTCCAACCGTATAGACTAAACGAGGAGCCGCATAACTATGGGTGGCTGCCTCAGGAATAAATAACGGGGTATCTCTTCTTGTATATTCGTCACAAATCTCCATAAAATTAGGAACATAAATATCCGGGCAATACACATCGATTGCCGGCGCATTGTATTTCCATACCTCATGCACTCTGGATACAGGACCACCCGAAGGATACATCCCTGGCTTCCCACCCTTATCCAGCCAGCAATTAACAGCCATCGGCAGAGGATAAATGTCCTTCCCGGCCTGAGCCACATAATTCACATAACGAGAAATATAGTAGGCACTGAACATCTCATCGGCAACGCCCCGAAATACCTCAGTCCATGTACCGGATGACGGTGACGCTTCCACGATTTTTTTCACATCCTCTACCATGGTGGATGTGGTGCTCTTCATATACTCCCAAAATTCCTGTGGCACATTTTCCTCAAACAGAGCATCCGCTTCGTCCGATACTTCTCTAGCGTTGCCAAGCAGCCCTGTTTCATTTTCCACCTGAACAGCAATGACGGTAGAAAAAGATTCATCATATTCCTTAATGTACGCCATCAGTTTTGCAAACGCCTTGGCATCCGCTTTCATGGCTTCTTCACACAGATAAGAAATCGTTGTATATGGATTTTCAAAAGGAAGATTATCTGAAATTTTTCGTCCTGCCTTGTTCATCCCTTTTTTTATTTGCCCTCTTTTAAAACGGTTCAAATCAGTCTTCACCCAAGGCGGAGCATACATGCACTCTGCATTCTTCCAAGTTCCAAACCAAAGAAATATGATTTTCTTCCCAAAACTTCTCGCTTGGTCAATCAAGGCTTTTACAATTGCAAAATCAAACTGGTCTTCCTCCGGTTCAATCATCTCCCAGGTAACCGGCAACAGCAAAGTATTCATCCCCAATTCATCTGCTATTTTCCAGTTCTTCTCCATGTATTCCGGAGAAGAGGAATCTGAGTTATGTACTTCCCCAGCCAAGGCAATAAACGGCTTGTCCTCTACAAATAATACGGTGGCATTTCCTTGTTTTTTTAAATGTGGAATTCTCATGTTTTGACCTTTCCTTTCTGCA
>CAMAKU010000090.1 GCA_945836255.1 uncultured Roseburia sp. | reverse complement strand
TGGCTTGCAAAAATGGGTTAATAAAACAATCTCCAATGCCACCACTGATTTCCACGACTTTACCTGCCTAGTTCGTTGAATCCCCACTCTGTCATTAATAATCGAGATTCATATGATGTGTATATTCTCTCATCAAACGCGTGCATCCTTACTGCCCCTCCTGCGGCATCTGTTCTACCGGTTGCTGTGCCGCCTGTTCTGCTGCCGCCTGTTGCGCGGCTGCTTCGGCCGCTGCCTGTTGCGCTGCGGCTGCTTCAGCTGCTGCTTGTTGTGCTGCCGCCGCGTCGTCTGCTTGCGGATTGGCTGCCTGCTGGGGCTCCTGCGTATGATTGTTATTACGATTTGACCTTGACGAATTCTGTTGTGCCGCCTGTTCTGCTGCCGCTTGTGCCTCTGCTTGGGCTGCCGCCGCATCTGCTGCTTTTTCACTGCTCATATTCTTCTTAGCGGTCAGTATTCTGCCCACAGCATTATGCAACATCGTATCCGTAATCGTACCGTCATTGACCGCAGACATCACTGCCTGATAGCCTTCGGCAAATCCGCGCGGCACATACAACATACTCATACCACAGCATACGGCTTGAACTGCAGCTTCTGCGACACTCATGCTTCCGGAGATGGGTTCATCGGTCAGTGGAGCACTGATGAGTAGACCACCATAATTCATCTCATTGCGGATTACTTTGACTGCGTCGGTTGAAAGACTAAGTGATGTGGCTTCCTTACCTGTGATTAACTTACATGTTCCACTTCCCATTTGAATGCCCCAGGCATCCTTAATACTCTTTGCAAATCCATTGCGATAATTGGTCAGGGTATCCTCCGAAGCACCTTCTGCGGTCATGACGCTGTCGGCTGCAAATGGTACGATGCCAAGCATTCCCTGATCCTGATAGTCGTAGTAACGATTTCTGATCTCCTCTTCGATCACAGACGGATCAGCATCACCGGCAGGAACATATGCTTGTAAGCGGATAGCATTCACACCGGTTTGCTTCATGTAATCCACTGCTGACACTGCTTCATTACCCTCAGCCCCCTGTTCTACAACAAGGAGCAATTCACAACCAATTCTGTCACTACTATAAGTCTGCAGATTACTGAGGTTATCTGCCGTCACATCTTTATCCAAAAAATTCGCTCGACTAACCACCATGCCGCCTACCGGATACGTCTCAATGGCACCCTTACATCCCTCTCCTGCCACTGTCACCTCATCATTGCCGGTGAAATCCTCCGGGCTCACCAGAAACATCTGCGCCACTTTTTCTTCCGTGGTCATGGATGCAATCTTTTCCTCGATCTCATCATCGAAGACAACAGCACCCTCGGTAAATATGTCATAACTTACATCCTCAGTGACAGCGTTCTCTGTTGGCTGCTCCTGTTTCGTGTTCTCTTTGCCGGATGCCTTCTTCACACCGGCAAATACCGATGTGAGAATGCTAAGGACTAAGACCAGCGCCAGTCCCAACGCCTCCAGCATGATTAAGATATTTGAACCTCGTTTCTTTCCATCCATAGTGCTTTATGATTCCCCTTCGACTTCTTCATAAAAGATGTCAATCACCAGTTGATACAATTCCTCCGGATTGACATAGTACTCTTCGTACTGCGCTCCTTCTACCATCTCCCCCGGCAGCGAATACATCTCACCGCTGTAGGTATAATCCTTGAGTTCATAGATCAGATCCCCGATTGCCATATTGGTCACGGAATAATCTGCAATCTGATCGTAGATCGCCAGTGCATCTGATTTACTGCCCGCGGCAATCTGACGTGTCTTCTCCACCAATCCTTCGATGTATTGTTTCTGCCGTTCCAATCGATCCGTCGCACTATTGAACTTATTGACATCCCGGGAACGGATATAGACATAGGCCTGCTTACCGTCCAACGTCACCGTCTCCCCCTGATGCAATTCCACATTCTTGGCGGGATCCGACAGATCCTCCAGCACCGTCACTTCTACACCACCTACGGCATCATTTAAGATGGAAATACCATCCATATTCATAGCATAATAGCCACTGATGGGGATATCATAGAAGAGCCGCTCTACCGCATCCACGGTATAGCCGCAACTGAGCCTTGCCCCATCCCCATAACTGTGCTGCAGACAGATCTGTGCCGTCGTGGTATCCACCTTCTGATTGTTGATATCATAGACATCGATCTGTGCCATGGTATTGCGATTGATGGCAATCATACTGACTGTTTCGTTGCGCTTATCCTGCACCAGAAGGAACATTACGTCCGATTGCCCGGCATTACCGCCTCCCGGAATCTCTTCCACCACGCCGCTTTTATCAATGCCCAGGAACAGATAACTCTTAATCTGATTATTGTATTTGTAATAGTGCCCATTGTACTCAATGACACCTTCCTGCCATTTCTCTTTTTTCTGTTCGGTGTCTTCTGTGGCATTTCCCGTCGCCGGCGAATGCTTGCCGCCTAAGAAAGCCAGCAATCCAACAACACCTAAGATTGCCACAAAGACAATAATCATAAGACTTACTTCTTTTCGATTAAATCGTTTCTTATCCATCGGTTCTTCCTCCCGCAGACATTTCCCCTGTGATACCCTCGGTATCCCTGCTCTTCCTCTTCTCATTCAGGCATCCATACATTGATAGGTCTCTGAATGAGAAGAGGACGCGTAGGTCCTCTTCCATTGGAATCTGTTGCAATTATGCTAACTTCTTTCTGTTCAGCACTACGATTCCGGCTGCTGATAACAGCATCAATGCTACAACTGCCATCGTTGCCTCGCCTGTCTTTGGTGAAGCAGCGCTACCGTCTGCAGAAGCAAGTTTAACGATAGCAAATGGTGATAAACTAGAAGTGGTGAACTTGATTGCTCCGTCGCTTGCGGTTGCTGACAATACTTCAGGAGCCTTGGTCATGTCACCATCTACCCAGTGAAGAACAACAACGCTGTCTCCTGCCTTGATGCCTGTGACATTCAGTTCTACCTCACCGGCAGTACCCTGAAGATCAAAAGTAGCGATCACGCTGGCTGTCTCTGTGAACTTGTCGCCCAGAACGGTTTTTAAGCCTTCTTTGGTAGCAACCTGCGCGATTGCAGTTGCCTGCTCTTCCGTCACTTCTGCAACGGTAACATTTGTAGATTTCGCTGTTACCTTAACAGGGCTGGCTGCGAAACAAGTCACACTCATAGCAAAACACAGAATCAGTGCTGCCATGACAGATACAACTTTTTTCATCGGCTTTTTCCTCCTTATTTTTTTATGCGATCCCTGTAAAGATCACTGCGATCTTCCTCGAAGATCTTTATATCAAGTATCCTCCACTCCAAAGTACCGCATCTGTGTGCGTCCCCCAAAGCGGCAATACGTGATATCATCATAATGACACGACGCCCCATACGGACGAGCATGCCCCTCCGCTTTTCTACTGCTGCTCCACCAGTTTTGCCACCACCAGATAGCGCTGATTGGGGGCCTGATTCATACAGGTAGAAAGTGTCAGGAGCTGATCTTCTCCTGAGATTGCGGCATCCTGTGCATACACACCACCTCTGTCCATCACCGCATCCACAAAGGTCTGTATTCCCTCTTTACTGCTATAATCGTAGGCAATCATCAGATGCTCGTCCGAAAATGGCACTGCGGCAAACACTTCATAAGTGAAGATGGTATCGGGTGTATAGATATAGATGGTTCGATGACTATCCATAAACTCCTGGGATTCATAATCATGCAGATGGGTAAACATCGTCCCATTCTTTAAATTGTGTCCATAGATGACGGTATTCCCATCCGAAAAGTCCGTATCGTTGATTCTCTGGGTGAAGATGGCACCGGCGAATCCGGATACACCATCCACCAAATGATTCAAATAATATTCATCGTACAAATCCGTTGTATTACGGTTCTGCACCACCGGATAACTGATCTCCGTATCCGGTATGGTAATCCATGCATAAATATCCGGATTTTCCTTTTGCAATGCCTCGAAATCAATGGGATTCTCCATGGGATCTTTTGTCTCTTTCACCGAGGATGTCACCATATCCTGTTGCAATTCTTTCGCCCGTTGCGCCTCACCCCAGCGCCAGGCAATCACAGCGATGCATCCAATGCATATCACCAACAGAATCATCGTCAAGATACGACGAATCTTTGTCTTATTATCTACTATCATGTTGTAATCTTCCTCAATTCTAATCTGTTTGTCTCCTACCACCGGCAGACGAAGTTCTGCCGAATCTTCCATGATTATTTTGACTTCGTGCCTTGGCTATTTCCATAATTGCCGTAGTAACTGCCATAATAACTACCATAATAGTTGCCGTAGTAATTACCATAATGCGACTTCTTCGTCCGCACTTTATTCAGCACCGCACCAAGGATGGGCACACCTGCCACTTCCAACTGACGCTTCACTGCGGCGATGGCACGGGTATTTGCCTCGCCCTGTGCCACAACCATAACAGCGCCATCGCAATGTTTTCCCACCACCGCTGCATCAATAGCCGCACCAATCGGCGCGGTATCAATCAATACATAATCGAAGGTATTCTTGACCACACTCATCAAGGTCTCAAAATATTTCTTTTCCAACATCTCGGTGGGGTTCGGAACACTGCGACCGGCAAAAATCATAAAGAGTTTGGGAATGTTCGTGGAATAGATTACCCCATCCACCGGCTCCTGACCGCTGAGATAATGACTCAATCCCTTGATTTCTTTCTTTCCGGCGATACGGGCACGCAGTCGTCCCACGAAGACCGACTTACGCATATCCGTATCGATAATCAATACCGATTTGCCCAATTCCGTCAAGGAACGCGCCAGTTGAAATACCACAGTGGACTTGCCCTCATTGGGCTGTGCACTGGTAAATAGAATCGTCTTGATATCATCTCCACAGAACTGGATATTGGTACGCAGTGCACGCAGAGACTCCTTCATCGCATAGGATTGCTCCTGAATCTGTCCGAATTCTACTGTTTCCATCTTCTTCCTCCTTATGCACTGATACTTTTCTTCAATTTCTTCATCTGACTATCCCCATTTGCAGACGGCTTATCACCGTCGTCCTCCTCCGCATCATGTGGCAACGTGGCAAGGACATGGATGCCAAGTTTCTTCTCCAGATCATCCGGATTGATGATCGTATCATTGATAATATAGGATACGATAATCACACCCGCTGCCAAAAGAAATCCAAGCAAAGCACCAATCATCGTATTTTTTGCCACATTCGGGCTGACCTGCTCATTGTCGGAATAACCATACTGGATGATATTCGGTGGATCCTGATCCATCTTTTCCGCAATATATGCTGCTGACACCTCAGCAATCTCATCCGTGATGGTCTTAGCCATTTCCGGGTCAGCATCTCTGACCGTAATCTTCATAATTCTCGAATCCGACGGATTCTCCAGTGTGACGCGATGATATAAAGATGCATAATCCTCATCCAATCCCAGATTCGTAATCACCTGTTCTAAGACCGGACGCCCGCTGATGACTTCCATATAATCACTGGTCAGATTTGTACCAATCTGTAAGTCTGCCACACTGGTAATGGATGTGCTCTTGGACAGAACATACAACTGTGACGTGGATTCATACATGGGTGTGATCAGGAATCGGCTACCCACAAATGCAATCAACGCTACCAGAATCGTCGATACTGCAATCATCTTCCAATGTGCTAACAATTCAAAGAACACTTCTAATAAGTCGATTTCCATTTCATCCTTATTTATGACCTGTACTTGTTTTTCCATTTCTGTTCCCATTTCTGCTCCTATCTCATGTACCCGTATTTTTCCATGGATGATAGGTCGGTATGATACTTGCGACCTGCTCCCGAATGGTTTCGCTCTCCTGCTTACATGCTTGCTCAAGCTGTTTTAACTGCTCTTCAAAAGCCCGATCATCCATCTCAATGGGCTTGCCAATATGAATCAACTCGTTGGGTGTTGAGGTCAATCCTTCTTCATCCATCAGTATTTCTTCATATAGTTTCTCCCCCGGGCGAAGTCCGGTATAGACAATCGGAATATCGATATCCGGTTCATATCCGGACAACTTGATCAGATTCCGCGCCATCTCATCGATACGTACAGGCTCTCCCATATCCAGGACAAAAATCTCTCCGCCCCGGGCATAGAGTCCCGCCTGTAACACCAACGATACGGCTTCCGGTATCGTCATGAAATAGCGGACAATATTGGGGTCCGTCACCGTCACCGGACCACCTTCGGCAATCTGCTGTTTAAACAACGGAATGACACTTCCGTTACTGCCCAAGACGTTTCCAAAACGGACTGCCATAAATTCAGTCTTACTTGCACGGTTCATCATCTGAATAATCATCTCGCACAGTCGCTTGGAAGCACCCATGATGTTGGTAGGATTGACGGCTTTATCCGTGGAGATCAGCACAAACCGCTTGACCCCGGCTTCTGCCGCTGCCATTGCCAATTTATAAGTACCAAACACATTATTTTTGATTGCTTCATTCGGAGACATCTCCATAAGCGGAACATGCTTATGTGCCGCAGCATGAAAGATAATCTGTGGGTGATAGGCCTGTAATACCTCCCGCACACGATTGGTATTACGCACCGATCCAATCAAGGCAACAATCGGTACCTCCGGCATATGCCGCTTCAGTTCCTGCTCAATGGCATAAGCATTATTCTCATAGATGTCGAAGATCACCAATTGTTTCGGCTGTTCTTTTGCAATCTGACGGCACAGTTCACTGCCGATAGAGCCTCCGCCACCAGTAACCATAACCACCTTGTCATGGATCAATTCATGAATGCCTACATTGTCAACAATAACCTGCTCCCTACCTAGTAGATCCTCAATCTCTACATTGCGAAGAGAACTAACGCTGACCTTACCATTGACGATCTGATAGATACCCGGCACCGTCTGCACCTTACATCCGGTATCCTTGCAGATCGTAAGAATCTCTTTTTTGTTGGTAGCACTGGTGGCCGGAATCGCATAAATGATTCGATCAATGCGATAGGTGTCCACCATCTGAGGAATATCATAACGCGACCCCACAATGGGCACGCCCTGTAAGTATCGTCCCACTTTATTGGGATTGTCATCAATAATACAGCAGACACGTGCGGTAATATGGCTACTGGACACTAATTCCTGAGCGAGCATGCGACCGGCACTTCCGGCACCCACAATCATAATGCGCTGGATACCTTGACCACTTCGCTTCTGCTCCATCACATTTCGGGTCGATCGCAAGAATCGATAGCCAAAACGCAATGCCAGATTCCCGGCAAAGGTCAATATCCATCCAATCAACCAGAAGGAAAGTGGCATCCTCACAAACCAGAACTCCTGGAAAACGGCTGAC
>CAMAKU010000089.1 GCA_945836255.1 uncultured Roseburia sp. | reverse complement strand
TTACAGAACTGGCAAAGACGGCGATCAATGACAGGCTGGAGAGTATTGTGGTAGGCGAAGCTCAGGAAGTGGATTCGATTTCCACCGAATGCTTTGCCTACCAGCAACTGGTGTCAGAGGAACGGGTCGTGTATGACCAGATCTTAAACTGCATATTGGAACACGAGGATGTAATCACAGTCTCTACAAAGGATACGCAGATTCTGGAAAAAGCGTATGCCTGTGTGATGGCGGATTATGGCGGATTGTTCTGGGTGTCGGGATATCAGTACAACACCTATTCCAATTTGGATCAGGTGATTGGGCTGGAATTTGCCCCCAATTATTTGTATTCCAAGGATGAGACGACAGAATTACAGCGTCAGGTAGATGCGGTGGTGACGGAATGGCTGAGTGATCTCTCGGCGGATGCGGACGATTATACCAAGTCAAAGTATGTCTTTGAACTGTTGATTGATCGCGTGGATTATGTAAAAGAAAGCGAAAACAACCAGAATATACTCAGCGTATTTTTAAATCAGCAGACCGTCTGTCAGGGATATGCGGATGCCACACAGTATCTGTTGCAGCAGTTGGGCATTCAGGCTACGGTGATTACCGGTCAGGCGAATGGAGAGAATCATGCATGGAATCTTGTGCGCCTGGATGGGGAATATTATTATATAGATACGACCTGGGGCAACAGCAAATATCTGTCTGCGGATGAGACAAAGAAAAGGATGAATTATGCTTATCTGAATGCAACGACCCAGGATCTTTTGTCCACGCATCAGAGTGATATGCCCTTTGCACTGCCTGCATGTGAGGCGGTGCAGGATAATTATTTTTGGCGAGAGGGCTGTTATTTTCAACAGTTCGATGCATCGGCAGCGGGGCAGGCGATTACCGATGCCTATGTACAACAGAGAACCTCGGTGGCCTTGCGCTTTGCCTCAGAGGAAGGATACCGGCGCGCCATCTCATATTTTCTGGAGCAGGAGCATGTGTTTGACTATTGCTCCGGATTGAATCATATCACCTACATGCAGGATGACAGTATGTTGGTGTTGACATTCCTGTTTAATGAGTAAAAAGGTATTTACAAATGTGGTTTTATGTATTACTATGATGTAGTAATGAAAACCACGTTAGAGAAAAGACAAAACCACAAGCGTCTAGGAGGGCTTTATGTATAAGATTATCATTGATAGTTGCGGCGAACTACCGGATAAGTTGAAGGAAGACAATCACTTTGAGAACGTGCCGTTGATTCTGCAATTGGACGGTCAGGAAATCATTGATGATGAGACCTTTGATCAAGCGGCATTTCTTGCCAAGGTGGCAGAGAGTGAACAGAGTCCCAAGTCGGCTTGTCCGTCGCCGGATGCGTATATGCAGGCGATGGATTCCGATGCCGATCATATTTATGTGGTTACCTTGTCCTCCCAGTTGAGCGGCTCATATAATAGTGCCTGTCTGGCAAGGGATTTGTATCTGGAGGATCACGAAGATAAGAAGATCTGTGTGATTGATTCCAAGTCTGCCTCCGTGGGTGAGACGTTGATTGGTATGAAGATTGCGGATTGTGAAGAGGCTGGTATGTCCTATGAGGAGATTATAGAGGCGATTGAGACCTATGTGGCGGAGCAGCATACATTTTTTGTGCTGGAGACCCTGGAGACATTGCGCAAAGCCGGAAGACTCAGTGGTTTGAAGGCGAAAATTGCCAGTACCCTGAATATCAAGCCGGTCATGGGTTCCACAGATGAGGGCAACATCCAGCAGTTGGCACAAGCTCGTGGGATGAATAAAGCGCTGGATCGGATGGTGCAGTCCATGATGGAAGTGACGAAGAATTGTGAAGAGCGTATTGTGGCAATTTCCCATTGTAACTGCAAGGAACGGGCGCAACAATTAAAAGAAAAGATAGAAAAAGTCGCTTCCTTTAAAGAAATCTTTATTGTAGATACCGCAGGTGTCAGCAGTATGTATGCCAACGATGGAGGCGTGATTCTGGTGGTGTAGTTCTATGCAGTATGAAGAAATCATTCAAGTAATTCAATCGAAAAGACGATTCGGTCAGGCGTATGGAAGAGATGTGACCCGAGAGATGATGGCACATCTTTCGTATCCCGAGCAGGGGATGCAGGTTATCCATATCGCCGGGACCAATGGAAAAGGTTCCACGGCAGCTTTTGTAAGTAGCATCTTACAGGCTGCCGGTTTTGTTGTGGGGAGATTTACCTCCCCGCATCTGGTGCGTTTTACGGAGCGGATTGTGGTGAATGGGGAGGAAATCGGACAGGAGGATGTGGTGCGTTTGGGAACCAGACTGCTGGCGCTTCCCATGCAACAGGAATGCACCATGTTTGATTTGTGTCTGGGCATGGCGATTTTATATTTTCGCGAGTGTCATTGCGACTATGTGGTGTTGGAGACGGGGTTGGGAGGAGCAAAAGATTCCACGGCGGGGTTGTCCTGTGTGCCGAGAGTCTGTGGCTTTACCAATATCGGTCTGGACCACACGGCAATCCTTGGGGATACCATGGAAGAAATCGCTGCGGAGAAAGCCGGTATCTTAAAAAAAGGCACCGAAGCAGTACTGGGATGTATGGATAAAAATGCCAGAAATGTCATCGAATCCCACGCGGCGCAACTGGGGGTCAGAACCCACAATGTGGATAACTTGTTGACAAGAATTTCAACCTATAAAATAGCCCTAAATGGCTTATTTCAGTGGGAAAACGCGGCCTTAGCAGTGGGGATAGTGGAAACACTTTTCAATCAGGAAAGTGGATATCTTTTGGATAACTTTTTGTCGAAAAAGGAAGAAATCATTGCCCGTGGATTGGCGGAGGCAAAATGGCCCGGTCGCATGGAGGTTGTGTCCGAGAAACCTTATATTCTGGTGGATGGTGCGCATAATCCACAAGGAGTTGAAGCATTATTCAACTCTCTGCGTGAACAGTTCCCGGGTGAAAAATTTGTCTTTTTTGCAGGCGTTATGGCAGATAAGGACTATTCTGCCATGATGGAGCGGATGTTTCCGCTGGCGGAAGCGTTTTTTTGTGGGACAGTGGATTCGGAAAGAAGTTTGCAGGCACAGGCTTTGGCAGAACAATTGCAACAACAGGGGCAACGCGCATTTGCCTGTGACAATCTGTTGCGGGGATTGACGGCGGCGGTTCGTTTTGCAGAACAACAACATTGTCGTGTGGTATGTTTTGGCTCTCTCTATTTTATCGGGGAAGTAAAACGGGAATTACAGGACAATCCCTCTTTGATTGGATGAATTTACAAATAATGAAATGAGATTCGTTGCACACACTAAATTTGTAACCTTATTGTTTGCAATACAAATTTAGAAAGGAACGATGAACATGGAGAACGAGAACTTAGCAATCGCAACCGTTCCTGTGCAACCGTGGGGACCTCTCTTCACGGAAGACGAGGCATTGTGCACAGGGACGATCTTTCGGGATTTGGAGATGTCCTTCTTCGCGACGGAGGATCTTCCGTCCACGAAACATGCGCCGGCGACACCTGCCTCCCAGGAGCAGGCAGAGCGGGAACACTTACTGGGGCAGATTTTTCTGACCAGTTTTTATCTGGATGACCTGACATTATTTTTGGATACGCATCCACAGGATGGCGATGCGCTGAAATGCTTTCAGGAAAAGAATACACAACGCAAAGCGTTGAAACAGCAGTTTGCGGAGAAATTTTATCCGCTGACCAGGGATTGTGTCTGTTGTTTGGACAAGGATACGGAATTTGGCTGGACGAAAGGTCCCATGCCGTGGGAAGGAGCGTGTGTATAAATGTGGAATTATGAGAAGCGATTACAGTTTCCGGTCAAGATTACCAAGACTTGTCCGAAGACAGCACAGTTGATTATCAGTCAGTATGGCGGTCCGGATGGGGAACTTTCGGCATCTATGCGTTATCTTGCCCAGCGCTATACGATGCCGATCAAAGAAGTTGGCGGACTTCTGACCGATATTGGTACGGAAGAACTCGCTCATATGGAAATCATCTGTGCCATGGTGTATCAGTTGACGAAAGATTTGACACCGGAGCAGATTAAGGAGAGCGGATTTGACGCATATTATATCGATCATACCACTGCTTTGTGGCCGCAGGCGGCGGGGAGTCTTCCTTTTAGTGCCATTGAACTCCAGTCGAAAGGGGATGCCATTACAGACTTGACGGAGAATCTGGCGGCAGAGCAAAAGGCCCGGACGGTCTATGAGAATCTGTTGCGGGTTATCAAAGATCCGGATGTACGTGAGCCATTGAAATTCTTGCGCGCCAGGGAAGTGGTTCATTTCCAGCGTTTTGGTGAGGCTCTGGAGAAGACAAAGGAACATCTGGATGCCAAGAATTTCTATTATTTTAATCCGGAATTTGACAAGCAGATGCTGAAAAACAAACCATTTTTATGATGGTGTGCAGGATGTGAGCGCAGGTGTCTGGAATGCGTTATGCCGGCGTATAGGTTGCCGGTGTTGCTTGAGTCCCCCATGAGCAGATCAGGTGGAACACCGAAATTTGTTTATGGGGGATTTTTTGGTGTTCATTTTTCAGCCGTACTGCTATAATGAACTATATCGTAATATCACGGCAGATATGGGCGGTTTATCAACGATATCATACAAGGAAGCGGAGACAGACATGAGAAAAAAAGAACTGGCACAGATAGTGATTGAGCGGCTGAAAGAGGAATATCCTGACACGCATTGTACACTGGATTATGATGATGCGTGGAAATTACTTGTCAGTGTGCGTCTTGCAGCACAATGTACGGATGCACGGGTCAATGTGGTCGTGGCAAAATTATTTGCTGATTATCCGTCGGTGGAAGCGTTAGCGGAGGCCACGCCGGAGGAGATTGAGGCTTATGTCCATCCCTGTGGTCTGGGTAAGAGCAAGGCACGGGATATCAGTGCCTGCATGAAGATGCTGCGAGATCAGTATGGCGGCCGGGTGCCGGATGATTTTGATGCGTTGCTCGCTTTGCCCGGTGTCGGACGGAAGAGTGCCAATCTGATTATGGGGGATGTGTTTGGCAAGCCGGCGATTGTAACGGATACCCATTGCATTCGCCTGTGTAATCGCATCGGACTGGTAGATGGTATCAAAGAGCCCAAGAAAGTGGAGATGGCGTTGTGGAAGATCATTCCACCGGAGGAGGGGAGTGAACTCTGTCATCGTTTCGTGGATCATGGTCGTGCCGTCTGCACAGCGAGAACAGCACCTTACTGCGATCGCTGCTGTCTGGCTGATATTTGCAAAAAGAGGTTCTGAGACAAAAGAAGGGGGTTACTTATGGACCAAGAAGAAAAGACGATGAAGCGGAATCTGATTACATATCCGCTGGGGACAATGGGGAGAGATGCAGTGTATGCGCTAATCAACAGTTATCTGTTGACCTTTGTGTTGTTTACCCATGCACTGAATGCGGCACAGTTGACAGCGATTACGGGGATTATGATTGCTGCCCGTGTCTTTGATGCGTTAAATGATCCCATCATGGGCAATATCATCGAGCGTACGCGAACGAAATACGGCAAGTTCAAACCGTGGCTGGTGGCAGGTGCGCTGTCCACATCGGTGGTGATTTATCTGATGTTTAATGTGCAGTTGCAGGGATGGAAATTCGTGGCATTTTTCGGTGTGATGTATTTTGCGTTCAGTATTACATATACAATGAATGACATTTCCTATTGGGGGATGATTCCGGCGTTGTCATCCGATGCCAACGCGCGTAACCAGTTTACCTCCCGCACCACCTTGTGTGCCGGAATCGGTGGAACCATCGCCACAATTTTGATTCCGCTGTTTACTACCGGTACCAATGCCATTGGCGGTAATGCGGCGCATGCCTATGGACGCATTGCACTTGTGATTGCGATTCTGGCGCCGTTGTTTTTGTGCATAACGGTATTTGGGACGCGGGAACATCGCGATATGACGCCGCCGAAGCAGCAGAAATTCAGTTTTAAAGAGATTCTTCGTACCATCGGCAGAAACGATCAGTTGGTCTGGATTGCTGTGATCTTTTTAATCCAGCAGATTGGTAACGGATTGGTGGGCGGCGGTATCGGTTCCACGTATATCTATGTGGTTTTTGGGTATGAAGGGGGACTGTATTCCCTGTTTACCACCATCGGCATGTCTGTGACAGCGCTTTTGATGATTTTCTACCCATCCATATCTCGTCGGATCCACCGCAAGAAATTGATGGGGTATATGGTGGTGCTGGCGACCATCGGCTATGCCCTGATGCTGGCATCCGGTTTTATTGCAGGTAATGGCATGGGCAAATTTGCATGTCTTGTCACGGGTTATATGCTATCGAATTTCGGTCAGTATTGTTTCTATCTGATTATGATGATTTCGATTATGAATACGGTGGAATATAATGAGTATAAGTTTGGTACCAGAGACGAGGGTATTATTACATCGTTGCGTCCCTTCATTACAAAATTAGGGGGAGCAATCATTGTGGCAATCACTTCTGCCACCTACATCCTCTTTGGTGTCACCGACTATACAAATCAGATTTCGGAATTGGAGCAGCAGTGTAATCAGCAGTTGATCACAGAGGCAGCCAAACTGGAACAGATCAATGAAGTGTTGGCGCATGTCACCAACGGGCAGTCCTTTGGTTTGCTGATCTTTATGTCAGTGGTTCCGTGGATTCCTATGGTGGTTTCTTACTTCTTATACAAGAAGAAATACACGTTGGATGAAGAAGAGTACGAGCGCATCTGCAAGGAGTTGGGGAAATAAAACTCCACAGAGCAATATGAAATCCTTACGGGGAGTTTGGTGGTTTTTCCACTTTCTCCGTAAGGATTTTTCTGTTATGGCGACGGGGCCAAAAGGAGGCAATAAAAAAAGCCCCGGAACCTGCTTAAAGCGAAGTTCTGAGACCTTCCAAAGAGCGACAGACGGGACTCGAACCCGCGACTTCCTCCTTGGCAAGGAGGTGCTCTACCAACTGAGCCACTGTCGCATTTATCAGTGTCATCTCGCGACGACAAAGATTATTATATATAACTATGGTATGTTTGTCAACAAAAATAAATGAATTTTTTTAAAATAATTTCATATACTCTATTAAACATAGAAATGCTGGGGATTTGAATTGAGTAACAAGACGAAAATCGTTGTTTTTCACCTGAAGGAATTAATATATACGGCTGTATTTGCAGGGCTTGGTGTGCTGCTGGTGATCCTGTTGTGCTGGATGTTTCAGAGTAAAGATGATGCCACGGAAGTGCAGGAGACCATGTACGTGCCCGGCGTCTACACATCAGGATTTCAAATGAATGACAGCGCGATTGAAGTGGAGGTCATTGTAGATGCAGATCATATCAACGACATTTCTTTTGTCAATCTGGAGGAGTCGGTGGCTGCCATGTATCCGCTGATGGAGCCGGCACTGGAATCCATCAGTGCCCAGATCTATGAGACCCAGTCCCTAGACAATATTACATACGAAGCCAACAACCAGTATACCACGGAGGTGCTTCTAATGGCGATTGAGGATGCCCTCAATCAGGCAAAAGTGGAAAAATAAAGAGACAGCGTAGAACGACCGGAGATA
>CAMAKU010000088.1 GCA_945836255.1 uncultured Roseburia sp. | reverse complement strand
ATTACCGGCTCCTCCATCACGGACTCTTCCATCACCGGATTCGCCATCATCGGCTCCGAAATGACCGTAGCCTGTTTTAATTCCAACGCATTAATTTCCTGCTGCATCTGTTCCAATGCATTATGTAACAGGTCAAACTGATCCTGCATATTCTTATGATTCTCCAACAGATCTTCCTTCGTCTGGCGGAGCATCGATTCCTGTTGTTGCATCAAAGTAGCATTGTTATCAGCCAGCTTCTCTTCAAATCCAAACACGCGCTGAATCAGCTCGTCATTGGCATTCATCAATGCCTCTGCATTCTCTTTGTTGCGGGAAATGGCAACTTTTGCCACTGCTTTCTGTGCAGATATAATATCATCTGTAGGGAAATTCGTGTTCTGCTCCAGCAAATCCAATCGCTCATTGATCTCATCAAAATACTTCTTCTGTGCGAGATAAGATGCTTTCTGCGCCTTATAGATATCCGCGTATTCCCGCCGCTCCAGTTCCTTATTCTTCTGACTCAGATCAACTGCCGATAATACCAGAAAGAATAAGACAACCACCATACAGATGGCTATAATGACCAGAACGGTGAAATTCCCCTGCGCATGCATCATAAAATAAATCTCAAGCAAGAGGAACAATGCCTCTATCACACTGGCAAATGCAATGGAAAGCTTAGATTTGAGTATCGTACTCTCATCGCTCTGCATTTTCTTATTCTCTGTGTTCTCTACCTCTGTTGTTTTTTTCATGAACGTCCCCCACTGACATCTTACATTCTGATAATACTTATGCAGATATTATACCTTGTCTAACTGCACTTTCCAAGCATGAATTTGTCAGAAAATAGGATATTCCGTCGGTTTTCCCTCCACATAAGCAGTTTCTCAACGGAATGTTATCCACATCGAAGGGTCCGAAGATATGTTTTCTGGTCATCTTTGATCCGATAACTCTCTATGGCTTTTTGAATTGTCTTATTGTGGACCCATGTTGATAATTGCCGCTTTTCAAGGAATGGAATTGTAGAATCATACTGTTTTGCCAGTGCGGTTGCGAAATACCAGGCAATCATCATATTGATATAATATTCGTCTGACTGTATCGCAGCCACCCATTCCAGATACTCCGGCTCAAAGGCATCATCCAGATAGAATTTCATCAACATTCCGATACCAAATCGCACCATATAGACATCCTCCGCCGCCATCCACCGCTGAATCGGCTGAAGGAGTTGTGAAAGATGCTTCTTGAAAATCTTTGGGGACATCATATCACAAGTCGCCCAATTATTGACATAGGGCAAAAAACGGTCTAATTGCGCAATACACAGATCGCAATCTTTCATTGCTTCTACAATCAGACCGTGCAGATTATTCTCCTCATAATATTGATGCGGAAGTTGTTCGAGAAAATCTCCAATATCCTCCCGCTTTGCTATTTCTTTTGCAAATTGTCGCAACTGTGGCATGCGTACCCCAATAACGCTATCCGGTTCCACTGTGGGCATCAATTTGCATTGAAATGCCTGATATTCCACGTCCTGCATTTCAAATAATCGTTCCTGTATTTCCGCTATGATGTTTTCCGCCATTGTCACAGACCCTTTCATGCATCATTATAATCTTTTTTCATCATAGCAATCTCTTGTATCTTTTACAATGGCATTCTTTTCCGTTTATCCGCCATATGACGTTTTCTCAACGCATCACACTTGAAATGACGGCATCCTTCCACCTTCCACAACCGCCACATATTCCGATGAAAAGGTTTCTCCCCACAAAAAAGGAGATACCCTCAATCTAACATTGACGTATCTCCTCATTTCCTATGGAAGCATTTCCAAAATCTGACTCTTGGGTCTGACACCCATTGCCTGATTGACAATCTTACCATCCTTAATAACCACCAGGGTTGGTATACTCATAACACGGAATTGACTTGCTAACTCCGCCTGCTCATCCACATTGACCTTGCCCACTTTGATGTCGGTTCTTTCATCGGCAATCTCCTCAATGGTGGGTGCTAACATCTGACATGGTCCACACCAACTTGCCCAGAAATCCAACAACACCGGTTTGTCCGATTTCATGACCTCCTGATCAAAATTTTCCATTGTAATATGCATTGCAGACATATGTTACCTCCTTTTTATAAAATATTTATCGTTACAACAGACCTTTGCTGTCTGTAGAAAAAGCATATCCTTTTTGGTGATCGGCTTCTGTGACTATGTCACCATTCGCCACATTTTGTCATCTCTCGACATCATTGTACACCAAATCAATTATGGTAACAACGTTCTTTTGCAGATGATATTGATTTCTGCTTACGATATCTAGTATTCGCATATTTATCATGACTATACTTTCCCGCATTCAAAGAAAAACTCTTGAAACATATTCATCGTCTATGTCCCAAGAGTTTTATTTCCTATAAATGATTCTGGATAAGGTACTTTCACCATAATATCCCTATACGACATTTTCTCAACGCATCACCCGCGAGATGACGGCATCCTTCCACTCTTTGTATGGGTGATATCGCATCGGCAGATCAATCCAATTGTATTTCTTTAAAATACTCTTGCGGTGACTGAAGGTCTCAAATCCGACTCTTCCGTGATAACTTCCCATTCCGCTTCCTCCGACTCCACCAAATCCCATCTCGGAAGATGTCAAATGCATAATCGTATCGTTGATGCAGCCTCCACCAAAAGATACATGTGAACGCAACCACCGTTCCAAAAATCTCCTCCTGCATGACCTCTTCCCCTTTTATTAATCCCATGACCCGTTCATAATGCTTTTCATTGACCATGCGCGGATACTCCTCTGCCTCAAGTGGCTTTTCGCCAAGCATCCCTATGAGTTCTTTTTTCATCGCCTCAAAAAGTGCGTTTTTTACCTCCGGATGCACAATCAGATAATCAGGAGCCACACAGGTTTGACCGGAATTTAATATTTTTCCAAAGACGATCCGGCGCGCTGCCTTTTCTAACACGATTTTTCCAACGGAAGTGCTTCCTGTAAAAAAGATATGGTCAAAGCGCTGTTCCAGTAGCTCATTATTTTCTGCCCTTCCACCTTCCACAACCGCATCAATCAATGGTTCCATACACAGCATCACCGGATAATTCCATGGTGCCATCACAAGTGTGACGCCATACGGCTCTCGGACGAGGACTTGTGCAGATCCTGATACAGTGCGTCGCACAACTTCGTTTCATATTGATCCAATGCCCGGCCAATGTTCTCTAAGGCTTCCCTTCTCGCCGCATAAGAGAGCGTTGCACCGGAAAGAAAATATTTTCTCTGTCGTTCTACCAGTTCCTTGATTTCCATGTGTCTCTTTCCTCCTAAATCCGTCCCGGGGTTATCATGCTTCATTAGAATTTATTTCTTATCACTTCAATTCCGCACAAAAGTCTGTCAACCGGAAGTTTTGTTCCATCATCCAAAACAACAATGCCGGATAAATAACCAAACACCTGATGTTGTATGCTTGCAATAATTTTTTTATCCATCTCATTTACGCGATCCATAATGGGTTTAAAATCCATTTCAAATCTACCGTCGGAAGAAGTAATTTTCCACGGCTTTAAAAAATCCTTCTTCTGAAAGTGGAACGTAACATCATCCAACTTATGTGCTTTACCATCATATATTACCGGATTTTTCGATGCAGCGGTTGTATTTCCAAAACCATAACCAATATTTAATCCAAATGGTTTTCCATTTATCAAACCATTTCCGGTTCCGCAATTTGGCCCTGCTCATCTAAAAGTCTCTGTTTCGTTGTCACTTCGTAATTGCGCATAATTTCTTCTCCTTATTAAATAGCACCTTCAAGATGATATTCTATTTTATGAAGAGAATAAATTATCCTACATAAAAGACAAAAGAAGTATATAATAGAGCATGAGGAGAACTTGCTATGGATATCAAAGATTATTTCCCCATCTGGGAACAACTGACTTTAGAACAAAAAGAGAGGCTAACCAACGGTGCCAAAGAACACAAGATTACAAAAGGCGCTGTCATTCACAGCGGAAATGCTGATTGTACCGGTCTGCTCTTAATCCGCCATGGGCAGCTTCGGGCTTACATGATTTCCGATGAGGGACGGGAGATTACACTTTATCGTCTGTTTGATCTGGATATCTGCCTATTTTCTGCTTCCTGTATGATGCACTCCATTCAATTTGAGATTACCATCGAAGCGGAAAAGGATACCGAACTCTGGATTATTCCCGCAGACATCTATAAGAATATCATGGACAGTTCCGCTCCTCTTGCCAACTTCACCAACGAGATCATGGCTGCCCGCTTTTCCGAGGTTATGTGGTTAATGGAGCAGATCATGTGGAAAAGTTTTGATAAACGCCTCGCTACGTTTCTCTTAGAGGAAAGCGCTCTGGAAGAAAGCGACACCCTGAAGATTACCCATGAGACCATCGGCAATCATTTGGGTAATCCCCGTGAAGTTGTTACGCGCATGCTTCGCTATTTTCAAAACGAAGGGATGGTAAAATTATCCCGAAGTACGATCGAGATTACCGATCCTAAGAGACTTGCGGCTCTTTGTGAAGCGTAACAACCTCCGCAAAAGAATTATACGGGGATTTCCTTTTTAGATAAACAGGTTGACATTGGATTCTTCGGCATCACCCAGATAGGTTCCCACACCACCGATTTCCACGCCATCGATCAATTCCTCCTGTCGAATGCCCATCACATCCATACTCATCGAGCAGGCAACAATCTTGACACCTTGCTCCATGGCTTTTTTCATCATATCTTCCAAAGAATCTATATTCTTATCCTTCATGATGTGTTTCATCATGGCCGTTCCCATGCCCGCCATATTCATCTTAGATAATTTCAGTTTCTTTGCACCCCGAGGCAACATCATGCCAAACATTTTCTCAATAAGGGATTTCTTTAATTTCTGCTTCTCTGTTTTGCGAAGCGCTGTCAAGCCCCAGAAGGTAAAGAACATAGTCACCGGACGCCCCATGGCCAGAGCACCATTGGCAATGACAAACGCAGCCAGTACCTTATCCATATCCCCATCAAAGACAATGATCGTCTTTCCCTGGGGTGTGTCCTGAACCATCGCTCCATTGCATTGCTCCGTCAACGAGGCTGCAGAAATGCCTGGCTCATTCGTAGCGGTTCCTTTTTGAATAACCGCAATGTAGGAAGTTCCCTCCTTGCAATTTGAAATCAGTGTATTTTTCGTCCGTCTGCACCAAGAGACCACATCCTTGGCAAAGCCCGGATCGGAAGCCGTGACCTCCAACTGCTCACCGACTTCCATCTGATTGATGGTCTGGAATACTTCCATGATCGGTCCCGGACACTGCATACCACTGCAATCAATGGAGATTTTTCTTCTATTCGGTTCACTTGCCACGACACCGCGCTGCTCTGCCAACGAACCTGCCTGCGTACCGTTTTCTGCCTCGTACATTTCCTCTTTGTCGGCATGGGTCTGCCGATAGAACCGAATCCCGGCGGGATAGACTTTTACATGGGAAAAGCCACGCTGCATCAGAATTCGGGCGGCATTGTATCCTCTCACACCGATGGCACAGAAAATCAGATACGTGGCATTCGGATCCAGTTCGCCACATCGCTCACGCAACTGTCCCAAAGGAATATGGATGGCACCCGGGAGAGAATACGACATCAATTCTGCTTCCTCCCGCACATCCAAAAGTACGGCCTGGGGATTTTTCTCCGGCTCATCCCATTCCGCAAGCGACACCATGTGATGAATCACATTCTCCGCCATGAATCCGGCCATATTTACCGGGTCTTTTGCCGATGAAAATGGCGGCGCATATGCCAATTCCAGATTCTTCAATTCCGATACGCCGCCTCCAAGACGCATGGTCACACCAATCGTATCGATTCGTTTATCCACACCCTGGGTTCCCACAATCTGTGCACCAAATAGTTTGGAGCCATCCACGGAAAACAATAATTTTAAATACATGGGCATGGCACCGGGATAATAACCGGCATGATCGTTTTGTGAAATCAGAATGCTTTCGTAGTCCTTGCCTTTCTCCATTCCTCTTCGTTTCAAGCTCTTCTCATTCAACCCGGTAGATGCTGCCGTCAGATCAAAAACTTTTGCCACGGAAGACCCTTGTGTCCCTGTATAAACAGCATCCCCGCCGGCAATATTGTCAGCAGCAATACGTCCCTGTTTATTTGCCGGTCCCGCCAATGCGATCATCGCCGGTTCTCCCGTAACAAATTCATTGATTACCGCCACATCACCAACAGCGTAAATGGAAGGATCACTGGTTCGCATATGATCGTCCACCAGCACGCCGTTTCGTTCATTCACATCCAGTCCGGCGTCTTTTGCCAGCAGTCCGTTGGGACGTACACCAATAGACAAAAGCACCAGATCCGCCGTAAGCTCCTTGCCACTCTTTAAGGTGACTGTCACGCCCTGCTCCTTTTCTTCAAAGGATTCCACGCCGTCGGAAAGATTCAGATCGATTCCGTTTTCCCGGATATTGTTGTGTAAAATTTCTGCCATCTCCGGGTCGAGGGGTGCCATCACCTGGTCAAGAGCCTCAGCAATGGACACGCGAAGTCCAGCCTGATGTAGATTCTCTGCTGTTTCCAAACCGATAAATCCACCGCCTACAACCACCGCCGATTTGGCACCGGATGCAATAACCTGACGAATCTGGTCTGCATCCGGAACCGTCCAAAGAGTCATGATCCTCTTTGCACCAATTCCGGGAATCCCCGGACGAAGTGGAGAAGAACCGGTGGCAAGCACCAGAATATCATAGTTTTCTTCGTAACTGGTATCTTCCGCCAGATTCTTCACTGTCACCCTTTTTCTCTGACGATCAATGGCAGTCACTTCGTTCTTTGTGCGCACATCCACACGAAAACGCTCCCGCATCATATCTGCTTTCGTCACCAACAGTGCGTCCCGAGAGCGAATCACGTCCCCTACATGATACGGAAGACCGCAGTTGGCATAAGAAATATATTCGCCGCGCTCCAACAATACGATCTCTGCCTGTTCATCCAACCTCCGAAGTCTGGCAGCGCAACTGGCACCTGCTGCCACACCTCCCACAATTACTACTTTCATCCTATGATTCCACCTTTCTGATATCAGACCTTTTGCCGATACCCTATTTCAATGTTTCCTTTTATGGCTTCATCATAATTGTTTCTCTTCTCTTTTTCTGTGATGATGTCACATAGGGCAACCTCCTTATCTCGATTGCTTCCATATCTCAGTCTTTCAATCGAATTGTATAAAATTATCATTCTCAACAACCAATCTTTTTTAAAAGTTCTTCAACCTGAGCAACCTTTAATACTTTACCCATAGAAACTACCTGTTCATTCACTACAATAGCAGGCATACTCATAACACCATAACTCATGACTTTTTCCATATCGGTGATGTACTCGACCTCTGCATCAAGATTCATATTTGCCACTGCTTTTTTTACATTTTCATGCAACTCTTGACAGGATTTACATCCGGCGCCTAAGACCTTAATATGACACCCTTTTCCTTCGCAAGTACAGCACTCTTCCATTTTTTTACCAAATCCAAATAATCCCATGTTCCTAATCTCCTTTTTTTT
>CAMAKU010000087.1 GCA_945836255.1 uncultured Roseburia sp. | reverse complement strand
TGTGGGCAAGTTGCGAAAGCATCTACGATAGAACAATTGGGAGGTAGGAAATGGAATACAAATTTGAGATTAAACAGGGGAAATTAAAGGTGACCGTGCCTAAAGAACTGGATCACCACTGTGCCGTGCAGTTGAAGGAAGAAGCAGATCTGTTGATTGATACATATCATGTCAAAAAACTGATCTTTGATTTCTCCAACACGGAATTCATGGATAGTTCCGGTATCGGCGTCCTCATTGGCAGAAGCCGAAATCTGGGATTTTCCGGTGGACAGGTTGTCGCTATGAATTTAAACCCGCGGATTCAGCAGATTTTTCATCTGTCTGGCTTGAATCGAATTATCACCGTGCTGCCGCCGTCTTCGGATGAGAGCACAGAAGGAGAGGAGTAAGGATGGAAAATCATATGACAGTGACGTTTGATGCGATTTCGGCAAATGAGGCGTTTGCCCGCATGGTGGTGAGTGCATTTCTGGTAGGCAGGAATCCTACGGTGGAAGAACTAACCGATGTGAAGACTGCGGTTTCGGAAGCAGTGACCAATGCCGTCATTCACGGTTATGAGAATACAACGGGGAGTGTAACCATGTCCTGCGCCATGGAGGGAACTGCACTGACCGTCTGTGTGCAGGATTTTGGACAGGGTATAGCCGATGTCAAAAAGGCGAGAGAACCATTCTACACCACTCGGCCGGAACTGGAGCGTTCGGGGATGGGCTTTGCATTTATGGAAGCCTTTATGGACAGTATCGAGGTGTTTTCCCAGCCCGGCAGTGGCACAACTGTTATGATGACGAAGAACCTGCTGGAAAGAGATTGATATGAATCAGATGAAGGAAATGATCCAGCGGGCACAGCAGGGAGATAAGGAGGCCAGAGAGCGCCTGGTCATGGAAAACACGCCGCTGGTGTGGAGTATGGTCAATCGCTTTGCATACAGTGGAAGGGAAAAAGAGGAATTGTTTCAGATTGGCGTCATTGGGTTGATGCAGGCAGTGGATCGTTTTGATACCAGTTATGATGTCAAATTTTCCACCTATGCCGTACCGCTGATTATTGGTGAGATTCGACGATTTTTGCGGGATGATACTCCGGTGAAGGTGGCACGTTCCATTGTGGAAAACCGCCGGAGGATTCATGCTTTGATGGAACAGCAGGAGCATCTGACTGTAGATGATATTGTAAAAGAGACGGGGCTGACCATGGAGGATGTCATGTTGGCACTGGGCAGTGAACGACCGGTGGAGTCCATCTACGAACCCGTATACGATTCGGGGGAGGGGGAGGTTCTCTTGATCGATCAACTGCAAAAGTCCGGTAAACCCATGGAACAGGAGGTTATGGAACATCAGATGCTGCAGGAAGCATTTGCACAGTTGGATGAGACGGAGACGAAAGTCATCCGGTTGCGTTATTTTGAAAATAAGACGCAGTCACAGATCGGTGAGTTGATGGATATGACACAAGTACAGGTATTTCGTCTCGAAAAGAAGATTCTCCTCAAAATGAGGAGCGTTTTTTTATAAATATTTAATAATTATTTCCTGTCTGTTTATTGTAAATCAAGTGGCTAAGGATTAAGATTAGAAAATGAAAAAGTGGGATGAACGGATATGCATCCGGCAGGATACCTACGGAACAAGGAGAGAGATATGAATTGGATCAAAGAACATAAGAAGATCTGTATCATTGTAGCGGTTATTCTTGTGGTAGTACTGGTGTTTGGCGTTGTGGCGGGCGTCAAGGGCGGTCAGAAGACAGCAGCGAAGGAGGAGACAGCAGTCGTTGAGAAGCGCACATTGACGGAGAGTGTCTCGGCGACAGGGACTTTTGTTGCGGCGGATGAGGAGAAGATTACTTCGGATACCACCGGGGTGGAAGTGCTTGCAGTGAATGTGGAAGTGGGCGATACCGTCAGTGCAGGGGATGTGATTTGTGTGCTGGATACCGCAGATTTGCAGGAGGATCTGGCGGATGCCAGGGAGAACTTGTCGGATACCAATGAGCAGACGCAACGCACGAAGGACAGTGCTAACCGCAGTCTGGAGCAGGCAACCAAGGATCGCGATGAGAATCTGGCAGAGGTGGATGAGAATATTCAGGATGCCTATGACGACTGGCAGGCGGCGGAGAATACGTATAATGATTCGGTTACTGCCTACAATGATGCCGTTGCCTTAGCCAACAACATTGTAGATAAGACAAGCACGGCATATACGAATGCTAATTCCCAGGTATCCAGTTTGAAACGACAGATGGAATCGGATCGTCGAAGCGCCGACAATGCCAGAAATACTTACGAGACGCGAGTGGCCAACCGTGAAGAGGACATCAAGCGAATCAATGACAACTATCAGGATCAGGTAGATAATTATAATGACACCATGGATTCCACCAAGGATTCCGGTAAGACGCAACAGGAATGGGTGGATGATTTGCAGGAGAAAATAGAGGGAGCAACCGTAAGAGCGACGGTGAGTGGTCTGGTTACGGCGGTTAACGTGGAAGTGGGCGACGATTACAATGGAAGTGTGATTGCGATTATCGACAATGTGGATTCTTTTGATATTACCACAGAGATTGATGAGTACGACATCAACGACATCCAGGAAGGTCAGGAGGTGGTGATCAAGACTAACGCTACCGGTTCCACCGAACTGAGCGGCACGGTGAAAAAGGTCTCACCAATTGCCACAGGTAGTACCGGCAACGGAATCTCAGGCAGCATGGGTCTGGATCTGGACAGCATCCTGGGGAGCGGCAGTTCTTCCGTGATGAGTTCCGGCAGTAGCAGTGATGATGTTACTTTTACAGTTACAATCGGTCTGAATACACCCTGTGACAAGGTGCGTATTGGAATGACGGCGAAACTAAATATTATATTGCAAAAGAATGAAGACGTACTTTCGGTTCCGTATAATGCCGTACAAACGGATGATGATCAGACCTATTATGTGGAGCAGATTACCGGTACCAACGAGGATGGCTCCTACAAGACGAAGAAAGTGACGGTCATTAAGGGACTTGAGAGCGATTACTATACGGAGATCGTAGATTCCGGTTTGAAAGAAGGAACCAAGGTACTGATTCCGGAAGTAGAAGCTGGTAACAGTCTTGAGGATATGATTAACGGTTCCTCCTCCATGGGAGGTGTATAATGGGTAGAACGATTATAGACCTGAAGGATATCTATAAGCGATTCTATATTGGTACGCCGAATGAACTGGAGGTGCTGCACGGCATTTCGTTACAGGTTATGGAAGGTGAGTTTGTCTCCATCGTTGGTGCGTCCGGCTCCGGTAAGTCTACGCTGATGAATATCATCGGCGCATTGGATCGTCCCACGGAGGGCAGTTACACCCTGGATGGTGTGAATGTCATTGCGGCGAAGGATGCAGAGTTATCGCAGATTCGTAACCGTAAGATTGGTTTTGTGTTTCAGACGTATAATCTAATCTCCAAGACCAATGCAATCAAAAATGTAGAATTGCCCATGTTGTATGCAGGAATCCCGGGCAAGCAGCGGATTGCTCGGGCGGGGGAACTGCTGGAATTGGTTGGTATGCAGGATCGAATGAAGCATTTGCCGGAGGAGTTGTCCGGTGGTCAGAAGCAGCGTGTCGCTATTGCCCGAGCCATGGCGAACGATCCGGCGATCATTCTGGCGGACGAGCCCACGGGAGCTCTGGATTCTACGACAGGGCGCTTGGTCATGGATTTGTTTCACAAGTTGCACGATGAGGAGGGCAAGACCATCGTCCTGATTACACATTCGCCGGAATTGGCGGAGGAGACAGAGCGTATCGTTACGATCAAGGACGGTAATATACTGGGAGAAAGGAAGGGCACAGGACGATGACGATGATCTATGAGAATATCCGTCTGGCTGTTTTCAGTCTGAAGGCGAATAAAATGCGTGCACTTCTGACAATGTTGGGCATTATTATCGGTATTGGTTCCGTCATTGCTATTATGACGGTGGGAGATTCCGTTACCGCCACTGTTACGGAATCCATGAGTTCTCTCGGTGCGAATAATATTACGGTTACATTGGAAGAGCGGGAAGATGCAGATGCAGATGATGAGAGCGTACAGATGGGGATGGACTGGGGCAGTTCCGATGAGGACGCAAAGCAGCCCTCGCAGGAAGATTATATTACCACAGAGATGCTGCGCCAGATGAAGGATGCTCTGGGAAGTTCCATCAAAGCCTACTCCATTTCCGAGCAGGTGGGAGCCGGACAGATTCAGCAGGAGGCGGACGGTGCCACAGCAGAGGTGTCAGTCAAAGGAACCAGTTTGGGTTATTTTCTTGCCAATGACATGAATCTGGTACAGGGTAGTTTTTTCAGTGAGGATGAATTGCAGAATGGCGCTATGGTAGCGTTGCTTTCGGAAAAAGCCCTGGATGATCTGTTTGACGGTGATGTCACAAAGGCAGTTGGCAGTACCGTCAATCTTGCCATCGACAATAAATATTACAATTTTATTATTGAAGGTGTTTATGAAGAGAGCGATGATGCTACGCAGAATATGTATGCGATGTTTATGAATCATCATGCGACAGATCTGTACATTCCGCTCAAGACAGCACAGGAGATCAATCATTCCAGTGGCTATCAGACGCTGACGGTAGTGGTTGATCCCAACGAGAATCCGGATCAGGTGGCGGCACAGATTGAGTCGTTCTTTGCTAATATTTATCGGAATAACCGGGATTTTGAAGTGTCAGCCATGAGTATGGCATCCATGGTATCCATTATGGAGACGATGATGGATACCATCACTACGGCGATTGCGTTGATTGGCGGTATTGCGCTGGTGGTAGGTGGAATCGGTGTTATGAATATTATGTTGGTGTCCATTACCGAGCGTACCAGAGAAATCGGAACGCGAAAGGCTCTTGGAGCGCCCAATAGTTCGATTCGGGTGCAATTTATCATTGAATCCATCGTGATCTGCCTTATCGGAGGTGCTATCGGTATTCTGATTGGATGCATTGGTGGTATTGCCGCAGCCAATTACATCGGTGCTTCTGCGGTTCCGTCTGTCAAGAGTATCTTAATTTCTCTGGGATTCTCCATGGCGATTGGTGTATTCTTCGGTTACTATCCGGCGAATAAAGCGGCCAAGTTGAATCCGATTGACGCATTGCGCTACGAGTAGTTATAATAAAAGCGTGGTGCGCGGTGCCCTTTTGCAACCGCGGATGTATGGAAGAAAGAGGTGCAAAAGATGTATCGTGAAATTGCAAAGTTAATCATGTATGGAGATATGGATCATGACGATATTCTGTATCAGTTGGGAGAGATTTTCCGACGTTATGAGGAGAAGACAAGTAGTAAGTCGCAATTGATCCAGGATATTTATACACAAGTCAAACGTCTATTGATTGTTGCTACGGATTATGGGTTCGACCATAATCTGTGGCACAATTATCTTGCATTTTATCTGGTAACCAATGAGAATCCATTTAGCATTACCTGTGAAAAGGTTGGTGCTAATGACGGGAGTGTGAATCATTTTGCCAGAAACGATTTCGCAGTGTTTAAGAATTTGTTCGATTATGATTTTACACAGATTGAAGCAGATTTGGGAATCGACTGCTTTTCCCGCTTATCCGATTACCATTCCATCCCCAAAAAAGAATTGATGTATAACAAGAATGTCAGCGAGAAGATCATTGCCCTCAGCGCCCAACTGGAGCAGGCGGCAGATGCTGACGGATTCTTTGATGCGGTGACGGGATTTTACCGTGATTACGGTGTCGGTATGTTCGGCCTCAATAAGGCATTTCGTATCCGTGAGAAGAGCGAGGGAGAAGTGGAGTTCCTGGCGATTAACAATATGGAACGCGTCATGCTGGATGATTTGATTGGCTATGAGATTCAGAAAGAAAAATTGGTCAACAATACCAAAGCGTTTGTGGAGGGAAAAGCGGCAAACAATGTGCTGCTGTTTGGTGACAGTGGTACCGGCAAGTCTACGAGTATCAAGGCAATTGTCAATGAGTTCTATCCGCAGGGGTTGCGTATGATTGAGATCTACAAGCACCAATTCAAAGATCTCTCCAATGTGATTGCCCAGATCAAGAATCGCAATTATAAGTTCATCATCTACATGGATGATCTGTCCTTTGAAGAATTCGAGGTGGAATATAAATTCTTAAAGGCGGTCATTGAAGGCGGTGTGGAGACGAGACCGGATAATATTCTGATCTATGCCACCTCCAACCGTCGCCATCTGATTAAAGAGACATGGAATGACCGCAATGATGTGGAAGTAAAAAATGGTATGCACCGTTCGGATACCATGGAAGAGAAATTGTCTCTGGTCAATCGTTTTGGTGTTACCATTAATTACTCTAAGCCAAGTCAGAAAGAGTACTTCCATATCGTGATTGAACTAGCCCGCAAGCAGGGAATCACGCCGGAACAAATGAGTGATGATGAACTCCGGGCAGAAGCCAATAAGTGGGAACTCAGTCATGGCGGCATCTCCGGCCGAACAGCGCAGCAGTTTGTGAACTATTTATTCTCAATTTGATGTAGTTGTGCATCCAGTGCCTGTAACGCTTCGTCGGAGATATTCCCGTATGCAAGCAGATCACACAACTTCATGCCTTGTACCATGGAAGGACCATCGCTGTCATCAAAGGCAGCGGCCATGCCGGCAGCGTTGTCGCTGAGATTGCTGATCAATGCATCGATCATTGGTTGCAGGATAGCGGCAGCGGTTTCATTTTGCATGAGATGTCCAAAGGTACATGCAACGGATAAGAATGGCTCGTGGTCATCATTCATATGTGACGGACACAGTGGTTCGCCCATGCCATTGACGCTGCATTCGCCGAAGACATCCCGGAGCCAACCGATACTGTCTTCCACCCAGTGAGATGTACGCTGGCAGATGGTTTCGGGGCGCATGTCCTGTATGGTACTTTCGCAGGTGGAAAAGCCGTGGGGGCCATAAGCATAGATATGGCTCTCGAAAGCGATACCTTGCGCAGCCAAAGCACTCATAAAGTCGATGGAATTGTGAATGGGTACGAGATTATCGGTACGGGTCGCAAAGAGGAAGCAGGGCGGTGTCAGTGCGTCCACCTGAGCAACCGTATCGGGTGCTGTGGGACAGCAGGCTTTGACTTCGGCTCCGGCCACCGCATAGCCGAGGATGGCAGCGTTGGGGCGGTTCTTTGCCATCGTGGCTGCCGCACAGGCAAGATGTCCTCCGGCGGAGAAACCGATGACGGCAATCTTGTCCGGATACAGACACCACGCATCTGCATGCTCACGGATCAAGGCCATTGCCTGCTCATAGTCATCCAGCGGATTCGGCCAGACGGCATCTTTGCCCAGAGAGTACCGCAGAATAAAGGTCTGGTATCCGGCTTTGGCATAGGCCAGAGCCACCGGATCTGCTTCCCGGTCGGAACACATCTGATAACCACCGCCCGGCAACACAAGGACGGCCGGACGTTTTGGCACACAGCCGAATCCTTCGCCGCAATCCAATCGATAGGCGGTTAGAGTGACGTTTCTTGTTTCGTTCAATACAATCGTTTCTGTTTTCATGTAAAAATCCTCCTGTATGATCTCCTATTATAGGCGTTTGCGAAACTTTTGCTGTGTTCCGGCGACAATTTTTCGCTGTTAGAT
>CAMAKU010000086.1 GCA_945836255.1 uncultured Roseburia sp. | reverse complement strand
GAAGCAAAGCAAAGGAAGAATCCCATCAAACATCCTGTGCAGCCGACAATTACAGCAGCTACTACTACTCCTACAATACTCATTTGTCAGCCCTCCTAAATAATTCCTGAGAATCCAAAGAATGCAATTGCCATTAATCCTGCTGTAACCAGCACAATGGCAGAGCCTCTAAATGGCTTAGGGATATCATTGAATTCAATCTTTTCACGGATACCTGCCATGATTACAATTGCAATTGTAAATCCCACAGCAGTACCAAATCCATTCACTACACCTTGTAAAATCGTGTATTCATTTGATACATTCTTCAGTGCAATACCTAATACCGCACAGTTTGTTGTGATCAGAGGTAGATACACACCCAAAGACTGATACAGTGCCGGCATCTGTTTCTTAAGAAACATCTCCACGAACTGCACCAATGCAGCAATCACAAGAATAAACACGATGGTCTGCAAATAAGAAAATCCTGTTGGTTCCAGAATGAATTTGTAGATCAACCCCGTTACAAAACTAGAAATGGTTAATACAAAAATAACCGCACCGCCCATACCGGCAGCTGTCTCGATTTTCTTGGATACACCAAGGAACGGACAAAGACCAAGGAACTGGCTGAGCACGACGTTATTTACAATTGCCGATGCAACTAAAATCAAAATAAGTTCTTTCATCGCTATTCCTCCTATTCCTTATCTTCGTTTTGGTCGTCAGATGCCTGCGCAACAGGAACTGTCGCCTCTGCCTTCTGGACCACTGACTTGCCTGAGCAGGAGCCCATGCCACAACTCTCACAATCACCAGCCAAACAACCGGTTGCCGGAGCAATCTTTTTACCCTTTTTCTCCGCATTGGCACGCACTACATTCATAATGGCTACTAAGAAAGCAAGAACAAAGAATGCTCCCGGTGCCAAAACAAAAATCGTAATCGGTGTATAACCCATCTTACCGGAAGCAGCATCTGCCAACGGAAGAAGTTGGAAACCAAAAATTTGGCCCGCACCCAGAATCTCACGGACAATACCGATCAGCGTCAAGCCCAAGGTAAATCCCAGACCCATACCAAGTCCATCAAAGATAGAAGGAATCACAGGATTCTTGGACGCATAACTCTCCGCTCTACCGAGAATAATACAGTTTACAACAATCAACGGAATATATATTCCCAAGGATGCATACAGAGAAGGGATAAATCCCTGTACCAGAAACTGTACCACCGTAACAAAAGATGCCACGATAACGATAAATGCCGGCACACGCACACGATCCGGAATAATATTTCTCAGTAAGGAAATCATCAGGTTAGACATAACCAGAACCACGGTTGTGGAAAGTCCCATACCAAGTCCATTAATCGCTGATGTGGTAACGGCCAGCGTCGGACACATACCAAGCATCAGCACAAATGTAGGATTTTCTTTAATAATACCGTTCTGCAAACGTTCTACGATCTTATTCATTGGTTGCACCTCCTACCAGACTGTTATAATAGGTCAAGCCGGCATCAACACCATAGGTGACCGCTTTGGAAGTAATGGTCGCCCCACTGATTGCTTCAATCTCTGTATCAGCAGATTTCGTTCCCTTAGTCACTTCCAGAATCTGTGCCGGAATACCGGAAAACTGATTCTTAAAAGCGTCCTCTTTGGCCTTCATACCAAGACCCGCCGTCTCACTAATATCGGTAATGGAATAACCATTCAAGGTGCCATCAGCGGTCACACCCATGGAAAAGGTGATATCTCCGCCGTATCCTGCATGAGAAGTCACTGTAATAACATAGCCAAGGGTCTCCCCTGCATCATCTAATGCCACAACGCAATTGACAATCTCATCATCTGTATAACCCGCATCTGCCACCAAAGCAGTCGCTTCTGCGGAATCAAATCCCTCAAGATCAGAAAAAGAGGCTGCGTCTGCAAACACTTCTTTGTAAGACTCCTGTGTTGCCTCTTCCGATGCTTTTGCAATCGGGCCTTTGGTGATTTCGTATACGCCGCCAAGACATACACCGGCAATCACAGTGATTGCCGTCAGAACCAAGGCGTCTTTCACTAATTTATTCATTATTTGTCGCCTCCTTTTTCCTTGACGATACCAAATGCTCTTGGAATCGTAATTCTTTCAATCAAAGGAACTAAAAGGTTACCAAAGATAATCGCATAGGAAACACCTTCTGCGGAAGCTCCAAAAATACGGAAAATACCGGTCAGAATCCCCAGTGCAATACCATATATAATTTTGCCCGCAGGTGTAATCGGTGAGGTAACATAGTCCGTCGCCATAAAGAATGCTCCCAGCATGAGACCACCACCACACAGTTGTGCAATCAGATAATTCATATCAAAGCCATGTCCGCCAAACAGAAGCACGAATACAGCAAAAGTAACGATATAAGATCCCGGAATCCGCAGGTCAATGACACCAAACAGAATCAGAATAATGGCACCAATCAAAAGTGCAATCACAGAGGTCTCACCGATGGTTCCGGATGTAGTACCAAGCAACATGGACATGGTATCCACATTCTCTCCTGCCTTTAACAAAGCAAGGGGTGTTGCACCGGATACCCCATCATATGTAAAGGTCGTCATAGATCCCGTAAAGGAAATCAACAGAAAACATCTGGCCCCCAGTGCCGGGTTCATAAAGTTCTGTCCCAGACCTCCAAATAACATCTTAACAATAACAATCGCAAACACACCACCGATGACCGCTTGCCACCATGGAAGTGTCGGTGGAAGATTCAAAGCCAGCAACAGACCTGTGACAACAGCACTCAGATCATTGATGGTGCTCTTCTTATGGACGATTTTCTCATAAATCCATTCGGAAGCAACACAACTGGCAATTGTAACAAGAATTAAAATCAGCGCATGAACGCCGAAATTGCAGACGCCGAAGATGGATGCCGGAAGTAAAGAAATAATTACCAGCAACATAATCTTTTGTGTATCTACTTTATCTCTGACATGTGGCGAAGATGTAACGTTTAATAAATCACTCACAAAATTCACCCCTTTCTAATTTTTCTTTCTCTTCTCTGCCAAGACAAACTTTTTCATTGTCTTCACAGATTGTGCTAATGGTCTGCGTGCCGGGCAAACATAACTACAACTTCCGCACTCGACACACTCTAGGCCATACCAACGTTCAAACTCATCCATCTGATGATGCTCCGAATAATCCGCAAGTCTGGAAGGTACCAATGACTCCGGGCACGCCTCGACGCAACGACCGCAGTTAATACATGCTGTCGTCTCGTATTTGGATGCTTCGTCCTCCGTCATGCAAAGCAATGCAGAGGTCGTCTTTGTTGTTGGAACATCCACAGAAAACAGTGCAAATCCCATCATGGGCCCGCCGGCAATCATCTTCTTCGCCGGTGCAACCAGACCGCCCGCTGCCTCCAGCAACTGACTGTAACTGGTTCCGATACTGATATAGAAATTTCTCGGTTCACATACAGCATCTCCAGTCACCGTAAAGATTCGGTTGGTCAGCGGTTTGCCAAACCGAACTGCATTATAAATCGCAACCATGGTCTCTACGTTATCCACAATGCAGCCTGCATCTGCCGGAAGCATCTTGGAATTAATACTTCGTCCAGTGGTTGCAAAAATCAACTGGCGCTCACCTCCCTGCGGATATTTCGTCTGCAAAGGGCAAACCTCCATGCGCGATTCGCCGGCAACCAGCGCAGATATCTTCTCGATACAATCCGGCTTGTTATCTTCAATGCCGAAAATACCGCGTGCGTTGGGGAATAACTGCAAAACAATGCGCATTCCTTCCACGAGTTTCTCCGGTTCTTCTACCATCCGTCGATAGTCCGATGTCAGATACGGCTCGCACTCTGCGCAGTTGGCAATGATATATTCGATCTTATCCGGCTCCTTAGGTGATAACTTCACATGTGTCGGGAAACCGGCACCACCCATACCAACGACACCGGCTTCTTTGATCTTACCGATAATCTCCTCATTGCTCAGTTTGGTGATATCTTCTGTCTCCTCATAATCCACTTCCTTGAACTCGCCGTCACTCTCGATGATAATGGCATTCACCATATCACCAACAGTCACACGTCTTGGCTCAATCGCCTTAACGGTTCCGGAAACAGACGAATAGATCGGAGAAGAAACAAAACCACTGGCTTCTGCAATCTTCTGTCCTTTTAAAACAGTGTCACCCACAGCGACAATCGGTGTCGCAGGAGCACCAATATGCTGTGACAAAGGAAAAACTAATTCTCCCTCTGGCAGCAATTCTTTGATTGGCTTTGACTTAGATAAGTCTTTTCCATCCTTGGGATGAACGCCACCCTTAAATGTCTTTAGGCCCATGAATTGTACCCCGCTTTCTTTCGAAGTTATGTGTTTACACATTTTGTATACATTATATCACTTTTATCATCAAATCGAGACATACACTTTGATCTTTTTGTATCTTTTTGAGTACCATCTGCATTTGTGTTATACTATATAAAAATAATTTACCAAATCGCAAGAAACGTTGATTTACAACGATTTGCATCGTATTTACTAACAGGAGAACAACGTCATGCAACACTGGAAAAACACCTATCCATATACACCACACTCCGTAGAGTTTGACTATTTTACCGAAGATGCTTTCCTATACGATATTGAGACCACCGGACTATCTGCCCGTCACCATCAGATTTACCTGATCGGTTGTGCCTATCGCTCTGGCGGTAAAATCACCATTCATCAATATTTTGCAGAATCCCCGGAGGACGAGTCCTGCATTCTTCGGGAGTTCCTTCGTCAGGCCTCTGCCTTTTCCTCTGTGATTACCTTTAACGGAAAACGCTTTGATGAGCCTTTTTTACGTGAGCGTTGTGACAAACATCATATTCCTTGGGAGGATTATCCCGAAAACCATCTGGATATCTACCAGAAATGTAAACCTTTTAAGAAATTATTGTCACTCCCCTCTTTAAAGCAAAAATCCATCGAGCAATTTCTTGGCATCACCCGTGATGACCGATACGATGGCGGTGAACTAATCCGTGTCTATCAATCCTATCTGGAAACCAGAGATGCCGATGCTTTGCATCTGTTACAACTGCACAATTATGAAGATGTGGCCGGCATGATTACCATTCTGCCTATTTTTGCCTATCGGGATTTGGGAAGTCTCGCTCTACAGATTCATTCTATCGAAGCGCACAACTATTCGGACTATGAGGGACAGCCACAGACGGAACTACTTCTGGAAGGTTCCCTTGGTGAAGCGCTTCCTGCTCCTGTGCGGCTTCATCTGTTTGATTGTTATATCATCCTGAACAAAGAGACGTTTCGTGCCTCGATTCCGCTGTTCTCTGGCACCATGAGGCATTACCTGCCCAACTACAAAGACTACGTCTATCTCCCTTTGGATGATATGATTGTCTTAAAGGAATTGGCATCCTGTATTGCCAAAGACAAAAAGCAACCTGCCAAGCCGGCAAATTGCTATGTAAAAAAAGAAGGCTTATTTCTCTGCCTTCCCCCAAAACTTACCATCACAGAAGATGCCTGCGTCTTTTATCCTGAATACAAAGCACCGCTGCGTTATCTGCTCTACGATGCGACGAATATGAATCCGATATTCTTTGAACAATATCTCAAATGTCTACTGCGACATTCCTCCGATCTGTAGACGTAAAATGCTCATCTTCTACACATTCTGCCGCAGGCTTTTGTCCTGCAGAGCACAACGTCCATTTTCCTCGTCGCCATAACAGAAAAGCGGCCAGTTGTGATAAACTGACCGCCGGATTGCTCTTACTCTTCCTTCTCATAGTAGAAAGAATATCTTCTTTTATAACCCATGCTTTTATAATCCGTCACCTGCTCCGTACTTCCAATAAAAAGAATTCCGCCATCCTTTAAAGCCTTGGCAAACTTCTCATACACTTCATTCTTTGCTTCATCCGTAAAATAAATCAGTACATTACGGCAGACAATCAAATGACAATCCTTCGGATAAGGATCAGACAACAGGTTATGCTCCTTAAACTCTACACACCGCTTGACCTGCTCAGAAATCTGATAGGACTGCCCTACCTTAGTAAAGAATTTCTTCTTGTATACCTCCGGCACATTGGCAATGCTCTTCTCCGAATACAAACCAACCTTGGCGGTTGCAATCACCTGTTTATCAATATCAGTAGCATAAATCTTGATCTTACTGAGATCCAGATGTTCCGACAAAGCCATAACAAGCGAATACGGCTCATCTCCGGTAGAACATGCCGCTGACCAGATGCGCAGATTGGTGCCAAACTTGTGTATCAGTTCCGGCACAAATTCATTCACGAGGAAATCCCACTGTTCAGGATTCCGATAGAACTCCGAAACATTGATTGTAAGGAAATTTACAAACTCTTCAAAGATCTTCTGATTGGTTCGAAGTAATTTCACATAAGCATCATACGAATCACAGTTGTTCTTCTTAATCAGCGAATCAATTCTGCGACGCATCTGCTTTTCTTTGTAGGAACTCAAATCAATCTTTGTGAGTGCATAGACATCCTTCTTAAAAGCCTCATAATTATCCATATAAATCATTCTCCGGGGAAATCTGATTACTCCTCAGACTCTTCCATCTCACTTGCGACTGCATCAATATCAACATCAGCAAATTCTGCGTCGTCCTCTTCTTCCTCTTCCTTTTCTTCCGGAGCAAGCAGTGCTTTCATGCTCAGGCTGATCTTCTTGTCCTCCTCGCGGAATTCAACAATCTTAGCCTCAACTTCCTGTCCAACAGTCAGAACATCAGACGGCTTCTCAATATGCTCCTTCGCAATCTGTGAAACATGTAACAATGCATCCACACCTGGTGCCAATTCAACAAAAGCACCAAAGTCTGTCATACGTGCCACCTTGCCTGTCACAACCGTACCAACAGCGAAACGGGAAGCAGCATCCTTCCAAGGATTCTCATCTTCAAACTTCATGCTAAGTGCAATCTTCTTATCATTGATATCCTTGATAAATACCTTAACCTGATCACCTACATGGAATACCTTCTTCGGATTCTCCACACGTCCCCATGACATCTCAGAGATATGTAACAGACCATCTGCACCACCCAGATCAATAAATGCACCAAAATCGGTAACATTCTTGACGGTACCTTCGATCACATCGCCTACATGGATTTTTGCAAACAATTCTTCAGATAATTTCTCTTTTTCAGCAACCAGTAACTGCTTTCTATCACCGATAATACGTCTTCTTCTTGGGTTAAATTCTGTAATTACGAAAGAAATCTCCTGGCCATTGTACTTGTTCAGATCTTTCTCGTAAGTATCAGAAACCAGACTTGCAGGAATAAAAATCTTGGCCTCATCAATTACAACACTAAGTCCACCATTAAGCACCTGTGCAACCTTTGCCGTAAGCACTTCCTGATTCTCAAAAGCCTCCTCCAGACGCTTATTGCCTTTTTCAGCGGCCAGTCTCTTATAGGAAAGGGCAATCTGTCCTTCGCCGTCATTCACCTTGATTACCATAGCATCAATCTTATCTCCCACTGACACTAACTGGGTCAGATCTGCATTGGCTTCGTTGGTATATTCACTGCGGTGAATGATTCCGTCTGATTTATATCCAATGTCTACTGCAATCTCATCAGGCTTAACATTGATTACGGTACCTTCAACTACCTCTCCAT
>CAMAKU010000085.1 GCA_945836255.1 uncultured Roseburia sp. | reverse complement strand
GGTTGCAGGCTCCACAACCCACACAGGCAACCTGATTAACACTGGGCTTTCCCTCACAGTGCTGCTCCATCTTACCGGCACGAGAGCCGCAGCCCATACCGATATTCTTGATGGCACCACCAAAGCCCGCCATCTCATGCCCCTTGAAATGGGTGAGGGAAATAAAAATATCGGCATCCATAATCGCTTGTCCAATCTTCGCTTCCTTGACATACTCACCGTCAATAGGCACTACTGCCTCGTCTGTTCCTTTCAGGCCATCGCCAATAATGACATGACATCCTGTCTGCAACGGAGAGAACCCGTTGACATAAGCCGTGTCCAGATGATCCAGCGCATTCTTTCTGCTTCCCACATACAGCGTATTACAGTCTGTCAGAAAGGCCTTGCCGCCCAATTCTTTCACATAATCTGCAACCACCTTTGCATAATTTGGACGCAAAAATGCAAGATTCCCATATTCTCCAAAATGAATCTTGATAGCCGCGTACTTCTCATCAAAATCAATCGTTTCAAATCCTGCGGTCTTCATCAGACGATGCAGTTTCTGAATCAAATTCTCATGTGATGTAGTTTTAAATGAAGTGAAATATACTTTTGAATCTCCCATAATAACTCCCTTCTACTTAGTTCTAAATCATGAGGAACACCTGTCTGCTCGTCAAACTGTTTCTGCCGGCAAATGAGCCATCGCACCGTCTTCTAAATCTATTCGTTTTGCGCTGTTTATCTGTAAAACCCTTGCCACAAATCCGGCGTGCCCCGTATAATTTACATATAAATCTGCTTGAAATAGGTTACTTATATGTAATCATATTCAGTTAAAGTTTGCAACATCCCGTTTTTTTACGGATAAATCAGAAGGACACATCGCCATGATACGTAAAATGCTTTCCAGAAAAAAAAGACCTGGCCTCTCCCGCAGCCATGCACCACCAAGGCTACGAGAAGAAACCAGGTCTATTCATTTTGATTTCACACGTTGGCAATCCTCGTCCATTCAACGAAGTCCCGATTCAGGCAAAGTCCTAGAATCTTCCTGCCTCTGCTGCTTCCTGTACACTTACAGCAACCGCAACCGTCATGCCGACCATCGGGTTGTTACCTGCACCAATCAGACCCATCATCTCTACGTGAGCCGGAACGGAAGAAGAACCAGCGAACTGAGCATCTGAATGCATACGTCCCAAAGTATCTGTCATACCATAGGAAGCCGGACCAGCTGCCATGTTGTCCGGATGAAGGGTACGTCCGGTACCACCGCCGGATGCAACGGAGAAGTACTTCTTACCCTGCTCGATACATTCTTTCTTGTATGTACCTGCTACCGGATGCTGGAAACGAGTTGGGTTGGTAGAGTTACCGGTAATGGAAACGCCTACATTCTCCATGTGCATGATAGCAACGCCTTCCTGTACATCGTCTGCACCGTAACACTTAACGGTTGCACGAAGTCCATCGGAATATGCCTTCTCATATACTACATTGACCTTAGCCTCTTTGTAATCGTACTTGGTCTCTACATAGGTAAATCCGTTGATACGGGAAATAATCTGTGCAGCATCTTTTCCAAGACCATTCAGAATAACACGAAGCGGTTTTTTACGAACCTTGTTGGCCTTCTCAGCGATACCAATGGCACCTTCTGCTGCTGCGAAAGACTCATGTCCTGCCAGGAAACAGAAGCACTCTGTCTCTTCCTCTAATAACATCTTACCAAGGTTACCATGACCAAGACCTACCTTACGATGGTCTGCAACGGAACCCGGAATACAGAAAGCCTGCAGGCCTTCACCGATTGCTGCTGCTGCATCTGCGGCTCTGCGGCAATCCTTTTTGATTGCGATTGCAGCACCTACAATGTAAGCCCAGCAAGCGTTCTCAAAACAGATCGGCTGGATCTTCTTGATCTGGTCATAGACATCCAGTCCAGCGTCTTTTGTAATCTTCTCAGCTTCTTCGATTGAGCTGATACCATAACTATTCAGCACAGCATTGATCTGTGGAATTCTTCTTTCATATGATTCAAATAAAGCCATCTTCTTACGTCTCCTTTCTACTCTGCTCTCGGGTCGATAATCTTAACTGCACCCTGCTCCGGTGTAACACGTCCATAAGAGCCGGAAGCCTTCTCCCATGCAGTATTAGGATCGTCGCCCTTCTTGATGAAGTCAGTCATCTTGCCAAGTGAAACGAACTGATATCCGATAACCTCATTATCTGCATCCAATGCAATACCGGTTACATAGCCTTCTGCCATTTCCAGATAACGAACGCCCTTTGCCTTGGTAGCGTACATGGTTCCTACCTGAGAACGAAGTCCCTTACCCAAATCTTCAAGACCTGCACCGATAGCAAGTCCGTCATCAGAGAATGCAGACTGTGTACGACCATAAACGATCTGTAAGAATAATTCTCTCATTGCTGTATTGATTGCATCACATACCAGGTCTGTATTTAATGCTTCCAGAATTGTCTTACCCTGTAAGATCTCTGCTGCCATAGCTGCAGAATGTGTCATACCTGAGCATCCGATTGTCTCAACGAGTGCTTCTTCAATCACACCATTCTTTACATTCAAAGACAACTTACATGCACCCTGCTGTGGAGCACACCAGCCTACACCATGTGTAAAACCGGAAATATCTTCAATCTTCTTGGAATGTACCCATTTTCCTTCTTCAGGAATTGGAGCCGGTTCATGTTTTGCGCCCTTAGCAACAGGACACATGTTTTCAACTTCCTTTGTGTAAATCATTATAAAACTCCTTTCATAATACATAGAGCATATCCATTAGAATCTACGCTCTCACTAGTTAAAAAAATAACTAACACACTGTGAGTATTGTCGCATATTTTACGACTTTCGTCTAGTCCTTTGTCACAATTTCATTCTTATTCTTGTAAATACTGTTGGCATACACAACACCGCGAACCATGGAAAGCGGATAAACATTTGTATGCGGTCCAATGACAGAACCCGGATTTAAGACACTGTTACATCCGACTTCGACATAATCCCCAAGCATCGCACCGAATTTCTTGAGTCCTGTTGCCATCTCCTGACCGCTCTTATTATCCTTTACGACAACAAGCGTCTTGTCGGACTTGACATTGGAGGTGATTGAACCTGCGCCCATATGTGACTTATACCCCAGGACAGAATCTCCGACGTAATTGTAGTGCGGCACCTGCACGCTGTCAAAAATGACCACATTCTTCAATTCTGTGGAATTACCAACAACCGAACCTTTGCCAACGATCGCATTGCCGCGGATGAATGCACAATGGCGCACCTCTGCGTCCTCGTCGATGATCAGTGGTCCGTTTAAGCATGCCGTCGGTGCGACTTTTGCTGATCTTGCCACCCAGATATTTTCACCACGTTTCTCAAAGACAGCCGGATCAAGTTCACTGCCCAGTGCGACAATAAAATCACTGATTTTCGGAAGAACCTCCCAAGGATAGGTCGCGTCAGCAAACAAATCTGCTGCAATCGTTTTTGTCAGATCATACATATTTGCAATCTTACACTGTTCCATAATTTTCTCCTTATATTATGATTATTTTCCTGCATCTGGCCTCGATGCAAATTTCTTTTGTTACTATTTATAATATCGGGCAGCCTCCCGATACATCGACTGCATCGCATACTGGTTGTTCGTCGCGAGCACGCGAGAGGTCTTCTGCCGGATAAAATTCTCCAACTTGACCATATATTCTTCTGACGTAATATCGCCGTCTGCCACGTAAGTCAGACCCTTTTCCCAACTCGCTGTCAATTCCGGATTCAAAAGCGAAGGAATCGACGCGCCTACCACGTCATAGATCATCTCGCCAAGCAATGTCGGCGTATAAATCTGCGTCTTTTTGTTGAGCGCAATATATTTATTATTGACCAGTTTCTTTAGAATCTCCGCTCGCGTTGCTGACGTACCAATACCGCTTCCTTTGATCTGTGCGCGAAGTTCCTCATCCTCGATCAACTGTCCGGCATTCTCCATGGCAAGAATCATCGCACCGGAATTGTAACGCTTCGGAGGTGATGTCTCCCCTTCTTTGATCGCCATACCGGTAAGTTTGACACTATCGCCTTTTTTGATGTTGGCAACGATCTCTGCCATGTTGACATTCATGGCTTCTTCATCCTCTGAACCTTCTGCCTGCTCACTGCCATCCTCGTCATTTTGCTTCTTTTTGCGGAAAGAATATTCCATAACCGCCTGATACCCCGGCTCTATTAAATATTTTTCCGAAGCGAAGAAATACTCACTTCCCACCTTGACGGTAAGATTTAACTTTTCATAAGTTGCTGCCGGGAAAAAGATTGCAAGGAACCTTCGCACAATCGTCTCATAAATATAGACCGCTCTCGTATTCATGCCCTTAAGAGCACCAAGTCCCTGCCCCGTCGGTATGATGGCATAGTGATCGGTAATCTGCTTGTCATTGACATAACGCGTCTTGGCAAGTCCCTTGTAACGCTCATTTTCTAAAATATCTTCGGCAAAATTCTGCACGCCGGGGATTCCACACAATCCGCGGATATTTTTATGTATCTCTTTTGCCACCGCCGTCGATAACACTCTCGCATCCGTTCTCGGATATGTGACAAGCTTCTTCTCATAGAGTTCCTGCACCACGGCAAGCGTCTCATCCGGGCTGATTTTAAAGAACTTCGAGCAGTCGTTCTGTAATTCCGCCAGATTATAAAGGAGCGGCGGATTCTTTTTCTCTTTCTTCTTCTCAATCTTCTCAATGACACCTTCTGCCTCACCGGCAATATGCTGATCCTCATCAAGCGCCACGTCAGATGATGCCATTCCAAGCATCTCACCAATGAGTGCAATGGCAGATTCCCGTTCCTTAAATCCATTATCCTTATAAAGAAGCGGTGAATTCTCATATTTAGATCCGACAACCGCCTTCCATTCCATCTTAAGAAGTGCGGACGCCACATCCACATCGGCAAGCACACGATAAAACGGTGTCTTCACAAAGTTGCGAATCTCTCGTTCCCTACGCACGATCATCCCAAGTACACAGGTCATCACACGACCGACTGATATGACGCAATATTTTTCATGCAGAAAACCTGCCATCGAATTGCCATAACGAATCGTCAGCAGACGGGAAAAATTAATTCCCATCAGATAATCTTCCTTGGCACGCAGATACGCCGCATCCGACAGATTATCATACTCAGACAGATCTTTTGCCTCTTTGACACCACGCAGAATCTCTTCTTCTGTCTGGGAATCAATCCAGACGCGCTTGCGCTTTTTGCCCTTCACTCCTGACATCTGTTCCACCAGACGGTAGATATACTCTCCTTCACGTCCCGAGTCAGTACAGACATAGATCGTCTCGACGTCGTCCCTTCTCATAAGACCGGATACAATATCATATTGTTTGGACGCACTGCCTATCACTTCGTACTTAAATTCTTCCGGCAAAAAGGGCAATGTGTCCAGACGCCATTTTTTATATTTTTCATCATAAGCATCGGGGTAACTCATCGTAACCAGATGACCAACACACCATGTCACGATGATCGTATTACCTTCGAGATACCCCTCGCGCCTCGAAAGTTTCTCTCCCAGCACCGCGCCAAACTGCTGCGCAACACTGGGTTTCTCTGCTATAAATAAGGATTTTCCCATAAATATATTCTTTCCTTCTAACCAAGTGTAACTATAATTCCGTCATATCCACAAGTACGATCTGTGGATTATCTTTTGCAAGTTCTCTGATCTCCTCATCAAACTGCTTTGCCGAAAACAGATAGACCACCTTCGCGGTAATCTTGGCCTTCTTCATCTGCGCCTGCAAATTACGGTAACTGTCATAAGAGAGTTCGTCTTCCTTCCAGTTACAGATGCCGACAACATTTTCACGCTGTGCATTCTGTCCGATAATATCAATCGTGCCACTCTTTCCTACCCATGTTCCCATCTTCGTCAGGGTAATCGGCACCTGCCCCACCTGATTAAGCAGTTGCAGATACTCCGTGCAGACACTGACAAAATATTGATGCAGATAATCATCCAGGCTATCCGCAATATAGTTATCATAAAAATCTTCCGGTGTCATCACGTACAGATCCGACAAATGCGGATAAATAAAGGTAAACCAGAAATTCACAAAATGGTTGCGGATATGATAGACGCCTTTTTTTGCATTGTCCCATCCACCCGTTTCAAAAGATACAACCTTCTCCACGACATCAAATGCCGCCAGATTCTTCATATAGACACTGATCTTGGCACGCGAATAACCGGTGTCTGCAAACAGATCATTTAACTTCTCATTCCCTGCGGCGATCGACGCAAGAATCGTATCATAAACAGACAATTCCCGCAGTTCGCTATGAATAAAATCCTCCGCTTCGGAAAAAAGATACCCCTGCGGACGCAAAATATTATTACAGATATTCTCCTTGATCGACTTCCTTCCATTCCAGCGGTTCAGATAATCCGGTACACCACCGATAATTCCATAAGTCTCCACGCACTGTGCCACCGAATATTCCGGGAAAGCGCGCACAACGTCAAGGAAATTCACATCATCCATCTTGATGATGCCATTTACTTTTGCCATGCCTTCTCCCAGACATGCTTCCATATCTTTTCCGCTCCATGCAAGCGTGGAATTACACAAAAGTATCATCACCGGACCCGGATACAACCTCTTGGCTTTTAACTTTAGAATGCTTGCAAAGAAATCGCTGTCCTTTTTGACAATTCGATCAAATTCATCAATAATAACGACTAATTTCGATGCATCTCCGCTCTTGATTCGATTGAAACACTCGTCATAAGTATCCCGTGTCAGGCTGACACCAAACTGGCTTTCAATCTCACGCTGCATCTGACGCAGTTGTTCTTGTGGTGATGCGTTGCGCGCACGATAATAAAACGACTTCTTGTCTCTGCAAAACAACTGCAACAGCAATTCCTTGCCGCAACCTTTTCTTCCATATAAAATGTAGAGTTGATTACCACTCTCCTGATAAATATCATCTAATCTCTTAAGTTCGGCTGCTCTTGTAATCATCGCACACTCCCCGATTCTTTCTATTTTGTAAATCATCATTTAATAAGACACCATTTTATTATAGCGGTGTCCTCTGCAAAAGACAAGAAAAAGAGCAAGTCTGTCAATAAGACCTGCTCTTACTCACGTGCTAAAGCACCATCATTTCATTTCATCACGATCCTTGCAATAGATTGCCACTCTTCTGGAGACATCAGAAGCCACTGCTACTCCAATGACAAATGACCAAATCCAAAAAGGAGCATCCGCATCCCGGTAACATAACTTCATCACGATCAGAAGAATCACCACCATGCAGAATACTATGATCTCTATCAGCCGATACTTTTTCTTTTCGGTATCAGTAAAGTCATCCTTATATGCTTTCCACCAGAACAGGACATTTAAAATCCCCAGACCTGCAATCACCAAGATTATACCCAACTGACCAAGCATATTACCCATTTTATCCCACAGGAAAAAAGCAAGTCCCAGCAGTATGAACGCACTTGTGACCTTATTTAAAACTACATACGTCTTCTTTGTCATAACAATGTCCTTTCTGTATTCACATCCTATTGTGCACCAAATGAAACAGAACTACCACCATCTGGCATTGGCGTTACATACATAATAATACCCGTTCCATTCTTTTTTACCTGATTAATCTGACTCTTATATAAGGAGATAGTCACACCTCCTACAAACGCTGCCGCATTACATGCTTGAGATAAAATCGGCCTTGCAGTTGTTACATACCCTAAAATGCTCAGAATCGTACATACCCATCCCAAATTATCAATTGTATTGTACAAATCGTTGACCTCAGATGTATTCATATAAACTAATACCATCCCCGTTGCCCACACAACAACTTTGCTCTGTCCTTTAACAGCCCTTGC
>CAMAKU010000084.1 GCA_945836255.1 uncultured Roseburia sp. | reverse complement strand
AAGAGAAAAAAGGAGAGAGATTATGAAAGAATTTCAGGTGGCTTATGTACCGATTGGGGTACCGACTTTTCATCTGGAGAGCGCACAAAAGGAGTTTGAACATTCGGTGGAATTGCTTCATCGTCTGACGGATGCAGCGGTGTGTCCGTCGGAGATGTTGTTGTCCATTGATTTGCTGGATACATTTTTAGATACTTTGGAACCGGATCTGATTATTTTACAGAATATTACCTTTGCCAATGCGGCTTATGCCAGCGAGGTGTTAAAACGGTTTGATTGTCCGATTCTGCTCTGGACGTTGCGGGAACCGGTGATTGACGGCGGCCGTCTGCGCCTGAATTCTTTGACAGGTGCTTATTCTGCTGCCAATGCCATCAAAGCATTCCGCAAGGAACCTTTGAATTATATCTTTGGTTCGCCGGAGGAACCGGAGGTGGTGGAACGCATCCATGGTACGATTCGGGCTGCCAAGTTAAAATATGACATGGCACATCTGAAACTGGCTGCGGTAGGACATACGCCCCAGGGGTTCGGATTTGGACGTGCGCTGGATCTGGAACTGCTGGAAGCCTTTGGCGTGACCTTGGAGTCCATCGAAGCAAGAGAATTGATTGACAAGGCGAAATCTTACACGGAGGAAGAGATTGCGTCCTATTTGCAGGATGCTTCCGGCCGGATGTGTGGTCTGGAGAATACACCGGAACAGAATCGGATAGATTTTGCCCGATTATACAAGGCTTATCGGGATTACGTGACGGAAGGGAACATAGGTGCTTTGGCATCGCGGTGCTGGCCGGACTTTTTCACGGCATTTGGCACACCGGTCTGCGGGGCACTAGCCATGTTGAATGATCTGGGTGTGGCGGCCAGTTGTGAGGCAGACACATACGGAGCACTCTCTATGTATGCAGGAATGCAGTTGAGTGGACAGCCGGTCTTCTTTGGCGATCCGGTGTCCATGGATGAGGAGGAAAATACCATCACCTACTGGCATTGCGGTACGGCAGCATGTTCGCTGGCACGTACGGATACCGGTGCAAAGGTGGATGTTCATTGCAACCGTAAGATAGGACCCACGCTGGACTTTGGATGCCGTGCCTGTGAGCATGTGACTGTATTCCGCATTGGGAAAGACAACGAAGGAAACTTCCGCTTCTTTATCGCCTCCGGCGAAGCGTTGGATAAGCCCAAGCAGTTCAACGGTACTTCTGTGGTGGTACGCATGAATGAAGAGGCGAAGCGCGTGGTCTATGAGAGTGTGGAAGCAGGTTGGGAGCCGCATTTTGCCGTGATCTACGGAGATGTTGCGGAGGAACTGGAACTGCTGGCTCATATGTATGATATGGAAGTGCAACGGTATTAAACAGCCGCGCGATGGCGTGAGAAAAGAACGATAAGAAATGGATCGGTGAATGGGATGATACGACATACAGGTGCAAATATGGAGACAGTGCGGAGAAAAAACCGGGCTACAATTTTACAATATATCAATGACCATGGGCCAGCCTCGCGTAAGGATCTGGCGGATGTTATTGGACTGACACCGGCGGCAGTGACCCAGATCTGTACGGAACTTTTGCGGGAAGGCATCCTGCAGGAGACGGGACAGAATGTGGAGCAATCCGGTGCCGGTCGCAAAAAGGTGCTTCTGGATATTGATTACCGGGTGGCGTATGTCTATGCCATCAACATAGAGCCGGAGTATACGACGATTGCCTTGTCGGACCTAAAGGGGGAGCAGATCGCGTGTGAGCGATTGAAAACGGACGCTTCCATTGCACCGGAGACATTTTTGAAACATTTGGCGAAACGCTGCCAGAAGATGGCAGCAGCACATAAAAAGGCTGTACCACATATTGCGGCGGCGGGGGTCGGCATCACCGGTCTGGTAGACCGGGCTGAGGGAAGCAGTATCAAGGCCTATGGGATCTGGGAAGATGAGGTGCCCATTGCCAGGATTCTCGGGCAGGTGCTGGAATTGCCGGTGTTTGTAGAGAACAATGTGAATGCCTTTGCGGTGGCAGAGCAGTTATATGGTGCCGGTCGCGAATACGATCATCTGATGGTGATTAAATGGGGACCGGGCGTGGGCTGTGCCATGATCATTGACCAGAAGATCTACGAGGGACGTCATGCGAAAGCGGCGGAACTGGGACATTTTATTGTTGAGAAAAACGGAGCGCTCTGCCATTGCGGACGGCGGGGGTGTCTGGAGACGAAGGTTTCCTATCCGGTACTCAATCGGATCACGCCTTTTGCCGAGGAGGAATTTGGTCTTACCTATTGCAAGGCGAAAGGACACAAGGAAGGAATTGCTTTCGATGAGGCCATCGATCTTTTTGCCAGAAGTATTGTGAATTCAGCCACGATTATGGCGCCCAATCGTATCCTTTTAACAGGGAGTCTCTTTGCCAGCCAGATCATTCGCGATGAATTGGTGGCGGCATGCAGCAGTTACGATACGAATTGGGGGGAGGGCAAAGTCATCTACTCTCAGCTATCCGACCGGGAGCACTATATCGGTCCGGCAGCTGTGTGCGTCAACCGCCTGTTGTTTGGTGAATCATAGAAAAACTTCATAGAATACCCAAGAAATCCCCTGCATACAATGTAGAAATGAGTATTGCAGGGGATTTTTGTGAAACCATATATTGAGAAGCGTGCGATTGAAATCGGAACCTACATAGTAGACAAGAGTGCCACGGTCCGACAGGCGGCGAAGGCATTTGGCGTCAGTAAGTCGACGGTACATAAGGATGTAGCAGAACGGCTTCCGCAGATCGACATGGTGCTGGCGAAGGAGGCCAGAGCCGTGTTGGATTTGAATAAATCAGAGCGACATATCCGCGGAGGGATGGCGACAAAAGAAAAGTATGCGCATAGCCATTGACTTCACGTGCCAGATATTCTAAAATTCTACAAGAGGAACCAAACCGTGAGCGGTAATTTAGGAGGAGTACAATGGATAATGTTACAATTATGGATCACCCGCTGATCAAGCATAAGATCACGATGTTACGTGATAAAAATACAGGAACCAATGAGTTTCGTACTTTAGTGGAAGAGATTGCCATGTTGATGGGATTCGAGGCATTGCGTGATCTTCCGGTGGAGGACGTGGAGATTGAGACACCCATCGAGAAGACCAGTCAGCCGATGATTGCCGGTAAGAAATTGGCAATCGTACCAATCTTACGTGCCGGACTTGGCATGGTGGGAGGTATTTTAAATCTCGTTCCCTCTGCGAAAGTAGGACATATTGGATTGTATCGTGACCCCGAGACCCATGAGCCGCACGAATACTACTGTAAGTTGCCGGCACCCATTGATCAGAGAACGATTCTCGTGGTTGATCCCATGCTTGCAACCGGTGGGTCTGGTGCAGATGCCGTGACTATGATCAAGCAGCATGGCGGCAAGAACATCAAGTTCATGTGTATCATTGCCGCACCGGAAGGCTTGGAGCGGTTGCATCGGGAGCATCCGGACATTCAGATTTATGTAGGTGCGCTGGATCGTCAGTTAAATGAGAACGCTTATATTTGCCCGGGACTTGGCGATGCGGGCGACCGTATCTTTGGAACAAAATAGAGCACATCAAAGAAGATGTCATGGCTTACGCAACCATGATATCTTTTTTGTGTACTCATATGAAATCGGACAGGGCTGTTGCGCAGAGAGGACAGAGAACGATCTGGCGACGGTGGTTCCGTAGGAATCGTGGAGCACACAGACATGGATAATATTATATTAATTGGGATGCCCGGAGTGGGCAAGAGCACGGCCGGTGTCATTCTGGCAAAGGTGCTCAATTATGATTTTTTGGATTCCGATCTTGTCATCCAGAAGGAGACCAAGAAGCGGTTAAAAGAAATCATTGCAGAACGAGGCATTGACGGGTTCAATGCCATTGAAAATGAAATCAACAGTCGGATCGAGGTAGACCATACGGTGATTGCCACCGGTGGAAGTGTCGTCTACGGCGCACAGGCGATGGCACATTTTGCCGAGATCGGTACGATCGTTTATCTGAAGATCAGTTATGAGCAGTTGGATCGACGTCTTGGGGATCTCGATGAGCGCGGTGTCGTACATCGGGAAAATCAGACGCTGCGGGATCTGTATGAGGAACGAACGCGGCTGTATGAGAAATATGCGGATATTACGGTTGAACTGGATGGCAGGGATGTGGCAGAGACGGTGGAGGCTCTGACGGACGCCTTGCAAAATCTTTCGTAAGAAAAATGTTGTCCGCAGAACCGAAATTCGGTATACTTTTGCTAATGGCTATCTAAGTTACAGAAGGGAGAAATGAAATGAACCAAAAACAAGCGATTAAAGACGCGAAGACCCTGGGCACGCCAAAGATGCTTTTGCTGGGGTTACAGCACATGTTTGCCATGTTTGGTGCAACGATCCTCGTGCCAATTCTGGTAAATGACTATTTTGAAGGTGAAGGGTTATCCGTACAGGTGACACTGTTCTGTGCCGGTGTAGGTACCCTGTTATTTCATCTGGTTACAAAGGGAAAAGTGCCTGCATTCCTTGGCTCATCCTTTGCATTCCTGGGAGGCTTTGCAATGGTGGCCCAGTTGGATACGGGCATTTATGCTGATATGACCATGGGCGAGAAACTGCCGTACGCATGCGGCGGTATCGTAGTGGCCGGACTCTTGTATCTGGTGCTGGCGCTGGTGATCAAACTGGTTGGTGTGAAAAAGGTAATGCGCCTGTTGCCGCCGGTGGTGACCGGACCGATTATTATCTGCATCGGTTTGTCACTGGCATCTTCTGCCGTAGGCAATGCTGAGACCAACTGGATTCTTGCCATCATCGCCTTTGTTGTGATTGTGATCTTTAACATCTGGGGCAAAGGAATGTTCCGTATTATCCCGATTCTGATGGGTATTGTGATTGCCTATGTATGTGCGTTGATCTTCAACGGAATGGGTATGACTAATGCAGACGGAAGCGCAATCCTTGACTTTACATCCGTGGCAAGTGCCAACTGGGTACAGTGGCAGCCGTTTGTATGGTGCAAATTCGATCTGACGGCCATTCTGGTGATGGCGCCGATTGCCATTGCGACGATGATGGAGCATATCGGAGATATGACAGCCATTTCTGCAACGGTTGGCGAGAATTTTGTGGAAGATCCGGGACTGCATCGTACCTTGATTGGTGATGGTCTGGCAACGGCACTGGCTGGTTGCGTGGGTGGTCCTGCCAATACCACATACGGCGAGAATACCGGTGTGCTGGAACTGAGTAAGGTACATGATCCGAAGGTGATTCGTCTGGCTGCTGTCTATGCGATTATCCTGAGTTTTTCACCGAAATTTGCCGCAGTCATTGGCTCTATGCCGTCTGCTATCATCGGTGGTGTCAGCTTCATCCTGTATGGTATGATTTCTGCCATCGGTGTCCGTAACGTAGTAGAGAATCATGTAGACTTTACGAAGTCACGTAACCTGATTATCGCTGCTGTTATTCTGGTCAGCGGTCTTGGATTCAGCGATGGCTTGACCTTTACCGTCGGTGGGACAAGCGTGACCCTTACTTCACTGGCAATCGCAGCTATTCTTGGTATCCTGCTCAATGCTATTTTGCCGGGCAAGGATTATGAGTTTGAGATGGCTGGAAATAAAGAAGAAGCCTAAGAAAAAAGAAAGTTAAGAAAAAAGAAACCGTCCGATGTATCTTGGATCTTTTGTTGTTAGGAGGACAAGGGAAGATCAAAAGGGATACATCGGGCGGTTTTTGTTATGGCGATGCTGCTCTTGCAAAAATGTGGTATCAGGCGTAATAGTCCACATGGTTTGCAATCCGTTTCGCGTAGGTGCTGAGTTTCTTCATAAAGGTGGAGTCACCACCCAAGAATTTGCTGAACTTGGAACTGCTGATATTCGATGAAGCACTGCTGCTCAGTGTCAGGTAGCCGGAGGAATTCGTCCGGATGCCGATATTTTCCAGATCGTCCTGATAGGTGTCGTTTAACTGCTGGAGTTTTTTGTAGATGGACTTGATGTCGGCATTGTCTGATTGCTGCGCGGAATCCAGCGTGTTGTTATAGGTATCGATAAGGGCACGCACATGTTCCTCGATGTCTTTCTGACTGGCATTGGAAAAGTCGAAGTCATCCAGCTTGCGGACAGCCCGGCGCAGTGCCTGGGCATCGGCATAGTTCAACTGACTCGTCGTGGCGTTGGAGCGGTTGCTCTTGACGGCAAGAGTGCGGTACGTCGAGTAATAACTTCGCAGTGTGAGATTGTTGGTGACAGTATAGGAACTCATAGGATGCCTCTTTCTTTTCTACGAATTGTCGATGCTCTGTTACTCTTTTTATCGGCATATCAGGGCTGGAAATATATGCTTTTTATCAAAAAACACGGTGAAATCGGGAATACGGTAAAAATAAATGAATTTTACAATGGACAAAACTTGTTATTTTTTCACGGCTCTAATATAATGAAACATGATAGGTCTGCGCAGGAAGCGGCGGACAAATGAACAGACGGAGGAAAAGCATGGAACGACAAAAAGTCATTGTGATCGATTTCGGCGGTCAGTACAATCAGTTGGTGGCACGCCGGGTCAGAGAATGTAATGTTTACTGCGAAATTTATTCCTATAAAACAGATATTGAAAAGATCAAGGCAATGCAGCCCAAGGGCATCATCTTAACCGGTGGTCCGAATAGTTGTTATGAGGCAGATTCGCCCACATACACCAAGGAATTGTTCGAACTGGGAATCCCTGTGCTGGGGCTGTGCTATGGCGCGCAGCTGATGATGCATGTGCTGGGAGGCAAGGTGGAAAAGGCGCCGGTACGTGAATACGGTAAGACGGAAGTGTTTGTGAAGCAGGATTCACCGTTATTTGCAGGTGTTTCGGCGTCTACGATCTGCTGGATGAGTCATTTTGATTATATTTCTCAAGTGGCCGATGGCTTCCGTGTCTGCGCCCATACGGCAGATTGTCCGGTGGCAGCAGCGGAGAACCGTGAGCGGAATCTGTATGCGATCCAATTCCATCCGGAGGTACTGCATACGGTGGAAGGCACGAAGATGCTTTATAATTTTGTGCGTGGTGTCTGTGGTTGTGACGGAAGTTGGCGCATGGATTCGTTTGTGGAGACTTCCATTCGTCAGATTCGTGAAAAAGTCGGCGATGGCAAGGTGCTTTGTGCCTTGTCCGGCGGTGTGGATTCTTCGGTGGCAGCGGTGCTGTTATCCAAAGCGATTGGTAAACAGTTGACCTGTGTTTTTGTGGATCACGGTCTGCTGCGTAAGAATGAGGGCGATGAGGTTGAGGCCGTGTTCGGTCCCGATGGCCCGTACGATCTGAACTTTATCCGTGTCAATGCGCAGGAGCGTTATTACAGCAAACTTGCCGGGGTGGAAGAACCGGAGCGTAAGCGTAAGATTATCGGTGAGGAATTTATCCGCGTCTTTGAGGAAGAGGCGAAAAAGATTGGTGCTGTTGATTTCCTCGTACAGGGGACCATCTACCCGGATGTGGTGGAATCAGGACTAGGCGGAGAGTCCGCTGTCATTAAGTCTCACCACAATGTGGGGGGATTGCCGGACTGCGTGGATTTCAAAGAGATTATCGAGCCGCTGCGTGATTTGTTCAAGGATGAGGTGCGCAAGGCCGGATTGGAACTTGGCATACCGGAATATCTGGTGTACCGCCAGCCGTTCCCGGGCCCGGGCCTGGGCATCCGTATCATTGGCGAGGTGACGGCAGAAAAGGTGCGTATCGTGCAGGATGCCGACGCGATCTATCGGGAAGAAATCGCCAAAGCCGGTCTGGACAAGAGCATCGGTCAGTACTTCGCAGCCCTGTCCAATATGCGTTCCGTGGGCGTCATGGGTGATGAGCGAACCTACGATTATGCCATCGTGCTTCGCGCTGTCAATACGATTGACTTCATGACCGCAGAAGCGGC
>CAMAKU010000083.1 GCA_945836255.1 uncultured Roseburia sp. | reverse complement strand
GGCGCATAAAGTGAACTATAGTAAAAATAATAAGAATATATCTATTTACAAAGAATCATGAAATAGAGACAAATCCATTAAAAGAGGTGAGATCTATGAGTAAGAAACATCCCCTGCTGAAGACAATCATCACAACAGCCGCTGCTTTATATGCAACCAACGAAGCCATTGATTATCATGCAAAAGAGAAGAATGTATGCAGCAGCGATAAGGGTTTATTCTATGACTGGAAATACGGACAGATTTACTATACGGTCCAGGGAGAAGGCGAACCCCTTTTACTGATTCATAATCTGGATACCATCAGTTCCAACTATGAATGGTTCAAGATCATCAAGAAGTTAGAACGCAATCATACCGTATATGCAATTGATCTGCTTGGCTGCGGTCAATCGGACAAGCCATCTCTGACATACACGAATTATTTATATGTCCAACTGATTACCGGTTTTGTGAAAGACGTTATCGGAAAGAAGACGGATGTAATTACAAGCGCAGATGCAGCGCCTATTGCAATTATGGCCAACCATATGGATGACACCTTATTTTCTAAAGTCGTTCTCATAAATCCGGTAGACATCCGAGATATGAAGATGGAGACAACGCAATTACAGATGGCTGTAAAGAATATTTTATTCATGCCATTAATTGGTACCAGTCTCTATAATTTCTATGTCAGCGAATCCAATATCAAGAATATTTTTGAGAACCAATATTTCTATCAGCGCAATATGGATCTCTCAAAATATATTGACATTTATTACCAATCTGCTCACATTCGCAAGAGCAGAGGAAGATATCTGTATGCCAGCAAGAAATGTTGCTACACCAATGTAGATATTACACTAGGTCTGAAGGACAAGGATAATATTTACATTATCGAAAGTTCCAACCGTAAACATGCCGTATCCATTGCGGATGCATACAGCAACCTGAACCAAAAGATTGAAGTGACTTATATTTCCAATTCCAAGCTGCTTCCCATGCTTGAAGTTCCGGAACAATGTCTCAAGATCATACAGACCTACCTGAACCAGTAACACAACAAGAAACCATACATCGTCAGGAATGATATTATGTTAGAGAATGCAAAAGAATGTACAATATGTCACAGACTAATATCCACCAAATTTGAAGGCGACATATGTCCCGCTTGCCAGGAAGAAATGCTGTTTTCCAAAGTAAAGGAATATATCCGTTCCAACCGGGTCAACGAATATATGGTTGCCGACCATTTTCAGATTCCACTGAAAAAGGTGAAAAACTGGATCAAAGAAGGACGTATTGAATATGTAGAAAAAGATAAACAGATCGTTGGTACCAAATGTGAGCGTTGCGGCAAGCCGGTTACATTTGGTGTCCTATGCCCTGACTGTATGCGACTTTTGAATTACAATAATAAGCAGATTCATCTGACAGCACCGGATCTGAATACAGAAAAGGACAAGATGCGTTTCTTAGAATAATTAATGAATCGGATCTTTGGATGGTGTCCCTGCTTTTCTCGGATACTTCTTTGGTGTCTTTTTTTCTTTCGAAATCACCACAAAAGATCTCTGCAAATCAGTATCAGGAAGTGCAAACTTATATACCTGTGATATATGGCCACCCATAAGTTCAATACTCTTTTTTCCTTCCTCAACTTCTTCATCAACCGTAGAAGATTTGTAAGAAACAAAGCGACCACCTACTCTAACAAAGGGAAGACAATACTCAGATAAGGTGGCAATATTGGCAACAGCCCGGGATACACAAAGGTCATAGGATTCCCGGTATGTCTGATTGCGTCCTGCTTCCTCTGCTCTGCCATGAACTGCTTCTATCCCCGTCAATCCCAATTCATCAATCACATCACGCAAAAACAATACTCTCTTATTCAAGGAATCCATCAGTGTAATCTCTAACTGTGGAAAAACAATCTTCAGTGGTATTCCCGGAAATCCGGCCCCGGTTCCTAAATCAAGAACATTTGTTCGATTTTGAAAAGACACCACCTGACAGATAGCAATACTGTCTAAAAAATGTTTCATAACCACTTCATCAAAATCTGTGATTGCTGTCAGATTCATTACTTTGTTTTTTTCAATTAACATTTCGTAATAAGTAATAAATTGACTCTTTTGTTCTTCCGACAAAGAAAGACCAAAAGATTTCAGTCCTTTTTCCAACCCATCTAAATGATAATTCATAAACAAACCTTTCCATCCAATCTCTCGGATCAATGATTTTTACGATACTGATAACTCTCCAGGTAAACAAGCAATACGGAGATATCTGCAGGAGAAACACCTGATATTCGGGAAGCCTGTCCGATATTCAGAGGACGAAGCGCTTTTAATTTCTGACGGGCTTCAATGCGCAGACTGGGAACTTCGTCGTAATCCAGATCCACCGGTATTTTTTTATTCTCCGTCTTTTTAAAATTAGCAACCTGCTTTTGTTGTCTGGTAATATAACCCTCGTACTTAATATTGATATTTACCTGCTCCGTCACTTCCGGATGAAGTTCGGGCCGATCAGGATCAATTGGAGCCAGACAATCATAATTTAATTCCGGGCGACGAATCAGATCGGCAAGACTGACACCACAATTCAAGGGAATACTGTCAAAGGACGCCAGAAGTTGCTGAACTTTTTCATTGGCGCCAATACGCACACCATGTACCCGCTTGATTTCTTCCTCAATCAGTCTCTGCTTTTCCAACACCCATTGATAACGCTCATCCGAAATCAATCCAATCTCATGACCAATGGGGGTCAGACGAAGATCCGCATTATCCTGACGCAGCAAGAGACGATACTCTGCCCGGGAAGTCATCATTCGATAAGGCTCATGGTTTTCCTTCGTCACAAGATCATCAATCAAAACGCCAATGTAGGATTGTGAACGATCCAGCACAATCTGCTCTCTTCCCAGAATTTCCATAGCAGCATTGATTCCGGCTATCAACCCCTGACACGCTGCCTCTTCATAACCACTGCTGCCATTAAACTGACCTCCACTAAACAGACCTTTGATCTGTTTAAATTCCAAGGTAGCATATAACTGATTGGCATTGATACAATCATACTCAATGGCATAAGCATTACGAACAATCTTTGCATGTTCCAATCCCGGAACTGTCCGGTACATGGCATATTGTACATCTTCAGGAAGGGAACTGCTCATTCCACCAATATACATCTCATTGGTATGCAAACCTTCCGGCTCCACAAACAACTGATGTCTGTCTTTATCCGCAAATTTCACAACCTTATCTTCGATGGAAGGACAATAACGGGGTCCTGTTCCTTCAATCACACCGGAATACATCGGAGAGCGATCCAGATTTGCACGGATAATTTCATGAGTCTTTTCATTGGTATACGTAAGGTAACAGGATACCTGGTCGATCTGTACCTCCTCGGGATTGGTGGTAAAAGAAAAAGGTACTATCCGCTCATCACCGAACTGTTCTTCCATCTTACTGTAATCAATAGATCTGCTATCAATTCTCGCCGGTGTTCCCGTCTTGAATCGATACATCTCAATACCATTTGCAATGAGAGAATCTGTTAAATGATTTGCTGCTTTTAATCCATTTGGTCCGGTATGCTCAATAACATCACCATAAAGACACCGTGCCCGAAGATAGGTACCGGTACAAAGAACACATGCTTTACAATGATACAATGCACCGGAGTAAGTCTTCACACCGGTAATCTTTTGATCTTCCACCACAATCTCAGCGACTTCCGCCTGACGCAGTGTCAGATGCTCTGTATGTTGCAAAGTACTTCGCATCTCCATACTATAAGCAGCCTTATCTGCCTGAGCCCGCAAAGAATGTACTGCCGGACCTTTTGATTTGTTAAGCATCTTAGATTGGATAAAGGTATGATCGATATTGATACCCATCTGTCCACCCAGCGCATCAATTTCCCGGACTAAGTGACCCTTCGAACTTCCCCCAATATTGGGATTGCAAGGCATCATGGCAACACTGTCCATACTGATGGTAAATAAAATGGTCTCTAAACCAAGGCGTGCACAAGCCAAAGCCGCTTCACATCCGGCATGTCCGGCTCCCACAACAACCACATCATAAGTTTCTTCTACGAAAGACATGTCTATCCTCCTCTATTTGCCGGTACAGAACTTAGAAAAGATCTCATTCACAAGATCTTCTTCCACCGACGCACCAATAATCAATCCGAGACTTTCATAAGCATCCATCAGATCAATAGAAAGAAAATCTTCCGGCATCTCCATGGAAATACTGTCCATCACATGTAATAAACTATCATAAGCATTGGAAAGGGCAGCAATATGTCTCGCATTCGTTAAAAAGATTTCATTATGATCGGATATCTCGCCGGAAAAGAAACGCTGGGCAATCAAATCCTCTAAGACATCTAACCCATTCCCATTCTTGGCAGAAAAAGGAATGATTGTCTGATCCAGATGTTCTCTGATATCATCTTCCGAAGTGATGCATTCCAAATCGGATTTATTCAAAAGAACGATCACATTCTGATTTGAAATCGTATCCATAATCTTAAGATCATTCTCATCCAGTGCTGTAGATGCATCGACAACATAAAGTATCAGATCTGCGCTAGAAATGGAATCATATGCTTTCTGCACACCAATCTGTTCCACCACATCACTTGTTTCTCGGATTCCCGCAGTGTCTATGATATTCAGAGCAATTCCCTGTAACATGATCTGCTCCTCAAGCGTATCTCTTGTAGTACCTGCAATATCCGTTACAATAGCCCGATCTTTGCGGGCAAGAATATTGAGCAGCGAAGACTTACCGGCATTTGGTTTTCCGATAATTGCCGTGCGAATCCCATTCTTTAAGAGGGAACCATGATCTTTCGTATCCAGAAGATGACGTATCTTCTTTGCTATATGATCCATCTTCGGCAATAACTGCTCTTTGTAACCATCCAGACTGATATGTTCCGGATCATCAAGGGCAGATTCAATATAAGCAATCTCATAAAGAATCGCTTCCCGCATCTCCTTAATCTGTGAGGAAAAAAGACCCTGTAATTGATTCATAGAATTATGAAGCGCATAGGAACTCTCCGAATCAATCACATCCATAACAGATTCTGCCTGAGAAAGATCAATTCTCCCATTTAAAAATGCCCGCTTTGTAAATTCTCCGGGCTCAGCCGGACGAACACCCTGTGCGATCACTGCTTTTAAAATCTGTTGCATGACAATCATACCACCATGACAATCAATCTCAATGGTATCTTCTGTAGTATAAGTGCGTGGTGCTTTCATCACAAGAACCATTACTTCATCAATCACCTGATTTTCAAACACAATATGTCCATACTGTATCGTATGGGAAGGCACATCGGTAAGAGATGTTTTTCCCCGGAAAATCTGATCTGCCTTTTGGATAGCATCTTCTCCACTAATTCGGATAATACCAATACCGGCATTTGTCATTCCGGATGCAATTGCACAAATCGTATCTGTTCTATACATAATAGCCTCGATCTATTTTGATAATTAATAATAACGAACATCATCATAATAACGATGATTCTCTTAAGATAAAAAGGACTTTACCTCCATACATTATGAAGATAAAGTCCAAAGATTTCAAGCAAATTATATTATTTCTTTAAGGTAATCACCACATGTCTGTAAGGTTCTTCCCCCTCGGAATGTGTAACAACGTATTTGTCATTCTGAAGTGCTGAATGAATAATGCGTCTTTCATATGGATTCATCGCTTCCAAAGAAACCGGACGCTTTGTTCTCTTAGCCTTGTAAGCCATGTTCTTGGCAAGATTCTCAAGCGTTTCTTTTCTTCTTCTGCGGTAATCCTCCGTATCGATCTTAACACGCAAGTAATTGTCTGACTTACGATTCAGTGCAAGATTTGTCAGATACTGAAGAGAATCCAGAGTCTGTCCTCTCTTGCCAATCAGAACACCCATCTCAGGTCCCTTTAATTCGACTTCAATGACACCCTCAATCTCATCAAACTTCGTAATGATCTCAACTTCAAGATTCATCTTATCAAATACATCTGTAAGGAAATCTTTAACAACATCTTCCGGTGTTGATTTCTTTGCAACTTTAATTACTGCATCTCTGCTTCCAAAACCAAGAATACCGTTGCTTCCTTTTTCAATTACTTCATATTCGATCTGATCACTTGTTGTACCTAAAGCAACCAATGCATTTGTCAATGCGTCATCTACTGTTTTACCACTAAATTCAACAAATTCCATAATGATAACCCCCACTACTTATTATTACGTTCATTAAAATCTTTTACCAGGTTTGCCTTTGAGGCCATACTTCCGGATTTAGCATGAGAGCGTGCTTCTTCTGCTTTATTCAAAGCATCTAATTTATCAGAAGAAATATTTGCCTTGGAAGACATGCTGTTACTCTTTGTATTCATCTTTGCTGCTTCGTAGATCTGAGCCTGACGAATACCACGTTTTTCTTTCTTTTTCGCTGCTTTTTCTTTATTTTTCTCAATAATGTCATCCAGATCGATCTTCTCAAAATGCTTATTCAAGAAAATCTGCTGTACGATACGAACCACAGAACCCATCGTCCAGTAAAGAACAAGACCTACCGGACAGGTAAATGCAATGAAGAGCGTCATCAGCGGCATCATCATGTTCATTGTCTTCATCTGCTGTGCCATCTGATCTGCCTGGGCATTACCGGAACCTGAAGTATCCTGTGTCGGCATCAACTTCATGTTGATTACTTGTCCCAGATAAGAAACAACCGGAACTAAAAGTGCTGCAATCAGAAGTAACCAATACTTATCATTCCATGCAGACTTCATAAGATTCCAAGGTGTATCTGAAATATTCAAGATAAACAAATAGTTGATATCCCTCAAATTCTCAGATACTGTAACAATGGAATCAGATAAATTCGGAAAACTATCTGCAAGTGCATTCCACCCGGATTCGCTCAACTTATAAAGAACATCAATAATAGAATTGCTCATTGTTGTTCCGGTTGCAGATGCATCAAAGGTTACACCTTTTAAGTTAGCGCTCTGATAAATGGCATCCATGGTTTTTGCATATCCATCTGTTGCCATAATACCATTCACAACATCTGTAAATACATCTTTTACGCTGGTGATGTAAGCAGGTACATTGTAGAATACACGATAAAGAGCAAACAAAATCGGCATCTGAATCAACATCTGCAAACAACTACCTGTTGGAGAAACACCATATTTGTCATAGACCATCTGTGTTTCTTCCTGCTGCGCCTGCATTGAAGCCTGATCCTTGCGGTTCTGATACTTCTTCTGGATCGCATTGATCTCAGGCTGCATCTTACGGGTCAATACAGAAAACTTCTGCTGCTTATAAGTAAGCGGGAATAAACATAAGTAAATAAATACCGTAAATACAATGATTGTCAGTGCAACACTCTCAATATGGCAGACATCACTTAAAAATAAGTAAATCTTATCCATAATCCAACCAAGCGCTTTTGCAATTGGTCCGAGAAATGCACCATCATAAGCAGTTAAATATAACTCTGTCAATGTTAAAAACCTCCTATTTTATGGAACAGGATCATAACCACCTTTTGAAAAAGGATTACAACGAAGAATTCTCCAGGCGGCCAAAGCACCACCTTTAAAAAAACCGTACTTCTCCACAGCATGCAGTCCATAGGTAGAGCATGTGGGATAATACGGACACTTCGTTGTTTTCATTGGCGAAATATACTTCCTATAAAATTTTATTACCCAAATTAAACTATTTTTCAAAATTGATTGCATATTCTTTTCCAAATGATTATTTTAAAATATTGTGAAGACCTGCGAGATGTAACAAAGCCTGTTCGATCTCATGGTAAGAACAATCCTTTGCTCGATTTCTCACAACGATTACGATATCCAAACTACTATTGAACATCTCTTCCTGTAATCGATAACTCTCTCTGATCAGTCTCGTCAAATGATGTCGAACTACACTGTTTCCAACTTTTTTACTAACAGAAATACCAATCCGGTTGGTAGATAACGGATTCTCTAACACATACATGACTAAATAACGATTTGCTTTGGAACGTCCGTTTTTATAGACATTTTGAAAATCGGAATTTTTCTTTAAAGAATCACTGAATTTCATCTGTTATCCACTAACCTTTCCTTATTATAATTAAGGACATGATATAAAAAGAAGAAAAGACCACAGGGTCTGTGGCCTAAGCTGATAACTTCTTTCTACCTTTTGCTCTTCTAGCAGCCAATACTTTTCTTCCGCCTGCTGTACTCATTCTTGAACGAAAACCATGTACTTTAGATCTCTGTCTTTTTTT
>CAMAKU010000082.1 GCA_945836255.1 uncultured Roseburia sp. | reverse complement strand
CATCAAGGAAATCCCACCGGTAAGGCTTGCTTCGCATTCTGCTCAAAATGGAAAAACATCCAGATAAAAATGCATTCACAATCTAACAGTGAAAATTGTCGCTGGAACACAGCAAAAGTTTCGCAAATACCTAATAAAAACAGGTAAGGAGAAGTTCGATGATTCTACCATTAGATCCGATGATGCTATTAAGCGTTGTAAATATGAATTTGCGTGATCGCTATGATTCCTTGCAGGAATTCTGTGACACCGAAGATATCGATGCGGAGGATCTGAAGCGTCGACTGGCAGCCATCGATTATTATTATGAGGAAGATTGCAACCAGTTCCGCTAAGATGTTTGCCGATGCCAACCAAGACATCCAAAAAGCCCCGCGGGCAGAGCAGATGCGTTTCGCACCTGATTTGCCCCGGGGCTTTTTCTTTTGTTTCAATTGATTGTTATCGATAACGGCGCACCGCCTCCTTGACCCGTTCCTTGTCAAAAGGCTTGACAATAAAATCCTTGGCGCCACTTTGGATTGCCTGCACCACATGCTCTTTCTGACCCATGGAGGAACACATAATCACGGTGGCATTCGCATCGTATTCCATAATCCTGCGAAGCCCTTCGAGACCATCCACCTCCGGCATGGTGATATCCATGATAACCAGTTCCGGTTTGTATAATTTGTATTTTTCCAATGCATCCGCTCCATTGACCGCCTCAGCAACGATCTCATGGCCATCTTCCTGCAAAGTCTTTGTCAATGCCATACGCACAAATGACGCATCATCTACAATCAATATTTTCACGGCAATCCCTCCATATCATCTCGGATACCGATGTCTGACACCCGACTACGCTTCATCAATCGCTTTTCCGATATCATGACGCATATATTTATTCGCAAAAGAAATCCATTCGGTGGCAGCATACGCTTTTGCCCGGGCATCTTTCAGATCGTCACCTTTCGCTGTCACGCCCAACACGCGTCCACCATTGGTAACAATCTGACCCGCCTCATTGCGCGCCGTTCCTGCATGGAAGCAGAAATAATTCTCATTGTCGAACCGTTCAAATCCGGTAATCTCATATCCCTTCTCATAAGAGACCGGATATCCCTCCGAAGCCAGTACCACACATACTGCCGCGTTATCTTCAAATTCCAATTGCATCTGGTCTAACGTGCCGTCTACGCATGCTTCCATCACATCAATGATATCATTCTTCATGCGCGGCAGCACCACCTGTGCTTCCGGATCACCAAAACGGGCATTGTATTCCAGTACCTTCGGGCCATCTTCGGTCAACATCAGGCCGAAAAAGATAACTCCCTGGAAGGGTCTGCCCTCCGCAGCCATGGCATCAACCGTCGCCTGATAAATGTATTTCTTACAGAACGCGTCCACCTCGGGCGTATAGAACGGGCTGGGTGAGAAAGTACCCATACCACCGGTATTTAACCCTGTATCTCCGTCCCCTGCACGCTTATGGTCCTGCGCACTACTCATAATCTGGATTGTCTTACCGTCCACAAATGACAGTACAGAAACTTCACGTCCGGTCATAAATTCTTCAATGACCATGGTATTTCCTGCATCGCCGAACTTCTTATCCATCATAATGGTATGTACGCCTTCCACTGCCTCTTCCAGCGTATTACAAATCAGAACTCCTTTACCCAGAGCGAGTCCATCCGCCTTAAGTACGATGGGCATTTTGGCGGTCTGCAAATAAGCGATTGCCTTGTCCGGATCATCAAAACGCTCGTACCCGGCTGTGGGGATATGATACTTCTTCATCAGGTCCTTGGAAAATGCTTTGCTTCCTTCCAGAATGGCTGCATTCTTCCGTGGTCCGAACACCTTCAAGCCCTCTGCCTCAAAAGCATCCACAATTCCACCCACCAGCGGATCATCCATGCCGATAATGGTAAAATCAATCTCTTTTTCTTTGGCGAAAGCTACCAAGCGATCAAATTCCATGGCACCGATAGGCACGCACTCCGCCAACTGACCAATACCAGCATTGCCCGGTGCACAATAGATCTTGTCCACTCTGGGGCTCTTGGAAACACTCAAACAAATTGCATGCTCACGTCCACCACTGCCAACTACTAAAACTTTCATGATTTGTCCTCCTATGAAATATGTACCCTGCCGTCAACGACACGAACACGCCCCTGAGCAATCAGATTGATGGCCTGGGGCAGAATCTTCCACTCTGCCTGTTCCATGACACGCTGCTGAAGCACCTTGGGGGTATCGCCCTGTTGTACCTCCACTGCTTTTTGCAGAATAATTGGTCCCGTGTCCGTCCCCTCATCCACAAAATGCACCGTCGCGCCCGTGACACGGACACCTCGTGCCAATGCCTGCTCATGTACTTTCAGTCCGTAGAATCCGGTTCCGCAGAAAGACGGAATCAGCGACGGATGGATATTGATGATCCGATTGCGGTATTGCGCAATCATCTTCTCTGGAATCACTACAAGGAATCCTGCCAATACTACCAGATCCACCTCATACTGATTGAGCCGTTCCAAAAAAGCATCATTAAATGCCGCCCGGTCATCATAGTCCTTGGGAGAAATACATACTGCTTCAATCCCCTTGGCTCTGGCGCGCTCTAAAGCGTACGCCCCTGCGTTATTGCTGATGACCACTGCCACCTGTGTATTTGTAATTGTGCCCGCATCGATGGCATCCAGAATCGCCTGCAGATTCGTACCGCCACCGGACACCAGTACTGCTATCTTTAACATAAGTCAACACCCTTTTCGCCATCGATAATCTTACCCACAACATAGGGCACATCTCCGGCAGAACGCATTGCTTCCATGGCCGTCTTTACATCTTCCGGCGCCACTGCAACAATCATGCCAAGACCCATATTGTAGGTATTGTACATCATCTGCTCACTGACATTGCCCTTGTCTGCCATCAACCGAAAGATGGCCGGCACTTCATAGGAATCTTTCTGCACCACTGCACGCTTGCCTTCCGGCAGCATACGCGGAATATTCTCATAGAAACCGCCACCTGTAATATGGCTGCATGCCTTCACCCTGACACCGGCATCCTTGACCGCCTTCAGTGCCTTTACATAGATGCGGGTCGGTGCCAGAAGTGCCTCGCCCAATGTCATACCAAGTTCATCATAATAGGTATCCAGTGATTCCTTTGTCATATCAAAGATCTTACGCACAAGAGAAAATCCATTGGAATGTACCCCGGAAGATGCCATACCAATCAGCACATCCCCGTCCTTGAGATCTTCGCCGGTGATGATATCCTTCTTATCCACCACCCCTACGGCAAATCCGGCAAGATCATATTCATCCTCCGGCATCAATCCCGGATGCTCCGCTGTCTCTCCACCTACCAAAGCACAGCCGGACTGCTTACATCCCTCTGCTACACCGCTGACGATGGTAGCAATCTTCTCAGGATAGTTCTTGCCACAAGCAATATAATCAAGGAAGAACAATGGCTCACCGCCCGCACATGCAACGTCATTGACACACATGGCAACGGCATCAATACCGATGGTATCATGCTTGTCCATCAAAAATGCCAGTTTCACCTTGGTACCGCATCCATCCGTACCGGATAAGAGAACCGGTTCTTCCATATCCTTGATGGAACTAAGATCAAATGCTCCGGAGAATCCCCCAAGACCACCCAGCACTTCCGGTCTCATGGTCTCCTGCACATATTTTTTCATCAATTTTACTGATTCGTAACCTGCCTCGATGTCCACTCCTGCGTTTTTGTAATCCATTGTATTCCTCCTGTGAATAATTGATTCGTTATGTCTTATTATAAGACTGCTGTATTAGAAATTCTATTGATAAATACTACTATCATTTATTAGTTGTGCTTATCAATTATGCTTGTGAACAAACCCTTCATGAATTCTGCGTAACCGGCTTACTGCTCCAGATATGCCTTGTAACCAATCTCCTGCAACTTGGCATCCTTCGTCTCGACCTGCTCTTTTAATTCCTCACTGTATGTCTTCAGACGTTCCAACAGTGCCGCATCTGAGGTCGCCAGAATCTTAGCCGCCAGAATCCCGGCGTTAGCGCCGCCATTGATTGCTACCGTAGCCACCGGAATACCGCTGGGCATCTGCACGATGGAATAGAGGGAATCCACCCCACCCAGGTCCGATGTCTTCATGGGAATACCAATCACCGGCATGGGGAATAACGCTGCGCACATGCCCGGAAGATGCGCTGCTTTACCGGCCCCGGCGATAATCACCTTAAAGCCTTTTGCCTCTGCGCCCTTAGCATATTCAAAAAATACGTCCGGCTCCCTGTGTGCCGAAATAATCGTCATCTCATAATCCACACCTAACTGATCCAGAATCTCTGCTGCTTTTGCCATCACCGGCATATCAGAGTCACTTCCCATTACAATACCAACTTTTGCCATATTACATTCCTCTCTTTCTATAATGCTTCATTTAAAATCTCAGTTCCTTCTACTACAAATCTGCCCTCCCGGATAATCGGAAGTTGTCTTCCGTCCTCGCAGAGTACCATCACATCCCCCAATTCATCGTACGGAATCGTGATATCTGTGTGACAGTTAAAATATGCCTTGGATGGATCCGTCTTTCGCAACAGGGAACAACTGTTGTCCCGGGCCACAACCTCTTTGCCATTCTGATTGTACATCGGGATATCCTCTGTATGGGAATAACAGGTGTCTCCCACCGCAAAATGCGGGCCTGTCTTTTCCGCAATCAGAATCGGTAATTTATCTGCGATATCAAACTGACGCGCCATCCGATACGCCACCGTATTGGTTCCAATGGCGAACTCTCCCATGGGCAGTACCTCGTGATGATGCAGGACATTATCTTTGATAAATTTGCGATTCTCCTCGGGAGTTGCAAAATTGGAGCAGGTATAATCCACTACCTTCCCGTCTGCAAAGGTCAGTTGCAGATCATGGTAACACAGACCAAACAGATACACCTGCGTCACATGCAGCAAACCATTGGTGCCCTCCAGAACCGGCGAAGTAAACACCTCACCCACCGGAATATTCACATCCGCTACACAGTTTTCAAAGTTCGTCTCCTTGGAAGGATCTGCCAAAGGATGCAACTGCACGGTAATATCTGTATGATTGTCACCGCGTCCCGTCACATGAACGGCATAGCCCTGATCCAACACATCGATGATCTTCTGCTGCACTTTCAGATACAACTCATAATCCAGTGTATTCAGTTCTACTGTGGCCTGGAAAATCTCCTCAAACTGACTGCCAATCTCCGGCAACGGATAGGAAATGATCGTAAAACTATACTCATCACCAGGGATATACTGATTCGTAATTCGTCCGGATTCCGATGCATGATAGACATTTAAGGTATTCTGCTTTTCCGAGTAGGCAGCGTTCTCCGGCTTATTCAACGGCTCAAAGGGCTGCTCCCCAAAGACTTCTACCACGGCGGGGCCGCCGTAGGCTGCCGCTGCTTCCTTGTGCTTTTCTAAGGTATCACGCAACACTTCCAGGCGTCGTTCTACAAATGACTTGTCAAAATAATACGCCCGGTCATCCTTATGGTCATAATCAAACTGACGATTCGGTGAGGTGGAATAGTACGACCGCTTTCCGTTGCCGCGTCCGTTCAGTGAGATTGTCGCCTCCCGTGCCACTGTCGCATGCAATCCCATCTGCTCAAACTGACGAATGGCCTCGCGCGTCACACGCTCAAATCCCATGGGCGCCTCGATCTTCACCGTACGCTTCGCTGTAATATCCTTACCCGTGATCTCAAACCCTTTGCGGTAGCCCTCCGTATACGTATGTGCCATCGCCTCGATCTTCTCCTGCGGAAGTCGACGCAGATAATCCGCCAGTCGCAGTTCATTCTCACCAATCGGTGCACCGAACCGGTACAGATAGCGATTGTCTGACAGATCAGCCGTCATAATCGTCTGATACAACAGATTCTCCTGAGGCTCAATCATCGCCACGATGGGTTCCGGTACAAAGACCTCACTATAATCATGATAAAACCAATAAATTACATCCTTGACATTAGATGCAATCCATCGGCAGGATTCTTCCGAAAATGTGTCCGGATCGTGCTGCTCCTGCATCTCCTCCACAAATAAACCGTAGATTTGCACAAACAATTCACTCCAAATGCAAAGCAGGTCTAACCTCTGCTCATACGCATCCGCCACCAGTGACAGCAAATCCGCATAAAGCATGCTCAGATAGCCCCCCAGCGACACGCCCAATTCTGCCACCGCATACGCCGGATTCAGATAACTGTGCTCATATACATCCTCTGCCAATCTGCCATAGAAAGTATCATGACGCTGCTGTAACTCCGTCAGGGTCCGTCCTTCCTCTCCTCGGGCAAGTACCTCATACACGTCAAAAATCTGTTGTACGAACTGGGCCACCTCGAGAAAATAAGCCCCATACGGTGCCGGTAGTTCCGGCTCCGCCGCAATCTCTGTCACCCGTTCTCTCATCAGGTCGTAACGCTCCTGATAGAGTTCCTGTAAGTCTTCCTTTTCCGTCATTGATTCTCAACCTCTCTCTATTACGTTCTGTATCCGCAACTATGTATCCAAATAACGGGCAATCCCGCCCTGCCATCATCCCACCAGAATACCAATCATATATAAGACCAGCCAGTTCAGTGTTGCCACAGCCGGGACGATGACGCCCAGCCACCGGCTAATCAGTTCAAAGTTATCGTTGCGATGTAGCTTCCATCCATATACAACTGCCACGGCGGAAGCAAGAAACAAAAGCACGCTGATGCCTCCCACTACGTTGGCACTGTTCCCACCGGCAGCCGTCGCCAGTGTAATGATGACGGCAAATGCCAGAATAGAGACAGCCCCCATCACGGCCGTCACAACAGATGGCACGGATACCGGCTTCTTTTGTCCGCTATATCTTCTCCGTCTTCGATTCATTTGTCTGTCTTCCTTTCCACAACCAATAGCACAGATATCCCAACATGCCACCGACAGTATTTAGCAACACATCATCCACATCACAGCATCCGACTCTGGTAAATAGTTGAACCAGCTCCACGGCGATGCTGAAATCCAGCGACAACAACGTCACTGCCCAAAACGATAGCGGCCGCTTGCCCATACACGGCAAAATATACCCAAAGGGCATGAATGCTACAATATTGCCCAGCAGATTGATGAGCACCCGCGTCATGCCAATCTGTTTATGGTAGACAATATAACGTCGGATCTCTGTAAATGGTATCAAATTATAGTGGTAGGTCTGGGTGACATTTTCCCGAAAACCTTCCGCAAAAAACAAAAAATAGATTAAGATAGAAAGGTACAGCACAAACCAGATTCTGTACCAGACTGTAGGATTCTTATTCATAGAAACACCAATTACTATCGCACTCCATACTGTTCATAATATGCGTCGATAGATGCTTTCATTGTATCATCTATCAATATTCTGCCCTGACACGGCTTATTATATAGATAAGAAACCACATCTTCCATGGATACAATGGCACTGGTAGCAAAACCATAGGTCTCTGCCACTTCATCCAGCGCTGATTTGCTGCGATCCCCGGACAGCCCCACTTCACATCGATTCAGGCTGACCATCAATCCCACAATTGTCACATCTGCCTGTGCGCGCACAATGGGCACCGTCTCTTCCATGGACTTCCCCGAAGTGGTCACATCCTCAATCATAACCACGCGGTCGCCGTCTTTCATCTTACTGCCAAGCAAAATACCGGTATCTCCATGATCTTTTACTTCCTTGCGGTTGGAGCAGTAACGAATCTCCCTGCCATACAACCGGCTGTACGCCACTGCTGTCACCACAGCCAGCGGAATCCCCTTATAGGCCGGTCCAAACAGCACATCAAAATCATCACCATAGGTCTCGTGGATGGCCTGCGCATAATACTCTCCGAGGCGCATCAACTGGGTTCCCGTCACATAGGCTCCCGCGTTCATAAAAAATGGAGATTTCCGTCCGCTCTTCAGGGTAAAATCACCGAACTTAAGCACATCGCTCTCCACCATAAATTCAATAAATTCCTGTTTATATGCTTCCATTTATCATTCCTCCTCAAAGACAACGGACAACGACACCATCTCAAAAAACGAAACGACCACGCGAAAAATCCGTTATACCTAGTCACTCGTTCTAAGTATAACGGATTTTGCACTAAAATACAATTTATGAGGTGGAATTTATTACCTTTGAAAAAGGTAAGTATCCAATTTCACTGAAATCTGCTCCATCAATTTCAGTTAAAGCAGTCTCAAAATATAATCACACCAATCATTTATATTACCGCAAGTCTTTTAGTAAAAACAAAATCATATATATCGGTTTCAATTTCAGTGTGCCGATTTTTC
>CAMAKU010000081.1 GCA_945836255.1 uncultured Roseburia sp. | reverse complement strand
ATCAAAAAAGACGCTCACGAAGGCAGTCACGAATGCACGCATTCACATCCGCATCTAGGCGAACCGTGGGGTACAATCTGTCTAACCTTACGAAGACAAACTTGATAGACAAAAGGAAATCCCATCGGTTGGCATTGCTGCATTCTGTGATAGGAAAAGCAGTCAGATAAAAATGCATCACAATCCTATTTCGTAAACCATTGCCGGAACACAGCAAAAGTTTCGCAAACGCCTAATTTCTCGGAATCAATTGTGATCTGGTGCGTTGCACCCGTCTTTGTATGGCGGTTCTGCGAAAAAACGCAGAACAGAATCTACTTGTAGTATACGCCCTTTTTCTGCGGAATCCCAGAAAAAAGTGGGATAATGACTGCGGAATCTCTTGTAGAATTTGTGTGATAGTATTACAATATATCTGTAAAAAGGCGGGCTAAATTTAAAAATGTCCGACAACAACATACTTTTTTTAAATCTTGACCATCAAGCATTGATATTTGATAAGGGTTACAACCGATAGCAATATAAACAATATAAGTTCGACATCGTAGGAATGTGGATGAAGTAAGCATGATAAAATAATCGTTTGGGAGGATGGAGAAGATGGACCGGGAGAACGATGAAGATATCAAGTTATGGAACGCGGAAAGCCGTGCCATGGAGTTGATTCATGAGCAGGTGGATCATCGCCTGATTACCATGGAGTATGATTATGTCTGTGTGATCAATCTGTCTTTGAATACGATCTACATTGATTTAGATCAGTTGCATGCAGAGTGGGACTGGACGGGGGAGGAACATGATTATGATGAGGCGCGATTGTCGTTGACCAATCATTTTATCGTTGCAGATGACAGCGAGACGTTTTTGCGTCGCAGTTCTGTAGAGAATCTTCGTCGCAAGTTGGCAAAGAAAGATGACTATTTCTTTACGATTCGATTCGAATATGCGAATGATGTACGTCTGACGAAGAAGTTCCACTATTCCTATTTGAATCGCCAGCAGGGACTTGTTCTGGCAACCTTAAAAGATGTGACTTCGCTTCTGGATCAGGACTGGTTGACAGAAGAATTGAATCGCAGTGGTTTTATCCGTAATGTGCGCAAGATACTGCATGACGAGAGCCGGTTAGAGCAGTTTGCCATTATGTACATCAATATCAAGGGCTTCAAGGCAATCAATGATCTGTTTGGTACGGAGGGCGGTGACCGTGCATTGCGGGGTGTTTCCCAGATTATCCGGCAGTCGTCGCTGAAACCGTATGCTGTTGGTCGTATTGAAGCCGATCATTTTGTCTGTTTGGTGGATGCCAATACCATCGATTATGAGGAGATTAAACGGCTGCTTCATCAGACCATGGTTATCAATAACCGTTCCTTGGATGTGTATGGCGTATGTGGAATCTACCTGATCAAGGACGAGGAACGTTACGGTAGCGTGGCAAAGATGTGTGACCGTGCCCGCATGGCAAAAGATTATATAGAAGATGAATATGTGCAGCCGTATGCGGTGTTTGATGAGGAGATGCGGATTTCTTTTATGGCACGCAATGAAGCGCTGGGAGAGTTGCGCAGTGCTCTGGAAAGAAATGAATTTCAGGTGTACTATCAGCCGGTCTACGATGCCATGACAGGAAAGATTGCTTCTGCGGAAGCATTGGTGCGCTGGCGGCGTACCAACGGAGAGATGGTTTCCCCGGCGGTGTTTGTTCCGGTGTTGGAGGAGAGCGGGCGTATTTCTCAGATGGATTTGTTTGTGGAACGTTCTGTGCTGGCATTTCTGGAAGACAGGCATGCAAAGGGACAGTCGGTTGTTCCGGTTTCGATGAATATGTCGCAGATGGATTTCTATGATAAGGATATGATGGCGTCTGTATTGATGGATGTATCCAATACACCCTTGCCGATGGATTACACTCGTTTTGAAGTAACGGAGACTGCATATTCCACGGTGGCCAGCAATAATCGCAATGCGCTGTTAGATATGAAGAATATTGGGGTCAAATTCTATCTGGATGATTTTGGCAGCGGATATTCTTCCTTCAGCACAATCCGTGATTATGATTTCGATATTATAAAGATGGATATGGGTTTTGTCCGGAAGATTGGGACATCGCAGAAGGCGGATGCGGTGATTCGTTCCATTATTGATATGACACATCTGATCGGCTCTAAGGTCGTGGCGGAGGGAGCCGAGACAAAAGAACAGGTGGACTTCTTGCGGGAAGCCGGCTGCGATTTCATTCAGGGCTATTACTATTCCAAGCCTTTGCCACAGGAAGAATTTGCCAAACTTCTCGATGAGCAGTGCGCGTAAGTGCACTGCTCTTATTTTGTTATGGCGACCGCTGATCAGAGCGAGATTCGCGGGAGCGTATCTCGTCTCTGTCATCGATTTTCCCGGTATTGTGACGGACTGATGCCGAACTGCTTGGTAAATGCCGTCGTGAAGTAACTCTGAGAGCAGAAGTGCAGCAGTTCTGCAATATCTGTAATCGTCATTTGTTCTGTGTCAAGCAGTGTTTTTGCCAGATTGAGTTTCTCCTGCTGGATGTATTGGTTCAGGCTGATTCCCATTTCTTTTTTAAATTTCTTCGTCAGATAATACTCGCTGTATCCAGTGAGATCTGCCAGCACTTCCACAGAAATCTTTTCCCGAATATGCAGATTGATATAATCCACACAGGTACGGATGGCAGAGGAGATCTGCGGATTGGTATTGGCGGCATGGACGCGCGTGACGTAGTCGGTAAATATAACGTCGTTGATATGCATAATGTCGGCTACCGTCATACAGTGGTCGATGGCTAGTGTGTAGGTGTCCATCAGCGAATAGGAAACTGGAGCGGAGAGACCGCCGCGGATTGCAGCACGGCTACAAAGCGTCAACAACGAAATAGAACTGTATTTGTAGCGTTGTATGTCATCGTCCAGTTGGGCGCGGATGCCGTCGGAGAATTTGGCACCCTCGTTCAACATGGACAGCAGACCGATATTTCCCTGCTCCACCGCAGACACAATCTGCTGTTCAAAACCGGAGGCACCTGCATGTTCGCGAGTAACTTCGTCGGTGAGGTGATAGGCGGCTTGCTTGAGATGTTCCTTGGTGAGAGTGTCGCCGGTCTGCCGATCCAGTTCTTCCCGGAATGCCTGCTGGGTACTGCTGAGTGTCTTGTAGGGACGTGCCATCTGTTCATATATGATTCCGGAGTGACGAATGGCTTCCAGCCCAAGTACTTCGTTGCGGATACAATGATGCATCATCAGAAGATATTGTTGGAAAGTCGCGATGGAGAGAATCGGGACGTTGCGGAAATAATCCAGTATATGACGTCTTGTGCCAATGGACAGTTCGTGACGGTTCAGATCCTCCTGAAAGCGCCGGAAACTCTGGTCATTACAAAATGATGGCCCCAGTAAAAGGATGCGGTCAGGATTGCCGGCAGCGTCTAAAGAGAATACGGCACCGATTACAATGCCGATTTCATCCACCAATTCCACCGGCGTCGCCTGCTCCATGCGGGCGGCTTGACAAAGCATCTCTTTCATGCCGTTGGCGGTGATGATACGGTCGATAAAGGTATCTTCCTCCGTCTGTTCCGGCAAAAGATTCATCTGAGCATCGTAGGTCCAAAAATGTAAAGGGTAGCAGGTACCCAGCATTTTTTGTAAAAAAGCAAAGTTCTGTTCGTTGTACATAGAATCTCCTTTGACAGCAATGTGGCCGATTTTGATCTCTTACATGGAGTATAACGTATTTTTAGCAAAGAATACACAAAAAAATAATAATAGCACTATTTTTTATATGCAAGATGAGCAAGCGAATGATAATGTATAGTTAATGAAAGATGAGCCGTCCGTCTCATGAAAGCGGGCGTGCCAGGTTACTGATTTGGAGGAGGTCATGTATGAGTAAAGAAGTAAGTGCAGGGGCACAAGGCGGTGTCAAATACCGCAATGCCAAGATGTGGGAGTTGATTACGGCTCCGGCTTGTGCAGGTAACAATATCTGTATGTACATGTGTATGGTTTATGCCAGTTATGCCGGAAGTGAAGGTTATGGTATTGCCACGGCGGTGGTGGGTATCATTATTACGCTGACGCGTATTCTGGATGCGGTCACAGATACTGCCATTGCCTACGTGTTTGAGCGTTTTCCAACTAAGTACGGTAAGTGTCGTCCCTTCCTGTTGGTGGGATGGGCAATCGAGGCTTTGGCCGTATGGCTGATGTACAGCGCAGGGGCAAATCATTTTAAAGGGATTGCCGGTGTGGTGGTCTTTGTCTTGATTTATATTGTTTACGTGATTGGTTACACTGTCAATAATGTGGCAGGTTCGGTTATGGCTGCGGTTCTGACCAACAATCCGAAGCAGCGTCCCATGATGAGTTTCATTTCTACGATGTTCAGTTATGGCGTGCCGATTCTGCTGAATAATGTGGTTGTATTCAGCATTCTGCCTAAGTATGACAATCAGTACAATATGCCCATGTTAAAAGAAATGACGAATTTCTATATTCTGGTTTCTTTGATCTGTTGTATTGTTTCCATGATTGGTATTTGGCGTTCCGATAATGAAGAAGTCTGGAAAGAAGCCAGCGCAATCTCCAATCGCCAGAAGCAGGAAAAAGTTGGATTAAAACAGATGTGGGAAGTGTTGTCCAAGAATAAGGATGTGCAGCGTTATATCGTCACCTGTGCTACTGATAAGTTCGCCCAGACCACAGCTACGCAGTCCGTGATTTTAAATATGTTGTCCGGCGTTTTGATCGGATCTTATGCGGCAACCCAGATCGCCGGCAACTATGCATCGGTCATCGGTTTGATCTTCGCATTTGCAGGCGGTATTGTTATCGGCAAGATTGGTTCTAAGAAGGGTACGGTATGGTTCTCTTGGCTGACCATTGCTATCTCTGCCGTTCAGATGATCGTATGTATCATCTTAGGACCGGATGGTATGCGTCAGATTGGCGATACCGGCTCTATGATCTTTATGCTCTGGGTGGTATGTACGGTTGGTATGACTGCCGGCAGAATGTTGCTTTCCGTTGCGGCAAACACCATGCGCGCCGATGTTACGGACGGCGAGGAGAACCGTTCCGGTCACTTTATGCCATCGGTGATTGCAGGGGTATACTCTCTGTTTGATAAAGGAATGTCCTCTATCTGCGCTACTATTGCCACGGTTGCCATTTCCTTCGTGGGCTATGTGAATACCGTGCCGCAGATGGGCGATGAGGTGACAAGCGGTATTTTCTGGATGGCAATCATTTTGTCCTTCGGACTTCCGATCATCGGATTCCTTTGCAACATTATTGCCATGAAAAATTATACTCTGGATGTGGATACGCTTGCACGGATCCAGGCAGAAAATCAGGCAAAGCGTGACGCAATTGCCGCAGAAAATGCCATGGCCGAGTAATCCATATCGGTGGAAAGCCACGGTCACCATAAAAAAATATAGGTACAAAAACAGTTTACATAGACGGATGGGAGAGAAAGTTTCCCGTCCGTCTTTGTCGTTATCTTGACATAATTTTGGTAAATGGTTATGATGAGCCAAAAACGGAACGTAGTTTGCGGCAGAGGGAGGACCTTCCGCAGCAATGAGGAATGGGAATGGAGATTATCGGACATATTTATACTGATTTTCCCACGAAGTTCGGACTGCCCAGGCAGAGTGGACTTGTGGAGGAACTGGTGGGCAGAATCGAATTGGAACCGGAATACCGTCGGGTGGAAGCCGTGCGAGGGATGGAGGAGTTCTCCCACCTCTGGCTTTTGTGGGAATTTTCAGAGAGCAAACGGGATCACTGGGCAGCCACAGTGAAACCGCCGCGTCTGGGTGGCAAAAAACGGATGGGTGTCTTTGCCACGCGCTCTCCTTTTCGCCCCAATCCCATCGGACTTTCCTGCGTACGACTTTTGCGGATTGATTTGGAGAGTGATGGTGCGCCTATCATCTATGTGGCCGGGATTGATATGATGGATGGTACACCTCTGTACGATATCAAGCCGTATCTGCCGTATGCCGATGCGCATCCTCAGGCATCCTCGGGATTTGCAGGGGAAGTCAGCGCCCATGCATTGCAGGTGGAATTCCCTGACGAATTGTTGGAGCAGTTGCCGGAAGACAAGCGAAGGGCGGCGCTGGCATTTTTGGCCCAGGATCCCCGTCCGGCGTATCATAATCACCCGGAACAGATCTATAAGATTGCTTTCGACCGGTGGGATATTCATTTTACCGCCCATGATGACCGAGCAATAGTAACAGCGGTGATTCCACTGGATGGGAAGGACAGGAAGCATGAAGAATCATTGTGAAAGGACAGTAGGATATTGTGGCAGAACCGGCTTGACAGGCAGTGGGTTAAAATGGATAGCACTGGCTACCATGTTTGTAGACCATTTTGCTGCCGTTATCGCAGGGCCTTGGCTGGGTGTCAGTGAGCAGATGTATCTGGTGCTACGTGGGATTGGCCGTCTGGCGTTTCCTATTTTTTGTTTTCTGCTGGTGGAAGGATATCATTATACACATTCCAAAAGGACCTATGCCCTCCGGCTATTTGCCTTTGCCTTGCTCTCGGAGATTCCCTTTGACTTGGCGATTCATGGTGTACTGTTGGAAGGTCATGGCCAAAATGTGTTTTTTACGCTTTGCATCGGTCTGCTCACCATCTGGGGTGTGGACGTTCTTTGGCAGCGTCAGACCACCCGTGTGGAAGGGGTGTTGCTACCGCTTGTGTGTGTGGTGGCAGGCATGCTGGCGGCAGAAGTTTTGCATACGGATTATGGCGCTGTAGGAGTTCTGGCAATTGTGCTGATGTATCTGGGCAATCGTCGCTCCGGGGTGCAGGGAATGACCTACGGCTGCGTGGCGTTGCTTTTGAGCAGTTGGCTGGAACTGGTGGCTTTGGTGGATGTGGCGCTGATTCGATGTTATAATGGAGGGCGGGGACGACAGCGGAAAGGTTTCTTTTATGTGTTTTATCCGGCGCATCTTTTCCTGTTGTATGTATTGGCCTGGTTGCTGACGCGTTAGCGGCAAATAATAAAGAGAATTCAAGGGATTGAATCAATCATGAAGATAGAAACGAAGTACAGACAACAGACGCAGGTGGGGCGACGACCGGACCCGAAGATGTTCGCAGCACTTTTGACGCTGGCGTGGCCCACCATTTTGGAAAACCTGCTGGAGACCATCTTACAGTATGTGGATACGGCTATGGTGGGGCATCTGGGGGCTACGGCCACCGCAACGGTCTCCTTAAGTTCCACGTATACCTGGCTGATCCAGAGTGTGATGGGTGCGCTGGGCGTAGGCTTTTTGTCCTATATTGCCCGTGCCATCGGTGAAAAGGACTCCTTAAAGATCAAAACCGCAGCCCGTCTGGCTGTGATTGTTACGTTGATTGTGGGTCTGGTTCTCATGGGGGTAACCCTTGGCATCGCCCGGTATGTTCCCGTGTGGATGGGCGCGGAAGAAGGCATCCACGCAGATGCCACCCGCTATTTTATCTATATCAATCTGCCTATGGTTTTTCGTGCGGCTACGATTATCTTTGGTGCTGCCGTGCGTGCCACCGGGGATACCAAGACCCCCATGTATGTTAATGTGTGGATTAATGTCTTAAATATTGCGCTCAATTATACCTTTATCTATCTGCTGGGGCAGGGAGCCGTTGGGGCAGGTATGGCCACGGCAATCTCCTATACCTTGGGTGGTGTGCTGATGACCATCGTCTTTGGGCGCAATCGCATCCTCAGGGGTGGCGACACGCAGGTATCGCCAGCCACAAGAAACGACGCGAAGCGCGTGTTTGGAAGCATTATGACTATTGCAGTTCCCATTGTACTCACCAGAATGGCTTCTTGTTTTGGACACGTCATCTTTACCAGTTTTGTGTCTGCCATGTCCACGATTATTTATGCGGCACATGCCATTGCAATTACGGCGGAAGAAATCTTTTATATTCCGGGCTATGGCATGATGGCAGCCACAGCGACCCTGATTGGTAATGCTATTGGTGAGGGGGATCGAAAAAAAGAGCGGGATGTAAAAGTAATCGCCATTGGCGTCATTTTTGCTTTGATGTGTCTGTCGGGGCTGCTTCTTTTTGTGGGCGCAGAATTTATGATGTGTCTGTTTACGCAGGATGCCCGGGTGATTGCCATCGGTACGAAACTCCTGCGCATGGTGGCCTTTACGGAACCGGTCTTCGGGACATCCGCAGTTATGGAAGGAATCTATAATGGCATGGGACAAACACGCTATCCGCTGGTGGTGGAACTCATCAGCATGTGGGGCGTGCGTATTGTAGGCTCCTATATCTGTGTGCATATTCTGGGGCTGGGAATTACCTCTGTCTGGATTATGATGATTAGTAACAATATTCTGAAAGCCGTGTTGCTGGCGGCGGGGCTGGTGGTGCTGTCCCGGAAACGAAAAGAGAACAGGGCAGGATTGTGATGCATTTTTATCTGGATGATTTTCCATTTTGAGCAGAATGCGAAG
>CAMAKU010000080.1 GCA_945836255.1 uncultured Roseburia sp. | reverse complement strand
GTGTATCGAAAAGATCACCGTAACTAACTCCCTCCTGACCGATAATCAGACAACGTGAATTAACATACATCGTCTGACTAATGCCAAGATTACAGTTGTCCGATAAAAAGTTTATAACGATTGGATTTAATACAAAAAGTGCATCCTGCTGATTAGACGCATAAACATCAAAGTGTTCATTGAAGAAAATGTTGTCAGTTTCGACTTTAACCTCTCTGGATTTGTCAATCTTTTTGTATTTACCCGCGTGCTCATGTCCCAAGAATTTTGATGTTGGAACGATTCGCACACTTCCATTAATACGGGTTTTATATCGTGTTTCGAACACCTGACCATCCCAGACGTTTTCGTACTTTGCATCTCCATCGTCATCTTTTCCGGCATATTTTTTGCAGGTCACATGAGAAAATGTAATCGGCAAAGCCCCATGATAAAAAGACAAAAGACTGTCACCAGCAATGGCACTTGATGCGGTAAGACCCTTAGTGTCTGGCATAGCCGCAAAGACATCCTCATCATTTAAATAGCGTTCTGGCATGAAAGTATGCTTTTCTCCAAATACTCGTAACAGGGCCGGCTGCAAAAAATTTACACGATATAAAGTCTCAGCATCTGTTCCTGTCGCGACACGCGATTTGCTGGAACGTGTCAGCACAACAATCATGGCAATTGCAAATCCTATTCCTACAGGTGGCAAAATAACCATGGTCAGTATCGCTATCACGCCAAACGTAATTGCAAGTTTACCTCGATGTTTGTAATCTGCTTTCATTAATTCTTTTGTGCCCTGCTCGCCATAGGATCGAGCCATGGCTTCGCGCTGTTCCTTTGGGACATCGCATGTTTGATGATCAAATAATCCTCTCACTCAAATATTCCTCTAACTAAAATCTCCCTTATTTATATATCTTTTACCCCTGAATCATATTATTTACTTATTCCTTATATCTCATATCAAACGCAGGAGCCATACTTTCAATTTCGCCTCTACTAATCCCATATTGTTGTGCCAGTCTTCTCCAGTTATTTTCTACAACATTCTTTATTGCCTTCAATTCTTCTAATGCCTGTGTTTCTGACAATCCATATGTTTTTGCTACAGATAATACTAAATTGAAATTAATCAAATTACTATTTGAATCCACATTAAGCGAAAGTGTATCTCCATAAATATTGGGATTCACATCATATAAAGGAGACAGGCTCCAACCATCTTTCACTAGGATAAACCCATGATTTCTCAAATGATCATCTGTATTTGAAACTGCCATATTAAATACAATTCTTCTCCACAATTCAACTAAGTCCTTTTGAGGAGTAGCGCTATAAGCAGTTATAATAGAAGCAATTTCCATGTAGCTAGAACCTTCTGTTGCATTTGCTCCATCCGTCTTCCCTAAAAGATTCATTGCAGATGCAAAATGAATTCTCTTATCACCCTCTCGATCAAATCTTTTTATTAAAAATGTGCTACCATTTTTTGAGAAGTTCTCTAGTTTGGCTTCCGGAACATTCAAATTGCACATTACCGCCAAATCATGAACCACCATCTCCCATGCACCAACATTTATATCATCATGTTTGGAAGGAAACTTCGCTATCCATAGTGAACCATCTGGTGCTAAAACCGAGGCTTTTGGTCTGGCGCCACCTAACGAAGATCCTGGCGCAACCAATTGCTTTAACCACTTTTCTTCCATTCCATCATCATTCTTCTCAAATGCAAGAGATGCTGATTCCAGTTTGCGAAGAGTAGTCCATGGAGGTGTTGCAAGTTCTTTATCATCAGACAGAAACGCTCCACCCTTTGACGTAGAAAACCTTAGTCCGCCCATTCGTGTTTCATCATAAACACCTATCAAAAAATCTACTTCTGACAAAGTTCTTGGCTTTCTCTCTTCCTTTTTTGCAATGATTGCTTCACGTCTTTTCATTAACAGACGTCCCCATCTATCAGGGCAAGAATCCTCGAACACTCCAAACAAATTCTTTCCTGTTGGTGCATACTGGCGTCCTTTAAACATTCTTAAATCAGGATCCAAACTTACATTATTTGATAAATCATTTAACCACTCATCATCATATTCAAAGGATACGACTTGTTTTCCTTTTCCGCCACCTACAAACAAAGTACCTATTAACGATGGTTCATTAGATTTCCAATTCTCATATACATAGATTTCATTTATATGATCCATCTAATACCTACTTTCTTTTCGCGCGCTTAGGAGTCACTAAATTCATATCCTGTAATCTTCTTCCAAACTCATCGTCTCGTGCTACTAATCCCAAATCTTTATCCATACCACCTAATGCATGAAGTACCGCTGCATATGTTCCTATTGCTACCGTAGGAGTTCCCTTTTCTACAGCCCACAATGTGGCTCTACTGATTCCAGCCCTTTCTGCTACTAATTCCGTAGAAAGATTACGACGTAATCTAGCCATTTTTATCTGTTCACCCATATCTTCCAATACTTTTTGTGTATCAGGCATAATTACAATTGATTTTTTACTCATCTTTCCACCTCTGATGTTTAATATATTAAACCTTTCTTCCACTTTTGTCAATTTTATTAAATGTTATTATACATATTCTAGTTCTTTATTATCTCCTGTTTATCTGATAACATTCAAAAACGAAATAACATCAATCCACAAAAATCCTCTCCATAATCGGAGAGGATTCTCTTATTGCTCTCTGCACGCCTCCATCTCTTCGATTCTCTTTCTGACCTTCTCATAATCTTCCTCCGGCACCTCCAGTTTATAGCAGATGCTTTTTCCACATTTTCCCATTTTCGCTCATGGTAACTCGTCTCCGCGCATCCGTTCGATCCTGCTTTCAATAGCGGCTTCCACGGGTAATAACGATACACTGGTTCCACATGCTTCAACATCCAGATTTCCATGTCGGTGACATATTGTTTTTGCAGCGGCGCAGAATCGATAGACACAAAGCCCTTTAATTTGCCGGGAAATTGCTCCATATATGCCTGCCCCACATAACCGCCCATGGACTGACCAATAACAATGGGCTTATGGATCCCCTCTTTCTCCAGAATCTCATCCAGCCACTTTGCCTTATCCATCAGCGTGAAGGTAAAGGTAAAAGGCCACGAAGCAGCATGCGCCGGTGCATCCCACACAAAGACATTATATTTGTCTTGAAAATATTCGATCTGCGGATCGAACAATCTGTGATCTGCCGTCAATCCCGGCAAAAATACAAGGGTCGTCTGTGCTTCATCCATCACTTCATTGGTCCAATAGTGAATCGTTCCGCATGGCGTTTCATACTGTTTTTCTATCATTGGTAATTTCTCCCTCAGGAAAGCAAACGAATGTAATGATTTGCCTCCCGGAGTACATGATCCGCCAGCAATGGCAAGATAATAGATTCGATACTGTGATCCAGAATCCCCTGTGCTCCTGCCGCCTTAAAATCGCGGTAACGCAATGTCTCTTGCAGGGATGCATTGGTCAGTTGCAGTGCCTTATCCTCCTGTCGGTTCGCCCGTTCCAGCAAGCGTTTATATTCTTGCGCATACTGATCTGCCGTCTCAATCAGGCGCTCCTGGGTCGGGTCAAGCAGCCCTCGGATAAACAGCGCATGCTCCATCATAATCTGATTCCAGAACGCCTCCGTCTTGCCCAACTCCTTGTGAGACAGTTCCCGATTTCCCATCAGTTCCTGAATCGTCGCCCGATACAGTTTTGCTTCTCTTAATATATGTTCGATCAAAAGCGGATAGTTAAACGTAAAGATCCGTCCAGCCGAAACCTGAGTCAGAATGCTTTCCTTGAAGGCAATAAAATCATTCAATAATTTCAAAGCCCGCTGATTCAATTCCAGAATCGCCCGGACAACATTTTTGTCATCCCGTCTGCGGCAGGAGGCCCGCAGATTCATCTGACGCCGAGTGATGGAACTGTCGATTGCCACGCCACTCAGTCGCTCGGTCTGACGCTCTGCCGGAAGGGTGAACTCCGTCACCAGTTCCTCTGAACGTAAAATATCTGCGCAGACCCTGCATTGACTCAATTCTACCGTATCCCGCAGCAACGCTTCAAATTCCTGCCGAAACCAATCTGCCTTCTTGATCCATGTGGTATCTGCACAGGGAAATCCTGCTTCCAAAAAGAGACCATGCTCTTTCATGATTCGCGCAAAGAACAGATGGGTCTCCAAAGACAACACCAAATTTTTTTCCATGAAGAACATACCTAATTATTCTGTCTTATTACGATACGCAGATTCCGTCATTTGGTGTATCCCATTCCTAGGAAAGATAATTTACAATCATGATAACCGCCCCCAGCCCGGCCAGCACACAGCCGGTAGCGCGATTCAAAGTGATTGCACTGGCCTTATTGGCAAATTTGGCGGCGATTCTCGCCCACAAAAGTGTAAAAAGAACGCACAGTGCCAGACAGATCAAATCCGGTTTACCGCCGATGACGAAATGACTTGCCGCCCCGGTAAATGCCGTAAAGGCCATGATAAACACGCTGGTGCCTACGGCTGTCTTCAATTCATATCCCAAAAAACTGGTCAAAACCAGAAGCATCATCATGCCGCCTCCGGCGCCAACAAAACCACAGATAAAGCCCACCAGCATACCGCAGACCACCGATTGAATAAAACGCTTTTTCCCATCCACCGCTTCCATGGTCTCTTTGGTCGTCATAACCGGTTTGACGATAAATTTAATACCCAGGAAAAATGTCATGAACACAGAGAAACTGCCCATGGTGGCATTCGGCACACGACTTGCCACCCAACTGCCGAACAAGGTAAACAGCAAGACCGTCACCATCATAACCAGACCGTTTTTGATGTCGAGATTCTTATTCTTACCGTAAGTGTACGCGCTCACGGCGCTGGCAAGCACGTCACTGGCCAGTGCGATTCCCACCGCCTCATACGCCGGCATCCCCAAAAAAGTAATGAGCATCGGACTAATCACCGCCGCAGCACTCATTCCGGCAAACCCGGTGCCCAGTCCCGCTCCCATTCCTGCAAAAAAACAAACAAGTACCTTTACCAGCATATGAATTGCCTCCCATTATACCTCTTCTCTTAGAATCTCCATGATCCTGTCGTAATGATCCGCCTGATGGGGAAAGGTGCAGGCGGTACACACCTTAATTGTCTTCCCATGGTACTCCGAATACGTCGGATTCCCCGGGCAATGCTCCATATGATACATCGGGCAATAACAGAACAGACAATTCATCTCCTGTATACCCTGATGACATGGATAATACTTACAATCTTTATTTTCAAAAAAGCGATATGAATTCTCTACCATTCCATGGCCACCGCATCATTCTCATCGCATCCCGTGCAATCAATCATGGCATCCGAAATGCTCTTGACTTCCTCCGATGCCTCATAGGTGACATCATCGTATAGTTCGGCATGTAATGCGATCACATTGCTCTCCAGGCTGCACGGAACCACTGCATCGCCTATGGTGTTTCCCAAATTCTCCGTACACTTGTCAAAGGGGAAGCCCTTGGTCTCGCCCAGATTGTAACTCTTCATATGGGTTGCCAGATATACCAATTGATCCGCACTGAGGCTGGTCTTAATATAAGGGAATACACCTGTAATCAGGGATGCCAATTGCGGCACACTGGCTTCCTTGGCCTTGGCAATGATCTGTGTTAAGACGGTTCGCTGACGAGACGCACGGACAAAATCATCACCTCTCGTGGAACGAATCCGGCAGTAAGCCGTTGCCTGAACGCCATCCAGATGCTGCATACCGGCAGAAACCGGGATTGCCTCTTTACCCGTGATAGCAGCAACCTCGCCGATATAACCGCCGTTCATGGCCTCCACCTCAGCATCACTGAGTTCCACATCCACACCATCCAGCGCATCCACCGCGCTCACCAATGCCATAAAATCCACTGCCACATAATCTTCGATCTCCAGATCCAGATTGCGGTTCAGCATCGCGATGGAATTGTCCACACCGCCGTGGTTGTATGCATAATTACACTTGCGGAACGTCTGATCCCCGTCCACATCCATAAGCGTATCCCGGTACACCGAGATAATCTCTACTTCCTTTGTCTCATTATTGATGTTGCACAACATGACACTGTCACTGTTGCCGGCATCGTAATCACCATTGGAACGGTTGTCCACGCCAAAGAAGGCGATGGTCGTATAGCCATCCAACATACGCTTTGTCTTGTCATCACCACCCCGTCCCATGAAAAATAAATAGCAGACCAGCGCCAGAATTGCCACCAGAAGTGCCACCACAATAATGGTGATACGTTTCTTATACGATAAGCGTTTCTTTTTCTTTTTTCCATTATTCCGGGTTTGCTGCGTTCCTTTTGGTTCTATGTTTGTCATAAAGACACCTCTCTTTTATAATGTGTATTTCTAAATCATTTCCATGATTTTCCTTTCTCCCACAGTGTAACACAATCGCTCTGTAATTCATAGACAGAATATTCCATGGTTTGGATTGTATAATTTGGCTTTTTTGCTTGATTTTATGTGGTTTTATTGTATAATATGATGAGGGTATTTTGAAATGTTTATTTTTTAACAATCTTCACTACCCCTTCGCCTAATACAGGCGGGTTACCATTTATCAAATCAAAGAAAAGAGGTTAAAAGAAATGGCAGAAATCAATTTAAGTAAGTATGGTATTTCCGGAACCACAGAAATCGTTCACAACCCTTCTTATGATGAGTTATTCAAAGAAGAGACAAAGCCGGAATTGGAAGGTTACGAAAAGGGCCAGGTCAGTGAACTTGGTGCTGTCAACGTAATGACAGGTGTCTACACAGGACGTTCTCCGAAAGACAAATATATCGTTGTTGATGAGAACTCTAAGGATACCGTATGGTGGACTACCGATGAGTACAAGAACGACAACCATCCGATGGATGAGAAGACTTGGGATGTCGTCAAGGACATCGCTAAGAAAGAACTTTGCAACAAGAGATTATTCGTTGTTGATGCTTTCTGCGGTGCCAACAAAGATACCCGTATGGCAATCCGTTTCATCATGGAAGTTGCTTGGCAGGCTCACTTTGTTACCAATATGTTCATCCAGCCTACCGCAGAGGAGTTAAAGGACTTCGAGCCTGACTTCGTTGTATACAATGCTTCCAAGGCCAAGGTGGACAACTACAAAGAACTTGGTCTGAACTCTGAGACTTGTGTGGCATTCAACATCACAAGCCGCGAGCAGGTTATTATCAACACATGGTACGGCGGCGAGATGAAAAAGGGTATGTTCTCTATGATGAACTACTATCTCCCACTTAAGGGTATCGCATCTATGCACTGCTCTGCCAATACCGACATGAACGGCGAGAACACCGCTATCTTCTTCGGTCTTTCCGGAACAGGTAAGACAACACTTTCTACAGATCCGAAGCGTCTGCTGATCGGCGATGATGAGCATGGTTGGGATGACAACGGCGTATTCAACTTCGAAGGCGGATGTTATGCAAAGGTAATCAACCTTGACAAAGATTCTGAGCCGGATATCTACAATGCCATCAAGCGCGACGCTCTTCTTGAGAACGTAACACTGGATGCAGACGGCAAGATCGATTTCGATGACAAGAGTGTAACAGAGAACACACGTGTTTCTTACCCGATTAACCATATCGAGAATATCGTACGTCCGGTATCTTCTGCTCCTGCAGCAAAGAATGTCATCTTCCTTTCTGCAGATGCATTTGGCGTACTGCCGCCAGTATCCATTCTGACACCGGAGCAGACACAGTACTACTTCCTGTCAGGATTTACTGCAAAACTTGCAGGTACAGAGCGCGGTATTACCGAGCCCACACCTACCTTCTCTGCTTGCTTTGGACAGGCATTCTTAGAGTTGCATCCAACCAAGTATGCAGAAGAACTGGTTAAGAAGATGGAAAAGAGTGGCGCAAAGGCATACCTTGTAAACACCGGATGGAACGGAACCGGCAAGCGTATCTCTATCAAAGATACCCGTGGTATCATCGATGCCATCTTAAATGGTGATATCAAGAACGCACCGACCAAGAAGATTCCTTACTTTGATTTCGAGGTTCCGACAGAACTTCCTGGTGTTGATCCTGCGATCCTTGACCCACGTGACACCTATGCAGATGCTTCTGAGTGGGAAGACAAGGCAAAGGATCTGGCTGGCAGATTCATCAAGAACTTTGCGAAGTATGAAGGCAACGATGCCGGTAAGGCACTTGTTTCTGCAGGTCCGCAGTTATAATTTCTTTAACCTAATAATCTAAAATAGAAAACCCCTTCCACGTTGGTCATTCCCATTGGGAAGCCCTCATGGAAGGGGTTTATTTTTGTAATAAAAATGGTTTAAATACGCTCCGGACTTCTCTCCAGACGTCGCAGGATTGATACAATCGGCATAATCAGTAATCCACATATGAAATTACTGACACCATGTATGAAATCCCACGGAAGTCCCGCGATGATCCACGCGATCATGCCCTCAAAACTGAGACCATACAATAATGCT
>CAMAKU010000079.1 GCA_945836255.1 uncultured Roseburia sp. | reverse complement strand
GCCTGCTCATCTTCCATGATGCGATCAATCTCTCTTTGCAGCATATTGTTTACATCTGCCACAATTCTGCTTGCTTCTTTATAATCCACGTCAGTCACTTCCTCCAAATTTGATTCCGTTTCTGGCCGCTGCTCTTCCCGGGAAACCGGAGTCTTACTATCGGTCTCTTCTAGAACTGGCGGCTGCCATTCTTTGGTGTCTTGTAATTCTCCCGGTCTGGTAATCACCGGAAGATCAGAACTCTTTTCCCCTTGAATAATATGTGCTTCTGACGGATCTACAACCGGAATCTCCAGACCTATTCCCATCATATCGCCTTCCGGCGCAATCTTTGGAATCCGGAAACCATTCTGCTCCGTCCCATCCACCATGGAATCCTCCGCGGTATGTGCCGGCGATTCTTCCACCTTTGTCATATAGGCTTCTTTCAGCAGATCTGTCGGTGTTGCCCCCGCGTCTAACTTCGGCATTGCCTCCTCCAGACGATCCATAATCTGAGATGCCTCTTTCAGCGCAATATTCCGGACAGACTCCAACTTATGCTGCTGTGCTTCCTGCAACGCTGCTTCTGCTGCACGGCGGGTCTTTTCCCACTCTTCCATGACATCTTCAATGGTCATCTGACCCACAACTTGTTCTTCAACCTCTTTTTGCTCCGGAACCAGCATACTGATCTGTCCGTCATATTCTTCTGCCAGATACTCCTGGAAGCTATCCTTCAGGGATGCATCCAACTGTTCGCTTGCCTGCTGCTGCTCCAGCGCAATCTCTTCGCTCTGTTCATTGACCTGCAAATATGGAATCTCTTCCACCAGTGTCTTGATATTTTCCATATTCTCAGAGACTGCTTCTGCCTCCGTGGCACGCATAATCTCATCGATGTTCTTTTTGATCTCCGCCTGGAGATTAATGGTATTGAATCGCTCCGACGGTAATTCAATCTGCGGAATCGTAATCGTCTCCGGCACAATCTCGCCTGAATGCAGAATCTCATTGGCACGAATCTCCGTAACCCCATCACGCTTCTGCTGGAACTGACGGTACTTATCCTCCTGTAATTTATCCAGCGGCTGGTAGATCATCTTCATCTCCAGTGCCCGCTCCACATAAGGGCCGTCGCCAAACCAGAGAATGATCTCATCACACAGGTCAATGCACTTATCAATCTGCATGGTCTTGTGGTATAAATAAGCCAGTTCATATGCCCATTCCTCGAGGAAGTCATGTTCTTTTAATTCCTCCAGGATACCAATCAGTGTCGTATAATCTGCACCTTTCGCTTTGTTGATCTGATACTTGATGATATATTTCAGACTATCATGGGGTGCAATCTCCACAAATTCATCGTAATATTCCTTTGCCTCATCCAGATCGCCCAATTTCACACACAAAATTGCCAGATGATAGATAATCATCCTGCCAATCGGTGACCGATCGTGTGCCATATACAGCAATTCTCTTGCCTCTTCCAGACGTCCGGCCTCTTCGCATACTTCACTTGCTTTTACCAGGGCATTGACATTGTGCACCTTGCGCCAATTCGTACTTTCCACAATGTCCAGCGCCTCTTGTGTACGTCCTTGTTTTATCAGTTGTTTGATTTCATCATATCTTGTCTTATATTCGTTTTTATCCAATTTTTTTACCTCGGAATGTATCGTAACAACCTCTTATCTGAAGACATAAATATACAGTTTTAGTGTAACATAGGGCCCATGACATGTCAAAAAATATTCCCTCGAAAAAGAGCAGAAAATAATACCACAAAGGACGGAGAAAAATCGATTTCTCCGCCCTTTTATCATTCCTTATGAATTTGGATTCTTTGTATCCGGTTGTTCCCCTGTGGCCTTTTCTTTTTTGTGGAAAATATTCACATGGGTCTGTTCCATATACTCTTCCGTATGTTCCACCACAACATGGGACTTTGGATCAATACGCTCTAGGTTAATATATTCCTCCGTATCCTCCGGCAGTTCCCGTTTGCGCAGTAAATACCGCGAAAATCGTCCAATCAGATAGTAAATCAGCGCCATGGTAGGAACGCCCAGCAGCATTCCGGCAAAACCGAACAATCCGCCGCCCACCACAATGGCCACCACCACCCAGAACGAGGACAGTCCAGTGGAATCGCCCAGAATCTTCGGTCCGATGATATTGCCGTCAATCTGTTGCAATACAATAACAAAGATCAGGAAATAAATACCCTGCATCGGTTCCGTCAGGAAGATGATGATGACCGTCGGCACCGCACCGATGTATGGACCGAACACCGGAATGATGTTGGTGGCACCGATAATAATAGATACCAAAAGCGGATACGGCATATGGAAGATCATCATACATACATAACAGATAATCCCGATGATGATGGAATCAATCAGTTTCCCAATGAGAAAACCATAGAAGATATCACGTGTCTTTCTAGCAATCTCTAAAATCACATTGGCATGATCCGCACGAAATACACCATATAAAATCTTTTTTGCCTGTCCTTTGAATGTTTCCTTGCTACATAAAATATAAACAGACACGATAATACCAATCAGTACATTGACGAAGAATTTGCCGATTCCAATCACACTGGTCGCTAGAAGAGATGCCACCTCCTGCGTGCTGATATCAATAAAATTCTCAACCCACGCCAGCGCATTTGACATCGCTGTATCCAGCGCACTGCCTTTGGCTTTCATGATATTTTTCTCATAGCGCCCACCGGTGATATCATTAGCCCAATCCAAAATGGCATCGATCTGTCCCTCAATATGTGTTACCAGAAAATGGATGGTATCGAACAATTCCGGAATGATTGCCACAAAAATCAGGATAATGATACCGATTACAATCAAAAGCGCAATCAGCGTCGTTATCATACGTGTGGTCTTTTTCGCTTTTTCCGGTGTCTTACATCGCTTTGTGAAAAAGGGCAACATCCGCTTTTCAAAAAATGCCATAATCGGATTCATCAGGAATGCCAATATCATACCTATTATGATCGGCTGCCAGATGCCCACAAAGGTATCCCAGCCTTCGCCAAGCCCCTCATAACGCTCTACGCTAAAGTAAAACAAAATGATACAGCACGCTGTAAAGATGACAACAGCCGCCGTGGTCATCATCCGTTTGAATCGGTCTTTTCCGCTGCCGTTATCCGGCTGCTTCTGTTGGTCCATAGTACCTCCTGCTATCCTCTGTAATAATTAATCAGACATCCTTTTAGGATGATATCTCTCTCGTCGTCCGTCAATTCGCCAAGTTTCAATTCAAAACCTTGCAACGCACCGTCTTTTACCACATATGCCTGTATCGTCTGCGCTTTCTCTTGGATTGCCTTGCGGATTGCCGGCACAAACAGATAATCTCCATTGGCAAATGGCAACTCACCTTCCGGAATCAAAAATGGGAGCATACCCCAGTTGATCAGGTTGGAGCGATAACGCTTGGTGGCATACTCATTGGCAATATTGGCCCAGCCGCCCAGCACTTTCTGACAGGACGCTGCTTGCTCTCTTGCGGAACCGTCTCCCGGCTTCACCGCAAAAATGGTGCTTCCCACGCCAAAGTTATCGTGGTTGACCTCCGGGAAATCCTTCTTGATGGTATGCATAATCTCCTTTAATTCCGGAACAGCCTCACCGGCACACTCGCCTGCTTCCAATGCTTTCTGCGCCTTTTGGATCTCCTTGGCACGTCCCACATATTCCGGATCTTTTCTGGAAAGTGTAAACTCTGCCAGACCCAGCGGATTGGAGCGGTAAGACGAAGTCTCTCCGGACGGAATCAACTCATCGGTAGTTGTTACCGGATCATGAATCTCTGATACCACCTTCAATACCAGATTCTCCGGAAGAGCACTCATTGCCGGCCAGTCCTTGATGTTCGGGCCAAACTTGATCTCCTCGTTGGAATCTGCCACACCCTTGCTGTCAAAAACACGGTTGGCATAAATATTTTTATCAAAATAATATTTCGGTTTTGTAAAGTTCACATCCACATCTGTGGCTGCCGTCAGATAGCCCTTGTTCGCTGCTGTGGCTGCGATAGAACGGGCATCCATCAATGCAACAGAAGAAATCTGACCGTTCTGCAACTTAGAACCCTCGCGGTTCGGGAAGTTTCTGGTGGAGTGACGAATGGAAAATCCATTATTGCTCGGCGTATCCCCGGCACCGAAACACGGTCCGCAGAATGCTGTCTTAACAATCGCACCTGTCTCCATCAGATCTGCAACACAGCCATTTTTCACAAGCTGCATATAGATCGGTGTGCTGGCCGGATACACGCTGAGTGTAAATTCATCCGGTCCAATGGATGCGCCCCGCAAAATATCTGCTGCATCCGTAATGTTCTCATAGCCGCCGCCTGCACATCCGGCGATAATACCCTGATCCACATAAAGTCTGCCGTTTCGTACCTTATCCTTAAGGGTAAAATCAACTTGTCCGTCCAGACTGACCTTTGCCCTCTTCTCGCAATCTTCCAGAATATCCATCAGGTTGGCATTCAATTCTTCAATGGTATATGTATTGCTGGGATGGAACGGCATAGCAATCATCGGCTTGATTTCACTTAAATCAATCTCAATCATGCCGTCATAATATGCCACATCCTTCGGTGCCAATTCTGCAAAATCTTCGGTTCTGCCATGAATCTCATAAAACTCACGCACCTGATCATCCGTCTTCCAAATAGAGGAAAGACATGTGGTCTCTGTGGTCATAACATCTACACCGATGCGGAAATCAACACTGAGATTCTCGATACCGGGGCCCACAAATTCCATGACTTTATTCTTCACATATCCACGGTCAAACACTTCACCAATGATGGCAAGAGCAATATCCTGCGGACCCACACCCTTTTGCGGCTTGCCGGTCATGTATACGCCAATAACGCCCGGCATCGCAATATCGTAAGTCTTATTCAACAGCTGTTTCACCAGTTCCGGTCCACCTTCGCCCATGGCCATGGTACCCAATGCACCGTAACGTGTATGGGAATCCGAACCAAGAATCATCTTCCCGCCGCCTGCCAGCATCTCTCTGGCAAACTGGTGAATAACCGCCTGATGTGGCGGAACATAGATTCCGCCGTATTTCTTTGCACAACTGAGACCAAACATGTGGTCATCCTCATTGATCGTACCGCCTACAGCACAAAGACTGTTGTGGCAGTTCGTCAGCACATAGGGGATCGGAAACTTCTCCAGACCGGATGCTCTCGCCGTCTGGATGATTCCTACATAAGTAATATCATGAGAGGTTAATTTATCAAACTTGATCTGGAGATGCTCCATGTTGCCTGACACGTTATGGGCTTTCAGAATCCCGTAAGCAATGGTATTCTGGGCAGCCTCTGCCTTGGTAATCTCCTGACCTGTCTGCTGTTTGATCTTTGCCGGAGCATCTGCTGTGTCCTCCACAATCTGCGTGCCGCCAAGCAAATATACTCCCTGTTCGTATAGTTTCATATGATTCCTCCTTTATGCTCTATAAAAACGCTGCTGCGATTTCATTCTGATGTATTGGCTATTTTCGTCCGAAGAGAGAAAAACCTTTTTTGGTCTCCGCCGGTTTGTCTGTATCGGTCTTTCCTTCGGATTCTTTCCATTGGAAATACTCCTTATCCAAATCCTCGGACATCTCCTCCGTCAGTTCTTCCGCATCCTTCTCCGTCAGTTCCTGCTGTGTCAGAGAATCGTCATCTTCCCCCTCCAGCGGAATCCCATTCTGAATAAAATAATCTTTGTTGATGCGAATCTCCGGTTGGATACCGGCATACGAAGGCGCATCGGCCGGCACCGGCGTACCCTTTTCTTTTTCCAATTGCAGACGGCGATTCTCATCTTCAATCAGGTGCAGATACTTTTGCGTGTCAATCAGATCTCCTAACTGGGATTTGAGTTCCAGTTGATTGTCTTTGATCGTAGTCTTCTGGTCCGCCATCTTCTTTCTGGCATCGTCATAGATCTTCTCCAGCGACTCATTGACATTGTCCATAATCTCCTGAATGCTGTTCAACGCATTGTCTGTATACATAATGGATGCGGCATAAATATCCTCCGCTTTCCGGGACGCGGCAAAAATAATGTCATCGCCCTGCTTCTGCATTTCACGATTTGCCTTGTCTTTTTTGCTCTGCGATAATTCATGCTCATCCATCATGTCATACATACATGTATTCAGTTCCTTCAGCAGTTCCATCATCTCGTTCTTATCGACGATGACATCCTTCTTGCTGCCATTGTATGGTTCTGCCTTAGAAAACAGCACATGAATATCACGCAGCACCTTTTCTGTATGATCTGCTGCACTCATGATTCTTCCCTCAATCCTATCTGCAAGTTCTCATGGCATCTTACATCCCTCTGACGCAAAATAACCCATATAAAATATAGCATACAAAAAAGGCAAAAACAACCGCTAGGAAATCTATAATAAGTAGACAAAATATGCCACATAGCATAAAAGCATCACGATACCGATGGGTCGTTTTAACTCCCGGTTCTTTACAACACCCACGAAAAGTAGCAGTCCGCACGCGGCAGCAATCAAGGTGTCAACCACAAAACTCCGCACGAAAATCACCGGTGTAATCAACGCCGTGGTTCCTATGATGAACAGAATATTGAAGATATTGCTTCCCACTATATTACCGATGGCAATATCCGCATTGCCCTTTCTTGCCGCAGACACGCTGGTTACCAGTTCCGGTAGCGATGTGCCAAAGGCTACGATGGTCAGACCAATAAACCGCTCACTGATACCTAACGCCGCAGCGATATTGCTGGCGCCCTCCACAGCAAAATTACTGCCTGCCACAATCATGACAACCCCAAGAATCGTAAGGCCAATCAGCCGAACCATGGACAATTCCTTCGTCTGCTCCTGTCCCTCTTCATCCCGGTTCTTTTTGGCCATGAATAACAGATATGCCAGATATCCGATAAAAAGTATCCACAACAGGATGCCTTCCACCCAGATCACCTCACTACCGGTATAGCCCAGCCAAAGCAGCACCAGCGTAACTGCAATCATAAACGGTATTTCGTATCGAATGGTGGAGTGGGCAACTTTCAGCGTTCTGATCACCGCGGTAATCCCGAGAATGATCAAAATGTTCAAGATATTGCTCCCCACAATGTTGCCAACCGTAATGTCTGCATTTCCCCGCAATGCAGCCGAAATACTAACCGCAGCCTCCGGCATGCTGGTTCCCATGGCGACGATCGTCAGTCCGATTACTAGTTGTGGAATACCCAGTTTCGCGGCAAATCCAGATGCCCCATCCACAAACCAGTCTGCTCCTTTGACCAGCAAGGCAAATCCCAGTGCCAGCCATACTACCTGAAGTAAAATTTCCATAAAAAATCTCCTTTCCGCAACAAAAAAGCGAGTCTTTTGCTGCATTCAAAAATACAACAAAAGTCTCGCTGCTTCGTCACACACCGGATTCATGGAATCGTACTGACGGCATATGAACATTGCGTGTGCAATGCCGGCTACTCCCTTTTATCTGAGAAAATCGTAGCAGACAGACAAACTGTTTGTCAAACCCTTTTTACTCTTTTTCACAAAATAATGGTTCCGTAACCCGGGGAAGAATTCCGTGCATGTAGGCGATTAGTACACCATAGTTCGTAATTGGCACTTTCTCCTTGGCACCGTGGGCGATACGATAGCGCATCTCTTTGGGATTGAGGGTGCATCCACCGCAATGGACAACCATAGCATAGGGTGACAAATCCTGAGGGAACTCCACTCCACTGGTAAATACAAATTCTATTTTTTTGCCGGTATATTCCGTAATCCAACGCGGCATCTTCACGGTTCCGATATCATCGCACTGTCGGTGGTGGGTGCAGCCCTCCGCAATCAGCACAACATCACCATCCTGTAATTGCTCGATGGCCGCAGCGCCGCTGATTTGCGTTGCCAAATCTCCCTTGTATCTTGCCATCAGAATCGAAAAAGAAGTCAGCGGGATGTCCTTCGGTGTATCTTTTGCCACCTGGGCAAAGGCCTGACTATCCGTCACCACAAGCCTTGGCTTACGCGCCAAGGATGATAGCGTCACTTTCAATTCCGTCTCTCTGGTAACCACAGGGATGGCCCCCGCCTCTAAAGTATCCCGGATCACCTGCTGCTGCGGCAGAATCAGACGACCCTTCGGGGCAGCGGAGTCAATGGGCACCACCAGCACCACCAGATCGTTGGGTGCCAGAAGATCGCGAATCAGTGGCTGCGTGGTGGTTTCCGGCATCATATGGCCCATATATTCTTTGACCTCATGCATCCCCTTACGCTCTTTGGCGCTCACACAGAAAATCTTTTCCCTATCTACCATGAGTTCGGCAGAAATCTCGGTTCTCTTCTGTTCCATGGCCTCTGTGGAAAATAAATCCGTCTTGTTTAGCACCACCAGATAGGGCAAATCCCGTTCCTTCGCCTCCGCAATCAAGCGCTGCTCCATGGCATCCACCGCAGCATCTGCCGCCAACACCACCAGCACGATATCTGACTGGCGCAGCATCTGAAGTGCCTTATCAATGCGGCGGCTTCCCAATTCGCCCTCATCATCCAGTCCGGGGGTATCAATGAGCAGCACCGGCCCTAAGGGCAGGAGTTCCATCGCTTTTTTGACCGGATCTGTGGTCGTTCCCTTTACATCTGATACAATGGCGACCTGCTGATTGGTCAATGCGTTGATCAGACTTGATTTTCCGGCGTTACGCCTGCCAAAAATTCCGATATGGACACGCTCTCCGCTTGGTGTCTGGTTCATGCTCATCGTTTTTCCTCCTTTTT
>CAMAKU010000078.1 GCA_945836255.1 uncultured Roseburia sp. | reverse complement strand
CCGCGCCCCATCAGTATCTGTGAGGTGGATCGCGACCGGTGTGGGATTCGTCTGGTCTATCGTATCGCTGGTGAGGGCACGCGGGAGTTCAGCCAACTGCAGGTGGATGATTCGGTGAAGGTTCTCGGGCCGCTGGGCAATGGGTTCCCATTGGAAGGGAAGCACCCGATTGTGATTGGTGGCGGTATCGGCGTCCCACCGATGTTGGAATTATCCAAACAATTAAATGGAGATATAACAATTGTACTTGGTTATCGCGATGATCAGTTGTTTTTAAAAGAACAGTTTGAGGCGTTGGGGTGCGTCGTTGTTGCCACGGACGATGGCTCGGTGGGAGTATCGGGAACCGTCGTAGATGCCATGAGGGAACAGGAGATTACAGGGGATGTCATCTATGCCTGTGGACCTAAGCCCATGCTGGCAGCAGTGAAGCAGTATGCACAGGAACAAGGAATCAAATGCTACATTTCTATGGAAGAGCGCATGGCATGTGGTGTGGGAGCCTGCTTGGGATGCGTCTGTCAGACAAAGGATGTGGATGAACATTCCCATGTGCATAATACAAGAGTATGTAAAGACGGTCCGGTATTTCTGGCAGAGGAGGTGGAACTGTAAGTGGGAACACAACAAGAGACACATACAGATAACAGCATAGATACGACAGTCACCCTGGCAGGGGTGACCTTAAAGAATCCGGTGATGGTGGCGTCCGGTACCTTTGGTTCCGGGCAGGAATACAGTGAGTTTGTTGATCTGAACCGACTGGGAGCCGTGGTGACCAAGGGGGTGGCCAATGTGCCCTGGAGTGGGAATCCCACCCCGCGTGTCGCGGAGGTACCCAGCGGTATGCTCAATGCGATTGGGCTTCAGAATCCGGGGATTGATGTCTTCTGTCAGCGTGATCTGACCTTTCTTGCGGATTATGACACACGGGTAATTGTCAATGTCTGTGGAAAGACCACAGAGGATTACCTGGAGGTGGTAGAACGTCTGGGGGAGGAATCCCGGGTGGATATGTTGGAGATTAATATCTCCTGCCCCAATGTCAAAGAAGGCGGCATTGCCTTTGGACAAGATCCTAAGGCAGTGGAGCAGATTACCAGAGAAGTCAAAAAGATAGCAAAGCAGCCGGTGATTATGAAATTGAGTCCGAATGTGACGGATATTACAGAGATGGCGCGTGCGGCGGAAGCCGGGGGCGCAGATGTGTTGTCCTTGATCAATACGTTGACCGGCATGAAAATTGATATTGAACGCCAGACCTTTGCTCTGGCCAATAAAACGGGAGGCATGTCCGGTCCCGCCATCCATCCCATTGCCGTGCGCATGGTCTATCAGGTGGCGCAGGCGGTACAGGTACCGATTATTGGAATGGGTGGTATTCAGAAGGCGGAAGATGCGATTGAGATGATGTTAGCCGGAGCCACCGCAGTATCGGTAGGCACAGCGAATTTCTATCAGCCGTCTGTTACAACAGAGATTGTGGACGGAATCGAAGCTTATATGCGGCGCAAGGGTGTGGAACGTGTGACGGATCTTATTGGAGCCGTGCATTAGAGAAAGGCGGAGAAGGCTTTATGGATCGTTTCTTTAATCGGAAAGTGGCAATACAGTCGGCAAAACTATTGAGTACGGTTTTTTTACTGATTCATGTGTGGTTTATCTTTTACTTTAGCACACTGCAGGTGCCGGAACTGAGAAACCTCAATATCCTAAGTGTGATGATCTATGTATTCTCGTTTTATATCATACAAAAGCAGAAACTCACTACTTTTATTGTGATTGTAGCCAGTGAGGTCATTGTACATATGATCTGCGTGGCATATTATGTGGGGGATGAATGCGGGTTACATATCATTCTGCTTGCCATGCCAATCATCTTTTATTACACCGATTATTTGTCCTTGAAATTATTAAATCGTACCGCATATGGGACTCAGTTGAGTTTGTGTAATGCGATAAGTTATATCGGGATTAAATTTTACACAAGAAATCATGAAGCGATTTACGATATGCCGGAATGGGTTAATTTCTACACCAAAATTGCTACCATTGTGGTATCGTTTCTGGTGATCATTATTCTGGCGCGTACCTTGACGCGGTATTCCTATTCCATGGAGAGCAAGTTGCGGGAAGTTGCCAAATTTGATGCCCTGACGGGTTTGTATAACCGCTATTCCATGCGGGATGAGTTGACGGAGGCGGTTCGGGAGCATCAGGTGACACGCGGCTGGCTGGCACTTTTGGATGTGGATGACTACAAACTATTCAATGACAAATATGGACACGCGGTATCGGATCAGGTGTTGATTGAAATTGCGCAGGTATTGCTGCGGGAATTGCCGGATTGCCGATGCAGCCGCTGGGGTGGAGATGAGTTTTTGATCTATTGTTGCGGCAGGGATGCGTCGTCCATGGCTACCATGGAACAGGACGCATGGGAGACCATGGAACGGATTCGTACGCAGATTGGCGCGGTGAAGATTCCTCAGGTGATGGAAGAATGTCCGATTCATGTAACCGTTGGTGTGACCGCATTCCGGGACGGTGTCAATACGGAAGAATGGCTACAGGAGACAGAGCGCAAGTTGTATCTGGCAAAATACAGTGGTGGAAATCAGGTAATGGATTAATGGAAGCAAAAATTAAGATTCGGGTGGCAACGCAGAACGATGCGGAGGCGTTGCTATCTATTTATGCATATTATATTGAACATACAGCGGTTACCTTTGAAAAGGAGGTGCCGTCAGTAGAGGAATTCGCAGGACGGATGGCAGATATCCAGCAGATGTATCCGTATCTGGTGGCAGAGTGCGAGGGGCACATTCTTGGGTATGCCTACGCCCATCGCTATCATGAACGGGCGGCGTATGATTGGGATGCCGAGATGACGGTTTATATCCGGCATGACCAGAGACAGTGTGGCATTGGAAGACAGTTGTATGGGCAACTGGAGGCAAATCTGAAGGAACAGGGCGTGGTGAACTGCTATGCATTGGTGGCAGAGCCGCCACAGGAGGATACCTATCTGAGCACGGACAGTCTGCGATTTCATGAATGTATGGGGTATCGTCTGGCAGGCCGATTGCAATATTGCGGTTATAAGTTTGGGCATTGGTATCATATGGTCACCTTTGAAAAGGTGCTGGGGGAGCATCGTCAGGAGATGCAACCGCTACGACCGTTTTGTGAGACCATCAAATATTCTTCAATATCGCAAGTCACTTTCCTGGCTGAGCCAGATTGACTATCATAATAAAAAACCGGCTGTGCCAAGTCGGAAAGGAAATAAAGGAGGAATGAATATTATGGCAAACAGATTCGTACTTAATGAGACATCGTATCACGGAGCAGGTGCGATCCGTGAGATCGCAGGGGAGGCAAAGGGTAGAGGCTTTGCAAAAGCATTTGTATGTTCAGACCCGGATCTTGTCAAGTTCGGCGTAACCAAGAAAGTGCTGGATGTGTTGGACGAGGCGGGTATCGCTTACGAGTTATACTCCAATATTAAGCCGAATCCCACGGTGGAGAATGTCCAGTCAGGGGTGGAGGCGTTCAAAGGTTCCGGCGCAGATTATATTGTTGCTATTGGCGGCGGATCTTCCATGGACACAGCAAAGGCCATTGGTATCATCATTGCCAATCCGGATTTTGCAGATGTGGTAAGTCTGGAAGGCGTTGCTCCTACCAAGAACAAATCCGTACCAATCTTTGCAGTACCTACTACTGCCGGAACGGCAGCCGAGGTTACCATCAATTATGTGATTACGGATGCACAGAAGAATCGTAAGATGGTCTGTGTTGATCCGAAAGATATTCCGGTGGTCGCATTCGTAGATCCGGAGATGATGTCTTCAATGCCAAAGGGATTGACAGCGGCAACCGGTATGGATGCTTTGACTCATGCCATCGAGGGATATATTACCGGAGGTGCATGGGAACTGTCTGACATGTTCCATCTGAAGGCTATCGAAATCATTTCCCGTTCTTTGCGTGCAGCAGTAGCCAATGATCCCAAGGGACGAGAGGATATGGCGCTGGGACAGTATGTAGCCGGTATGGGATTCTCCAATGTGGGACTTGGTATTGTTCATTCCATGGCTCATCCGCTGGGGGCTTTGTATGATACACCACATGGCGTTGCCAATGCCATTATCTTACCTACCGGTATGGAGTATAATGCGCCTGTTTCCGGTGAAAAGTATCGTGAGATTGCCCGTGCGATGGGCGTCGAGGGCGTGGATGCCATGACACAGGAAGAATACAGAAAAGCGGCTATCGATGCAGTCAGACAGTTGTCTGAGGATGTGGGAATTCCTTCCAATCTCAAGGACATTGTTAAGAGAGAAGATATTCCGTTTTTGGCACAGTCTGCCTATGATGATGCGTGCAGACCGGGTAACCCGCGGGAGACCAGCGTGGAGGAGATTACCAAGTTATACGAATCTCTCTTATAGGATAGCACAGGGCCTCATCTATGGGTGTTTGTCTTCTTTACTATTTTTTTCGTTATGTTATTTTATAAACAGCAAATGATGAAGGAAGCATGAGGTACATGAAAAAAACAACAGTCAAAGCGATATTGACACTGGGAATCTTTTATTTTGTCTTTCTGGGGGCAGAATATTTGTTTGATAATATGATGGCATATGCCACAGATTCGGATGGCGTTGTGCTGGCACAGAGTTATATTCTGGGCATCAGTGTGATTGGATTTTTGCTCTATGCACCCTTGGAGCGTCTGATGACGCAGACAGTTCAAAAAATCGTCCGCATGGCGGGGATGGTCGTGCTGATTGTCAGTCTATTTGTCATCTGTGGCCATATTTCCTATGCGGTTACCATGGCTGCGGGCTTACTCGCTTTTTTGCTGTTAGGCTATTTTGGAAGCGCCATTCATTATATGGTGACCCGTGTGTTGGATGATCGGACCATTCTGGCCCGCACCGTTGGTGTGGCGTATGCGTTTGGGATCCTCTTACAGTTCCTGAACAACAATTTGATTCATTCGGATTGGGCGGAGGCTGTTTTTCTGGCGATAGCAACGCTACTGATGGTCCTATTGTTTTACAACCAGATGCAGGAGACGGAAGATGGCGTGGTAGTCAGTGAGGAGACGAATGAGCCGACAGACAAGCGGACGCTTTGGATTGGGCTTTTGTTTATCGGGATTGTGGCACTGATAACCTTTGTGTTTGCCACATTGGATAACGCGGTGACGTTGACCCATGCATCGGGCAGTGTAGATATCGGACAGTGGCCGCGGTTGCTTCTGGCGTGCAGCGGATTGCTGGCAGGGTTCTTATATGACTGGAACCAGCGAGCCTACATGAATATTATTATGTATTGCGTGATGATGCTGTCCACGATCTGTGTGGTGGTGATCAGTTGCGGCGGTCCGTTCTTGTTGGGATTACTGGTGTTTTATCTTTCTGCCGGCTTCTTTGCGGTCTACTTTGCCACCGGATTTATGGAATTGTCTTATTATAGCCGGTTGCCCAAGTTTTGGGCGGGACTGGGCCGTGCCGTGAACAATTTCTGTGCGGTGATTACCGCATCGGTGTCTTTGCAATTATTGCATTCGCCCAGTTATGTTACGGTGGTGATCGCCCTTATTTTGTTTGCACTGACCAGTGTGCTGATTTTTGTCTATCACAATCAGTTGCATCGGTTGCAGGCAGAGAAGGAACGGGAACGTTCACGGCAGGAGGAGACTGCAGATGTCTTTGCTTTGTTTGCGGAGGAATTTCATTTGACGGAGCGGGAACAGGAGGTTATGCGATGTCTGTTGGAGTCGGATGGCCAGATCTCGGATCTTGCGGTGCAGTTGTCCATGTCCCGGGCGGCGCTTTATCGCCATATTGGTAGTCTGAATGAGAAGACGAACACTACGGCCAGCCTGGGGCTGATTAAGTTCTATTATTCATGGCAAAATACAAGAAATCGAGGTGGAATATGAGGTGTAGACGCAATCTGGGAGTTTTTTGTTTGGCAATTTTTAGTGTTCTGCTGCTGGTTGGATGCGGCGCGAAAAAGAGTGATGACACGCAATCGTCTGCCAAGACGAAGACAGCAGAGAAGACGGAAGCGACAATCTCTGACGTAGAGCAACGAATCGCAGATGGTGAATATGCGGCGTTAATCCACGTCAAGATCAATCCGGAACTCAATGTGTACCTGGCGGAGGATGGCAGCGTACTGGCCATTGAGTGTCTGAATGATGATGCCAAAAAGGCGTATGGTCAACTCACTTTCGAGGGTAAGACTTTGGATGAGACCATGAAGACACTGGTTACGGTGGCGGCGGATGAGGGATATCTCACCGAAGACAAGACCGTGGCGTTAAATGTGGTCAAATGCGATGCGAAGTTACCGGTTACGGATATGACATCGCAGATACAGACTTCTGTGCAGGAGGCTATGACAGCCAAGGAGATCACGGCGGAAGTGTCGTTGGAAGTGGCGGAGGAGATTCTGGAAGAACAACAGGTGACCTTAGAGCCACCCAAGGCCGTCTGTACCAATTGTGGCGGCAGTGGTGACTGCCCCGATTGCGATGGTGGTCGTATGACGTGTCCGGCCTGCGGCGGTGATGGCATTGAAGAATGCGGCAACTGTTTTGGCACCGGCTTGGATCATGGTCACACCTGTACCTTCTGCGGTGGCGGCAGGACACATACCTGTACCCATTGTGGTGGTGCGGGAACCGCGAAGGACTGTCCGGTCTGTGGCGGAAGTTTCAAATGTGTGGTCTGCGGCGGCAGCGGAACGCTTTGATCGGGGATGATGACAATAGCCATACGGCAGAGGAATTGTTATAGATATTCTAAAATTTTTCTAAAATTTTAATAACACAAGGAATATAGAAACCTGCTTCTGATATAATAGGTATATTCAGAAGCAGGTTTCTGTCGTATCGGCGACTACGCTGCCTATGTGACATGAACCGGCGGGCTATGACAAAGCAACGGAAAGGATTATGGTTATTATGGAAGTAAAATGGAAGACGTGCTGGCGTGTGGCACTCACCGGGTTTGTACTGTGGCTGCTGATTCATTACTGGGATTCTTTCGCCCATGTGATGGGACTGGCGGTGAGTGCGGCAGTGCCACTGTTGATAGGCTGTGTGATCGCTTATGTGGTGAATATCTTAATGACCTTTTATGAGACGCATCTGTTTGGTGAGCGGGTGGGGAGCAAGGCAAAAAAGGCGGCGCGGCCCGTCTGTATGCTGCTGGCGTTTTGCAGTATCGTGCTCATCATCTACATTATTGTGCGTGCCATCGTGCCGGAATTGGTTCAATGTGTACAGATTCTGCTGAAAGATGTGCCGAAAGCCTTGCAGGATCTGATGCAGTGGGCAGAAGAGGAATTTGCCATCAGTCAGTGGTGCGGGCAGTCAGAGGCATTGCAGGATGGCGGCAGTATGGATATGCAGGAGATGCTGAAAAAGATTGTCAGTGTTCTTCTGACCGGGCTGGGCGGCGCTCTGCAAACTACGGTAGGCGTGGTCTCTTCTTTGTTTTCCGGAGTTACGACCTTTATTCTGGCGTTGATTTTTGCCATTTATTTGTTGGCCGGAAAAGAGAAACTGCATGGTCAGTGCGAGACATTGCTGGGGCATTATCTCCCGGAGAAGGTCAACCATAAGGTACATTATGTACTGGGGGTATTAAACCAATCTTTTCACAGTTTTATTGTGGGTCAGTGCGTGGAGGCTGTCATCATCGGTGTGCTCTGCATGATTGGCATGTGGATTCTGCGGATTCCCTATGCGGTTATGGTGGGGTGTCTTATTGGCTTTACCGCTTTGATCCCCATTGCAGGCGCGTATATTGGAGCCATTGTCAGCGCGTTTTTGATCTTTACCGTCTCTCCCTTCAAGGCGGTGGTGTTCCTGATCTTCTTAGTGATCTTGCAACAGGTGGAAAGCAATCTGATCTATCCGCGTGTGGTTGGCACGGCCATTGGTCTGCCAGGCATCTGGGTGCTGGCTGCTGTTGTGATCGGCGGAGGAACGCTGGGAATCGCCGGCATGCTGCTGGGGGTACCTCTCGCTTCGACGGTGTATCGCCTGTTGTATCAGGATGTGCACAAGGGGGATGGCTCTGAAACTGAGCCGGATGCGGTGAAGCACGCTTTGCGGAATTGACGAAGAACTTGATGGAGCAGAACCGGACGGAAGATATTATCCGTGCCACCTCGGACCCGCAGTTCAAGATTACCTTCTATCAGGAGTTCGGTATCCAGTAAGGAGCAGATTGCAGTGAAATTGTATACTTACCTTTTTCAAGGTAATATGATCTGCCTCATAAATTGTATTTTAGTGTAAAATCCGTTATTTTTGAGGAGGAATGATAAATGGAAGCATATAAACAGGAATTTATTGAATTTATGCCGTGTGATTTTGAGACCTTCTGGAATGCCCTAAACGTCAGTGCTTTCAAGGGGTTGCGGGATTTTTGTTAAAAAAAACAGATGTATTGTAATTTATCGCAAATTGGTGTAATTTTACACCCAAATGGTGTAGGAAATGGTGTAGAAACCCATGTGCTTGCCGAGAGGCGGGTGCATGGGTTTTTAATTTGGCGACTTCGTGGATGCTTAAAGGTGATAAAATGTGAATTTTAGTTTGAACATATTGTAGGACACAAGCCGATTTAGCTTTGATATAATAAAACCAAATTAAGGAGGAGTTGCAATGAAGACACAAAGTTATATTGAAAAGTACGAGAACAATATGGGACGATTTGAAAATTTTTTTGGAGATGATGCAAAATTATATTGGGGAATATGGGAGCTACATAACGTTGATAAAATATCATATGACAAATTGGCTTTTCAATATGGATATGTAAAATCAAGTATAAAA
>CAMAKU010000077.1 GCA_945836255.1 uncultured Roseburia sp. | reverse complement strand
AAATCAATAGAAGTAAACAGCACGTTTTACCGGAGGTATTCTGGTAGGGCGTGCTGTTTTTGTCATATGATAGAGAAGGTTGTTAGGAGTGGTGGCAGAAAATTTGCAAGGTTCGTTACAGTTGACATATACCCCCTAGGGGTATATAATGTAGGACGATCGGAGAGATAAGTCCGATTGTGAACGCATTTTTATCTGACTGCTTTTCCTATCACAGAATGCAGCAATCCCACCGGTAAGGCTTGCTTCGCATTCTGCTCAAAATGGAAAATCATCCAGATAAAAATGCATCACAATCCTATTTCGTAAACCATCGCTGGAACACAGCACATGTTTCGCAAACGCCTAGATAGAGTAAAGGAGTGTGACACTATGGCAGAAAAGGAATGCTGTAATAAAAAAGTCAGAGATACGCAAGAATATAAAGACCTGATTCATCGATTGAACCGAATCGAGGGACAGGTGCGCGGGGTCAAGGGCATGGTGGAGAATGACGCGTATTGTGTGGATATTCTTACCCAGGTCAGCGCCATTACATCGGCGCTGAATAGTTTTAACAAAGTATTGCTGGCCAATCATATTAAGACCTGTGTCTCCGATGACATCCGCGCAGGCAGAGAAGAAAAGGTGGATGAATTGGTTGTCACGTTACAGAAGTTGATGAAATAGATAAGGAAGGTGAAAGCATGCAGAAATATGAAGTTACGGGCATGAGTTGTGCGGCATGCAGTGCCCGGGTAGAAAAAGCCGTCCGCCAAGTGGAGGGTGTATCCGATGTTACCGTCAATCTGTTGACAAATTCCATGAATGTAGAGGGCAATGTGTCCAGTGCGGCGGTGATCGAGGCGGTTACGAAAGCCGGGTATGGTGCCGGTGTAGCAGATTCCGGCGACAGCAATGCCGGCGGCGGAGATGCCGTTTTTTCTGGGGAGGGAGAACATGCATCTGTTCAGCGTTTGTCCCGGGGACAGCGGCGCGATTTTGAACGGTTGCGGAAACGTCTGGTGGCATCTCTTTGTTTCCTACTGCCTTTGATGTATTTGTCCATGGGACATATGATGTGGAACTGGCCCCTGCCGTCGGTGATGGAAGGTAATCATGTGCTGATGGGATTGTGGCAGTTCCTGCTGACGGCCATGATTATGGTCATCAATCAGGAGTTTTTTATCAGTGGATTTCGCAGCGCGTGGCATCGCGCTCCAAATATGGATACGTTGGTAGCACTGGGGGCGGGGGCTTCCTTTGGGTATAGTGTGTATGGGCTATGCGCCATGACCGATGCGCAGTTGGCGGGGGATGCAGATGCTGTCATGAAGTATATGGATTCCTTTTATTTTGAATCCGCGGCCATGATTCTGACCCTGATTACCGTGGGCAAAATGTTGGAAGCCTATTCTAAGGGCAAAACGACGGATGCCTTGAAAGGCTTGATGGAACTGGCACCGCAGGAAGCCACGTTATTGGTTGACGGGCAGGAACGACGGGTTGCGGTAGAGCGTGTGCAGGTGGGAGATATTTTTGTGGTACGTCCCGGAGAGCGCGTTCCGGTGGATGGTGTGATCTTATCCGGTGACAGTGCCTTGGATGAGTCTGCCATTTCCGGGGAGAGCATTCCTGTTGACAAGACCGTAGGGGATGAAGTGACGGCCGCCACCATCAACAAGTCGGGTTATTTTCAGGCGCGGGCACTTCGCGTCGGACAGGAGACGACCCTCTCCAAGATCATCCGGATGGTGAGTGATGCCTCTGCAACAAAAGCACCTATCGCTAAAGTGGCAGACAAGGTCTCCGGTATTTTTGTACCCACGGTGCTGGCAATCGCGCTGGTGTCTCTGGTGGTCTGGCTGTTTGCCGGTTATCCCTTTGGGTTTGCACTTTCCAGGGCCATTTCCGTGCTGGTCATTAGTTGTCCCTGTGCGCTTGGCTTGGCGACGCCGGTGGCTATCATGGTGGGAAACGGTGTAGGCGCGAAAAACGGAATCCTGTTTAAAAATGCAACCGCATTAGAGATTGCAGGAAAGACCGATGTGGTGGTATTGGATAAGACGGGCACTATCACCAAGGGCGAGCCAAAGGTCACTGATGTGATTCCGGTGGAAGGCGTTGCTGTTCAGGAGTTGTTGCAGGCAGCGGCAACATTGGAGGCCAAAAGTGAACATCCGCTGGCGACGGCTATTATGCAGTATGCTTCGTCCCATGGGATCCGCCCGCAGGGGACTACTGATTTTCAGATGCTGTCAGGAAGCGGTGTGCAGGTCATGGCCGATGGGCAGATGCTGTATGGCGGCAAGGAGGATTTTATACGGACGAAAGTGGGCGATGCTTTTGGCACATTTTGCAGCAGTCATTCTGTCACAGCCTATGGACAGGAGGGAAAGACCCCATTGTTTTTTGCCACAGATACACGGATGCTTGGCATGATTTGTGTGGCAGATGAGATAAAGGAGGAGAGCCCGGAGGCAATCCGCCAGATGAAACAGATGGGAATTAAGGTGGTGATGTTGACCGGAGACCGGGAGGAAACGGCACGAGCCATCGCTAAGAAAGTCGGTGTGGATGAAGTCATCGCCGGTGTACTGCCGGATGAAAAAGAGAAGACCATCCGCCGCTTTGCCCGGGATGGGAATGTGATGATGGTGGGCGACGGCATCAATGATGCACCGGCATTGACCCGGGCCGAGGTGGGGGTTGCCATTGGAGCCGGTACGGATATTGCCATCGACGCTGCGGATGTGGTTCTGGTGAACAGCCGCCTGACGGATGTGGCGGCTACCATCCGCCTGAGCCGCAGGACCTTGCGCAACATCCATGAGAATCTGTTTTGGGCGTTCTTCTATAATGTGATTGGTATTCCGTTGGCGGCGGGGGTGTGGTATCCCCTGACCGGCTGGGAACTGAATCCGATGTTTGGTGCCGCAGCCATGAGTCTGTCCAGTTTTTGTGTGGTAGCCAATGCCCTTCGGTTAAATCTGGTGGATATGAAATTCCATGCCACAGGAACGACAAATCCTGTTATAATGAAAAATAAGAGTTCTGTCAGGCAGGCGGGAGCCGCTATGAGCAGAGTAACCGGGCAGAGCGAACAAAGAAAGGAAACGATGAATATGGAACAAGTATTATTGGTCAATGGAATGATGTGCGGACATTGCGAAGCACATGTGAAAGAAGCCCTGGAGAACTTGCCCGGTGTCAGCCAGGCCAGTGCCAATCACGATACCGGAGAGGTGTTGGTACAAATGAGTGAACCGGTCGCAGAGGAAGTGCTGGCAAAGGCAGTGACAGACGCCGGTTATGAGTTTGCCGGAATCAGATAGAGGGTGCCATTATGATAAATGAACAGTATAAATCTATGCTTGGCGGCAAGTCGATTATCCGTGAACTGAGTGAGTACGCCACAGCGCGAGGCGAAGAAATTGGTTATGACAATGTGTTTGATTATAGTCTGGGCAATCCCAGCGTACCGTGTGCCGATGCCTACACACAGAAAATGATTGCACTGCATCAGACAATGAATCCCATGGAATTGCACGGATACAGTCCGTCCACGACGATTCCGTCGGTGCGTCAGGCAGTGGCGGAACATCTGAATCGCCGCTTTGGCATGGCGTATTCCATGGAGCATATCTTTATGACCACTGGTGCGGCCGGAGCGCTGGCGCATGCGTTGCGGGCGGTGACCTGTCCGGGAGATGTGGTGTTGACTTTTGCTCCCTTTTTCCCGGAATATGTACCTTATGTGCAAGGGGCAGGGGCGACGCTTTCCGTAGTGCCTGCCAATACGTCGAACTTTCAGATTAATTTCGATGCATTTGAGCAGATGCTGGATGAACATGTGATGGCTGTTTTGATTAACACCCCCAATAATCCTTCGGGTGTTGTGTACTCATCGCAGACCTTGCAGCGGCTTGCCGACCTTTTGATGCAAAAGCAGCAGGAGTACGGACATGATATTTTCCTAATCAGCGATGAACCGTATCGTGAGATTTTATTTGACGGGAAGGAAGCGCCTTATCCCAGCCGTTTTTATGACAATACGCTCAGTTGCTATTCGTTTTCCAAGAGTCTGAGTCTGCCGGGAGAGCGTATCGGTTATGTGGCGGTCAACCCGCGCTGCACGGACGCGGACATTCTGGTTGCCATGATGGCGCAAATCAGCCGCGGAACCGGGCACAACTGTCCGTCTTCTTCGATACAGTTGGCGGTGGCAGATGTGATTGATGAGACCAGCGATCTGCAGGTGTACGAGACCAATATGAATCTGTTGTATGATGCCTTAATCGACTTGGGATTTGAGGTGGTGCGTCCGGGCGGGACGTTTTACATTTTCCCAAAAGCGCTGGAAGCGGATGCCAATGCCTTTTGCAGAAAAGCGCAGAAATACGATCTGATTCTGGTACCGTCGGATAATTTCGGTGTTCCGGGTTATTTTCGCATGGCATACTGTATCGATACGGAAAAAGTTCGCCGTTCGATTCCGGTGCTACGGAATTTCGTGGAGACAGAGTACGGTGGCTGAGTTGCCGGAAGAGGAGAATGCCAATGATAACAATAAGTTTGTGTATGATTGTAAAAAATGAGGAAGCGATTCTGGCGCGCTGTCTGGATTCGGTGGCAGACCTGATGGATGAGATTATCATCGTGGATACGGGCTCGGAGGACCGCACCAAAGAGATTGCCCGCCGTTACACCGATCAGGTCTATGATTATGTGTGGGAGGATGATTTTGCCGACGCCCGGAACTTTTCCTTTTCCAAGGCTACCATGGATTATATCTATGTGCCGGATGCGGACGAGGTGCTGGATGAGGCGAATCATCGCGCTTTTGCCCTGTTGAAGCAGGCGATGCAGCCGGAGATTGAGATTGTCCAGATGAAGTACTGCACGCAGCAATACAATACAGTGTTAAATGCCAAGACGGAATATCGTCCCAAATTGTTTAAGCGGCTGCGGGAGTTTACCTGGATCGATGCCATCCATGAGACGGTGCGCACGGCACCAGTGGTCTTTGACAGCGATGTGGAGATTTTGCATCTGCCCCAGGGGATGCATCAGAAGCGGGATTTTGGAATTTTTGTCCGTACGATTCAAAAGCAGGGCGGCCTGTCGGATAAATTACTCAACATGTATGCCCGGGAATTGCTCAAGACGGGAAGCGTCGAAGATCTGCGGGAGGCCGAAGCCTATTTTACGAAAATCTATGAGACAGAGATGTGTTCTGAGGAAGATGCGGCCCGCCGTCAGCAGGGGGCGTGTGTCCTTGCCAGAACCTATCGTCTGGACGGACAGCGACAGAATGATTTCTTTAAGGTTGCCTTAAAAGAGATGGTGCAGCAGCCCTGCGCGGAGATATGTTATGAATTGGGCAGATATTTCGCTGATGGTGGGGACTATGGGGAAGCGGCACTATGGTTTTACAATGCGGCTTATGAGACCTCGTGTATTCTGGATATCCATACCGGCGGGGATCTGGCATTGCAGGGGTTGGTGGAATGTTACCAGTCCATGCTGGATCAGACAGATGCCAAAAATCCGGCGCGGGATGTGTATCAGCAGCAGTTGGAGGGGTACCGCGAAGCATTACAACAGTGGACGTTGCCGGAAGAATAACCGATGCTGTCAGGGTGCATGATTTATTGCAGGAATCATAGCCGGCTCTCTTGTCATATCTTGTAAAAAGTGATACTATGTGACTATGATAAAAAATTAACAATTATTGATCGGCTACGAATCAAGGGAGGTTAATGCAATGGATTTTACGCAGGAATATCAACAGAAGTTAGTATCAGCAGATGAGGCAGTGAAGGTAGTCAAGTCTGGAGACTGGGTAGACTATGGCTGGTGTACCGGGACACCGGATGTATTGGATGAGGCATTGGCGCGTCGGACGGATGAGTTGCGGGATGTGAAGGTGCGTGGCGGTATCGTGTTGAAGCCGCTGGCCATCTTTGAACGTGAAGATGCAGGGGAGCATTTCTGCTGGAATTCCTGGCATATGGGTGGCTACGAGCGCAAGTTGATTTCCAGAGGATGTTCTTACTACAGCCCGCTTCGTTATTCGGAATTGCCTCGTTATTATCGGGAAAATATCGAGCCGGATGATGTGGCAATGCTGGTGGTTGCTCCTATGGACAATCACGGATATTTTAATTTTGGTCCCAATGCGTCTCATCTGATGGCCATCTGTGAGACGGCAAAGCATATTATTGTGGAAGTGAACGAGAATATGCCTCGTTGTCTGGGCGGGTTCGAAGAAGGAATTCATATCTCTCAGGTGGATGCCATTGTCGAGGGAGCGAATCCGGCGATTGGAGAATTGGGCGGCGGCAGTGCTGCCAGTGAGATTGACAAAGCGGTTGCCAAGTTGATCGTAGATGAGATTCCTAATGGAGCCTGTTTACAACTGGGGATCGGAAGCATGCCAAATGCCGTGGGCAGTCTGATCGCAGAATCGGATCTGAAAGATCTGGGTGTACATACGGAGATGTATGTGGATGCTTTCGTAGATATTGCCAGAGCCGGTAAGATCAATGGTTCTAAGAAGAATATCGATCGTTTCCGTCAGACCTATGCCTTTGGTGCCGGTACCAAGAAGATGTATGATTATCTCGACGAGAATCCGGAATTGATGAGTGCGCCGGTGGATTATACCAATGATGTTCGTACCATTGCGGCACTGGACAATTTCATTTCCATTAACAATGCGGTGGATGTGGATCTGTATGGTCAGGTGAATGCGGAGTCAGCCGGTACCAAGCATATCAGCGGCGCCGGTGGTCAGTTGGATTTTGTTATGGGTGCATACCTGTCCCGGGGCGGTAAGAGCATTATCTGCTGTTCTTCTACCTTTACGAAGAAGGATGGCACCATGGAATCCAGAATTGTGCCGACGCTGGCACCGGGTTCTATTGTGACAGATACCAGAGCCAACACCCAGTATATCGTGACGGAGTACGGTAAGGTATGTCTGAAAGGTCTCTCTACCTGGGAGCGCACGGAGGCTCTGATCTCCATTGCCCATCCGGATTTCCGAGATCAGTTGATCGCAGAAGCAGACAAGATGAAGATTTGGAGACGTAGCAACAAGATCTAAATGCAATTAGCGATTGCAATTTGATCCAGAGAGTACATATAATGGGACACCCCTTATGCTAGCATGAAATCGTAATAAGATTCCAGTGCTGGTGAAAGGGGTGTTTTTTTATGTCACATTGTTTTACAATCGGTATTTCGACGCGGGCATTATTTGATTTGGAAAAGGAACATCAGATCTTTATGGAGCAGGGGGCGAAGAAGTATGTGGAATATCAGGTGGCCCATGAGCAGGAGGTGCTTGCCCCCGGACCGGCATTTTCCCTGATACAGGCCTTCCTGCAATTAAATGAATGCTCCCAGGAGCGGCAGATTGAAGTGGTAATTATGTCAAAAAACAGTGCGGAGGCGGCCCTTCGGATTTTTCATTCGATTGCATACTATGGGCTGGACATTACCCGGGCGGCACTTACCACCGGAGAGGCGATTGCACCCTATCTGGAGGCATATCAGGTGGATCTGTATCTGTCCTTCTCGGTACAGGACGTGCGAGGAGCCTTAGCATCCGGTGTGGCGGCGGGGGTACTTCTTCCCGGGCGAATTGCGTCGGCAGAACCCATCCGTCAGATTCGTATTGCCTTCGACGGGGATGCGGTTCTCTTTTCCCCGGAGGCAGAACAGGTCTTTGTGCAGGAGGGGGTGGAGGCGTTCTGCGCCAGTGAGCAGGCCAATGCTGAGATTCCACTGCCACCCGGACCGTTTGCACATGTGCTGCGACTGATTGTCCGCTTACAGAAACAGATGGCAGATGGTGCCATGCAGCCTATGATACGAACTGCACTGGTGACGGCCCGGAGCGCACCGGCCCACGAGCGGGTGATACGGACATTGCAGGCGTGGGGCATCCGCATTGACGAAGTCTTTTTTCTGGGTGGCATGGACAAGAGCCGGGTGCTGGCTGCCTTTGGGGCGCACATCTTTTTTGATGATAATGAGCAGAATACTGCGTGTGCTGCCCAAGTGGTCTTGTCGGCGCAAGTGCCTATCGTGCAGTTGATCGCATAGTATGTTATACTTAGACATCATAGTGGAGCACATCATAAGTGCTACGAGCAAGGAGAGCGTGATGAGTGAAAAGATGCAGGGGGCATGCCCTTACCAGAAGAAGTGTGGCGGATGTTCTTTTTCCGATGTGCCGTACGAGGAGCAGTTGGCGATGAAGCAAAAGCAGGTACAGCAACTGCTGGGACAATATGGCAAGGTGGAGCCCATCGTCGGTATGGGGTATCCGTTCTACTACCGGAACAAGGTGCATGCCGTCTATGGTCAGAAGAAAAATGGCGAGATTATTTGTGGTACGTATGAAGCGGGCAGTCATCGCATTGTAGACATAGAGGGGTGTCTGATTGAAGACAAGATATCGACGGCGATTATCCGGGATATCCGTGGACTGCTGCGTTCCTTTAAGATACGTCCATATCGTGAGGACGGCGGTCATGGTCTGTTGCGTCATGTGCTGGTACGCCGGGCATTTACCACAGGAGAGATTATGGTGGTTCTGGTACTGGCTTCTCCCATCCTGCCGTCGAAGAATCATCTGATTAAGGAACTGCGCAGACTTCATCCGGAGATTACCACCATCGTGCTCAATGTCAATGACAAGAGTACCAGTATGGTACTGGGAGAGCAGGAGAAAGTGCTGTATGGCAAAGGTTATATCGTGGATGAATTGCTGGGATATCGTTTTCGCATCTCGTCGAAGTCCTTCTATCAGGTGAATCCGGTACAGACCAAGCATCTGTATCGGGGTGCGATGGAACTGGCTGCACTCACCGGTAAGGAGCGCGTATTGGATGCCTATTGCGGTACGGGGACGATTGGAATGATTGCGTCCGGTGATGCCCGGGAAGTGATTGGTGTTGAGTTGAACCGGGACGCCGTCCGCGATGCCATCACCAATGCGAAGATGAATCATGTGGACAATATCCGGTTTGTCTGCGCCGATGCCACCGACTACATTACAGGAGCCGCTGCTGCCGGAGAATCTTTTGATGTAGTGCTGATGGACCCGCCCCGCGCCGGCAGTACCAGACAGTTTGTAGATTCCGTTGTCCGGCTGGCACCCAGCCGCGTCGTCTACATCTCCTGCAATCCGCAGACGCTGGCGAGAGACTTGGCGTGGTTTGCGGGGAAGTATCGCGTCGAGGCAATCCGGCCGTATGATATGTTCCCTTTGACGGAGCACGTTGAGACGGTATGTTTATTGTCCAAACTTCATGAGGCAAAGCATCATATCAACGTAAAGGTAGATATGGACGAGCTTGATCTTACAAGTG
>CAMAKU010000076.1 GCA_945836255.1 uncultured Roseburia sp. | reverse complement strand
AAAAGCAGTCAGATAAAAATGCATCACAATCCTATTTCGTAAACCATCGCCGGAATACAGCAAAAGTTTCGTAAACACCTGTATTAAAATCATGTCATGTGAAATCATCCGTCGAATGACGGCAAACGAAAAAAGATGAAATTATCATAACATAAATTTCATCTTTTTCAATAGATATTTTATTTGTGTATCATTCCCTGCACGCCAGTGCTTCCCGCAACTTTTCCAAGGCCTTTTTTTCAATCCGGGAGACATAAGAGCGGGAGATGCCCATGGTGTTTGCAATCTCCTTCTGCGTCATATGCTGCTCTCTTCCCAAACCATACCGTTTACAGATAATCTCAAACTCCCGTTGATCCAACACCTGTGGAAGCAATTGCTTTAATTTGCGGATGTTCTGGGTCCGGTCCATCTGTTCGGCAATATCCACCGGTTCCCGCTCCAGTACATCGTAGAGCCGGATCTGATTTCCTTCTTTATCTCGGCCAATGGGCTCATATAAAGAAACATCCTTCGCCTGTTTTTTCCGTCCCCGGAAATACATCAGCAGCTCATTATCAATACAGCGGGCTGCGTACGTTACCAGTTTATATCCTTTTTGCGGATCGTAGGTATTCACCGCTTTTAACAATCCAATCGTTCCGATGGACAACAGATCCTCTGTGTCTTCATTGGGACTATAATATTTTTTTGCCACATGGGCTACCAGTCGCATATTATGTTCAATCAGCCTGCACTTTGCCTGAAGATCGCCCTCCTCCATCCGACGAAGGAGCTGTTGTTCCTCTTCTGTGGCCAGGGGTGATAAAAATGTTTTCACAGAGCCTCTGAAAATCATTTTTTATATTGTATGTGTCCCACAGCCGGCAAGTGCCTTTCCACCTGCGATTTCTTATGAGAAAAACAGTGCGCTTCATCCCCTGTAACGATAACAGACCACTAACGAATCGTCTCCGTCAAACCAACCTTTTTATGCACTTTACGCAGTGTTTTATTGGCAAAATAAGCCGCTTTCGCATCATTTTCCTTAATACAGTTCTCGATGTAAGCCTTATCCTTCAACAGTTCCTCATAACGCTTCTGAAGCGGTGCCAATTCATCAGCAACCACCTCACCCACAGCCAGTTTGAATTCGCCATAACCACGTCCGGCGAATTCCGATGCAATCTGTTCATGGGTCTTTCCGGTAATACATCCATAGATGTCCATCAGATTGCTGATGCCCGGCTTATCTTCGCCATAACGTACCACCACATCCGAATCTGTGACCGCACGCTTAAACTTGCGGATAATGGTGTCACGATCATCCAACAACATAATGGTTGCATTCACATTCTCATCGGACTTTGACATCTTCTTCGTCGGGTCCTGCAGGCTCATAATCTTTGCACCTGTCTTGCCAAAGTAACCATCCGGAACCGTAAACACTTCTCCATAAATATTGTTGAATCGCTCTGCGATGTCTCTTGCAATCTCCAGATGCTGCTTCTGATCCACGCCCACCGGAACCACATCTGCCTGATACAACAGAATATCCGCAGCCATCAGTACCGGATAGGTATACAGACCGGCGTTGATGTTGTCTGCATGTTTGCTTGCCTTATCCTTGAACTGCGTCATACGGTTCAATTCGCCCATATAGGTAAAACAGTCAAGAATCCATGCCAACTGCGCATGTGCCGACACATGGGACTGGTAATAAATGCAATTCTTCTGCGGGTCCAGACCTGCCGCCACATATAAAGCATATAATTTTTTGGCATTCTGACGGAACTCCGTGGGATTCTGACGCACCGTCAGGGAATGAAGATCCATAACGCCATAAAAACATTCATATTCATCACACAGACCGACCCAGTTCTTGAGCGCTCCCAGATAATTACCCAGGGTCAATGTCCCCGTCGCCTGCATTCCACTGTAAAGTATCTTTTTGTCCTTTTCCATCTTGCTATCCTCTCCTCGTCTCATGATGAAGCACCTCTTTGCGCACATAGGCGAAAGTGGCCTCCTCGCCCTGCTCAGCCAACATGGTAAGCAGTTGTTCCAGCAGTGCTGTTGTCTCCGGATGCATCATGTATTTATGGCATCCTTTTTGATAATATTGTAACGGACTACTGTCCGTATAAGCATCTTTCATATAATTACGACTGGCTGCGATGCGATCAAGGAACATCTCCACCACATAGTTGACCGGCATCTTCATGCCCACCATGCCATCGTCTTTCCCCAAGCCATAATCAATCCAATATTCAAAATGATGCTTGTTGCGCCCCTTATGATGCAGCCACGCCATAGAAACGCCGGTTGCTTCACGCTCTGCATTGTTCGGGCTACGTGTTCCCTGATAATAACGACACCCCACCAAAAATTCCACGGGCGTGTATTTGGACAGGTCATGCAGCAGCCCCTGCTTATATAATCCAACCTTAAAACAATACCCCATCACCAAATGTCTATGATGTGTAATCGTCTTAAAATGCTCTAACGCTTTCATTATACTCCTTTCCATCTATCTGGCAATAAAAGGTTTAAGATACCAGAATTGTGATGGAATGTTCCGGCACATCCAGACATCCCTGCTGTTCCATAGACATTGGCTCAAAGGAAGTGTCATACGCATTGGCCGTATTCATCACAAATTGCCATTCTCTCCCGCCCGGCGTCCGAGGCAGTGCCAGTCTTACCTGATGATAATGAAAATTATAGGCAACGAAGACATTTTCTTCTTCCGCCCCACCATAAGCACCTGCATACAGAACCCCCACTGCTTTCTGTTCTTCCCCGATCTCCATCAGCCATGGCTCTGTTCCATGGTACGACAGATCCGGAATCCCCACGTGCTTATAATCCGTCAGTTGCATCGGATGTTCGGCACAAAGCACCGGATGTGCTTTGCGGAAAGCAATCAGTTTCGTAACAAATTCCAGCAATTCTTTCTGGCTCTTGGTTCTGGCGAACTGTACCCAGCCCGTGGCATTATCCTGACAGTATACGTTGTTATTACCATTTTGTGAATTGGCCGCCTCGTCGCCGCTGCAAATCAACGGAACTGCCTGAGCCAACAGCGTCATACACAAGCCGTTGCGCATCTGCTGCATCCGAATCTGCTGAATCTGTCGGTTCCGGGAAGGTCCTTCCACGCCATAATTAAAACTATAATTCAGATTATTGCCATCCCGGTTCTCTTCCCCGTTGGCCTCATTATGCTTCTCTCCATAACAGTAGGAATCCCACAGGGTAAACCCATTGGTATTGGCCAGATAATTGACAAATCCATAGCGATCGTTCTGACGCCGCAGATGATTGGTAAACTGCACCATGGAACCTTCCATGTGATTCTGAATCTGTCTTGCCACATGCATAAAACCATCATTATATAAGAACAAATGCTTTCTCCCTGTCTGACGGGACAGCACTTCTTCCGGAATGAACTCGTAAAAAATCTTTGTCCGGGCAAGTCGCTTCGACGCAGCAATCCGCTCAATAGGCACATTACACCCCAGCAGATGAAATCCATCCACATGATAATCCCGTACCCAGTGCCACAGACAATCCAACATAACATCATCCGATGTCTCTACGGCGAAGGAAATTTCCAGTATGACTTCCATACCGGCTCCATGAATAGCATCTATCATTTCCCGACAATGTAAAGCGGCATCTTTACCGCCAAAATAACTTGCTTTTGGTGCAAAATAAAAAGCGCCCCCATACCCCCAGTAATTGGTCTTGTCCAACGAGACAATCTCTTCGGTAATCTCCCCCTGTGCCGATATTATCTGTTGTGTCTCATACATCAATTCTTCAAACTCATAAATCGGCTGAAACTCCAGAGAAGTAACCCCCATGGACTGCAAATAGGGCAATCCCTCCATAATCCCACGGTAATTGCCTTTCTGCGATGCTTTCATTCCGTGATTGCACGTAAACCCACGCATATGGAGTTTGTAAAGAATCATATCCGCCGGCGCAATCTGTGGCGATGCAAAACGCCACGCATAATCAGCCGTATCAAAGGAACCATATACGGCACAGTCCTGTGCAAAGCGGCTCTCGTCCGCCCAGTGATTCCTGCCGGCAATCACACGGGCGTAGGGATCTACAAAGGTCTCATCATTCTGACTGAGCAGATAGCAATAACGGTCCCAGTTCTTACCGATCAAAACAACAGAATAGACATCGCCCACACGATAGGACTCATCCAGTTCCACCGTGGCCACCGGCATGAAATCATGCACCGAAAACAGACGGATACTGCAAGGTCCGTCTTTGGTCACGGCAAAGGTAAACATCATGCCGTCTGCTGTCTCTTTTGTACCATAATTCTCAAAATTGCCAATTCTAGTCTTCATATTCACCTCAATGCTGTCACTCTCAATTATTTGTTATGGCAAAAATACATTATCATTATACTTGAAATGTTGCTTTTTTCCAAATCCTTTCGTATAATCTTTTTATTATCCAGTTTTCATAGCACCGGGAGACGACTTTTCTCGCCATCCATCGGTGCAATCTAACAAAAAGGAGACCGATTATGGCAAAAGACGATGTATTTCCGGTAGATGAAAATGATGACGATGTGGTTGTCACCATCGAAATGGATGACGGTTCTGAGGTAACCTGCGAGATTCTGACCATCTTTGATGTGGGTGAACAGGATTATATCGCTTTACTTCCTTATGAGGAAGACGGCAAGCCCGTGGACGGCGACACCGTCTACATTTACCGCTACCACGAAGACGAGAACGGCACACCGGCACTGGAGAATATCCAGACCGACGAAGAGTACGAAGCCGTGGAAGAACGCTTCGATGAACTGCAGGATGAAGCCTATTTTGACGAGACGGAATAGGCCGCCATCAAGAATCATCTGACGCCCTTTGCATTTCCGTAAGGAAACGTGAAGGGCGTAATTGTTGTCCGTCACTATACCGTACATCACACAGATACAACTGCCTTTTTGCTCTTGTCATGCCAACATAAAATAATCGTCGCTCCTCTTCCAACGCATCTGCGCTCACCACTTTTTTCGATGGCAGAATACCCTCGTTGCAATCCAGAATCACCACCAGTTCAAATTCCAGCCCTTTACATCCATGAAGCGTATACAAGCCCACACCTTGTTTGTCATCTGTCTGGGAGGCATAAAGTTTGTCAATCTCATCCCGTTTCTGTTCCCACCGTTCCAACAACTGACGTGGCGAAACGCAGCCTCTGGCCAGTTCCATCAGCAGTTCCCATGTCTTTTGCCACTGAAGATATTGCTGTTCATTGGTGGCATATTCCCGCAGAAAGGAATCATACCCCATCTTTTTACGGATATACGTAAGCGCTGCTACCCCCGGAAGCGTCTGCAGGAAATCAACGTCTCGTTCCAGTTGCTCCAACCGCTCTACCATCCAGGGCTGTTTTTCATAATAGCGTTTCCACGCTGCAAACGTGGTCCATTCCCGCTGAATGGAGGCACGTTGGAGATAACGGTTGGGGCGGTTCATAATGCGAAACAGATCCCGTCGGTGCAAGACGTTACTGCTCAGGCGCAGATACGCCATCACATCTTCCATCACAAAATGACGGTAGGGATTCTTTTTACCGCCCTTACAATAAAACGGCACCTGCTTCTGCTGTAATTCTTCCACCAGCAAACGACTCTGTACATGATTGCGAAACAATACCGCCATCTGTTCCCATTCAATGCCTTCCCTGTGTTTTGCCAGCAGCAATTGTGCCACTTGTCTTGCCTCCTTGCTCTCGTCCTCACAGGACAGACAAAGCACGGCTCCCTCCTGGGGATTGCAGATCTGTACGTTTTTTTGAAATCGTCTGGCATTGTGAGCAATCAGGCAGTTGGCATGACAGACAATCTGGGCGGCACTGCGATAATTCTCTTCCAACCGGATCTGTCTGGCATTGGGATAATAGCGGTCAAACTGTAACATCAGGGACGGATCGGAACCGCGAAATCCATAGATGGATTGATCGTCGTCTCCTACCACAAACAGATTGTTTTCCGGTTGTGCCAGCATTCTAACTACCGAAAATTGAATGGAGTTCATATCCTGCACCTCGTCGATGAGCAGAAAACGAAACCGCGCCTGCCATTTGCGTAAAAGTTCCGGTTCTTGGGAAAACATATGAAAGGTCCGAAGCAGCAGATCGTCAAAATCCAACAGGCGATAGGCCTCTTTTCTTGCTTCGTAGTGGGCAAAGAACTGCCCCATCTGTTGGGAAGTGAGCAGGTCGGAAGAAAAAGCGGCGGGATCAGCCATGGTATTCTTAATGAAACTGATCTCCCGCTCCAATAGATTCTGTGTGTCATCATCTTCTATGGGAATCCGACACTGATAGGCCGCCTCTTTGATGATTTGTCGTTGACTCTTAGCATCCATCAGGCGGTAGGATGCAAATCGGTGTTCCTGTCGCAGCATCTGATAGAAGATAGAGTGAAACGTACCGAACGCCACCGGACAGGCATGTCCCATCTGCTGTTCAAAACGCTCCTGCATCTCCATCGCTGCCGCTTTGGTAAAAGTGATAACCAGAATCTGCTCCGGTGTCACTTTCTCTGTGGTAATAAGGTGACTGACCCTTTGGGTAAGCACAGTGGTCTTGCCACTGCCCGGTCCTGCCAAGGTCAGGCAGGGTCCCGTGGTATGGCTGACTGCCATCTGCTGTGAGGGACTTAACATAAATGCTCCTTACTACTCTTCTTATGTCATTCATCGATTATGCCGGAAGTTCTGTAATCAATTTGTCGATGGCCCCACGAATACGACGCAGGGATTCTTCTTTGCCCAGTACTTCCATAATCTCTGTTGCACCACCGGGCGTCATCTGCTTACCGGAAACAGCCGTACGCACCGGCCAGAGAACATAACCATTTTTATACCCTTTCTCTGCTACAAATCCGCTGAGTGCCGCATAAATGGCATCATTGGAATAATCGTCCAACGCTTCCAATACCGGCAGCACCTCCTGCAATACCACCAGAGAACTCTCCGGCGTCGTTTTCATTTTCTTGTGCGCATACATGGAGATATCATACGCCGGCATTTCTTCAAAGAAATCAATATGCGACGCAATGTCCGGGAAGACCTCAATACGAGTCTTCACCATGGTTGCAATCTTGCGCAGATCATAGTCCTTTGTCACCACCGCACGAATATAGGGCTCTGCCATCTCGTAGAAACGGTCAAAATCCATCGCCTTGAGATATTCTCCATTCATCCAACGGAGTTTGACGGTGTCAAACACGGCCGGTGACTTGCTCATATGGTGGTAGTCAAAAGCCTCTACCAGTTCTTCTAAGGAAAAAATCTCCCGATTATCCTCCGGACTCCAGCCCAGAAGCGCCACAAAGTTGATGATTGCTTCCGTCAAAAATCCCTGCTCCACCAGATCCTCATAGGAAGAGTGACCGCTTCGCTTACTCAACTTCTGATGTTCCTCATTGGTAATCAGCGGACAATGCACGTAGACCGGGACCTCCCAGCCAAAGGCTTCATAGAGGCGATTATATTTCGGGGAAGATGACAGATATTCATTTCCTCGAACCACATGGGTAATCCCCATCAGATGATCGTCCACCACATTGGCAAAATTATAAGTGGGATATCCGTCCGATTTGATCAGAATCATATCATCCAGTTCCGCATTATCCACAGTAATGTCGCCGTAAATCTCATCGGCAAAGGTAGTTGTTCCTGTCCGAGGATTGTTCTGACGAATAACATAAGGCTTGCCCGCCTTAAGGTTCGCCTCAATCTCCTCCTTCGATAAAGAAAGACAGTGCTTGTCATAAATGGAGATTTCCTTGCCTGCTACTTCCTGCTTGAGACTATCCAGACGCTCCTGATCACAGAAACAATAATACGCCTCACCCTTTTCAATCAACTGCTTGGCATATTCCAAATAAATCCCCTGCTCCTGTCTCTGGCTCTGCACATAAGGTCCAACACCGCCATCCTTGTCCGGTCCCTCATCATGCACCAGACCGGTACTGGCCAGTGTACGGTATATAATATCCACCGCGCCTTCCACATAACGCTCCTGATCTGTATCTTCAATGCGGAGTATAAAATCACCGCCTTCATGCTTTGCTATCAGATAGGCATATAATGCTGTACGAAGATTACCCACATGCATACGTCCCGTAGGACTTGGGGCAAATCTTGTTCTTACTTTACTCATAATTGTTCCTTTCTCCTGTACCTGAATTTTCCTATTTATCATAGAAAAAAACGATTCTTTTGTCAATCAAGGTTCCGCCCTTTTCGCACAATCACGCCGCTCCGGCATATGCTAAAAAGAAGGATTTTCTAAGGATTACACTATGAATCAATATTACCATTCGGAGGAACCGTCTTGTTGCATCCGTCAGGAAAGCGATGCCCTCGCTGGTCTTGCTGTGGCAATGGGTTACGTTCCTTGGCAATTTTTACACACACTATACGAACCGGATAAAGCGTTGCAGGTGGGCACGATTTTTCCCGAATTAAATAAACCGTTTGAGGGGAGGAGAATCAAATGATGGGACAGAACCGCAGTCAGGAGCAACTGTTATACTGGATCGACATGGTCAGTCTGATGCTGGTGGATCTCACCGAATATCTGGATACGCATCCCTGCGATGAAGCGGCCATTGATCATTTCAACCATTATCAGGCCTTGTACAAAAAAGCAATGAAAGAATATGCCGATGCATACGGCCCACTCAGTCTCGCTACCGCATCTCCTGACAAGGTATGGGACTGGGGTATGACAAAAAATCCATGGGAGCGAGGTGCAAATTAAATGTTTAATTATGAAAAAAGATTACAATATCCTATCAACATACGGCAGAAAAATCCGGCCGCTGCCGCCATCATCATCAGTCAATATGGCGGACCGGACGGCGAACTGGGTGCTTCTCTGCGCTACCTGTCACAGCGCTACACCATGCCATACCGGGAAGTTGCCGGTCTTTTGACCGATATTGCCGTGGAAGAACTGGGGCACCTGGAGATGGTATCCACACTGGTCTATCAACTGACAGATGGGCTGACCCCTGAGGAGATCAAAGCCGCCGGTTATGACAAATACTTTGTGGACCACACACTGGCTGTCTACCCACAGGCGGCCGCCGGATACCCCTATACCGCTGCCTCTTTCCAGTCAAAAGGCGACGCCATCACGGACCTCTACGAAGATATGGCAGCCGAACAAAAAGCGCGCACCACCTACGACAACATTCTTCGTATGGTCAAGGATCCGGATATCATTGATCCCATCCGTTTCCTACGTGCGCGCGAAATTGTTCACTTCCAAAGATTCGGCGAGGCCTTGCGTATCGTGACCGACCGATTAAATGAAAAGAATTTCTATATGTATAATCCGAGTTTCGATTCCTCACCGCAGAAATCGAACCGTTAAGTTAATTCTGGTTCATCTG
>CAMAKU010000075.1 GCA_945836255.1 uncultured Roseburia sp. | reverse complement strand
GTCGTATGGAGGAAGGCGGCGTTATCGTGGATGTCTCTTCCAATTCCGCGTATATTTTACCGGAGTTTCTGGTAAATAAAAAGGTCTTTGCACTGGCAGATACCGACGAAGAACAATTCCTAAAAAAGATATTACGTCTACCGAATTTGTTAAAAGGGTATCAGGCATCAGGGTTAGCGTACGGCTTATCCAAGAAGTTTGTGATCTGGTATGCTGCCAAATGTGCGTATGAATATGGCGACAAGAAGATTCGTGTCTGTTCCTTAAGTCCGGGGCTTATTGCGACGGATATGGGCAATCTGGAAGCGGCAGAGGGAGGCGACCTGATTCGGACGACCGCTGAGAAGCGCATGGGTACGCCGGAGGAACTGGGCTTTGCCATTGCATCGGTGGCAGATGAGCGTAATGGCTATTTGGCTGGCGTTGATATTTTATGCGACGGCGGAAGTGTAAATGGCAAACATTTCATTTAAAATGTGATATAATGATGGTATCTGGTGCGGGATAGGACAAAGGCACACCGGATACCATTTTCTACGATGAAGGAGGCACAGTATGTCATTTACAGGGTTTTTATTTGGAAAAATGGCCGGAAAGGCGGATGCGAAGCGGGATGCTACGCTGCGTGAGCCGGAGAATGTGACGGCAGTAAGAGATTTGAATTATGCGGGCAATCAGGATGTATACAACACATTGGATGTGTATTTCCCGAAGGATGTGACGGGGCCATTTCCGGTGATTGTCAGTATTCATGGTGGCGGTTATGTGTATGGCACCAAGGAGATTTATAAGTTTTATGGGATGTTTCTGGCACAGCAGGGATTTGCCTTTGTGAATTTCAATTATCATCTGGCGCCAAAAGCCAAGTTCCCCACGCCATTGCGGGAGACGAATCTGGTGATGCAGTGGATGGTGGCACACGCACAGGAGTATCATATGGATCTGGATCATGTCTTTATGGTGGGAGATTCCGCAGGGGCACAATTGCTCAGCCAGTATGCAGCCATCTATTCCAATCCGGAGTATGCTGGGCTGTTTGATTTTACGATTCCAAAGGAGATCACGATTCGTGCCATCGCACTGAATTGTGGTATGTATGATTTCTCCGCAGAGATTGAGGGCACCATGGCCAAGATGAGCAAGGGACTTTACCGGGATTATTTCGGAAAAGATCCGGAAGCCTTCGGACCGATGGTGGATGTCTTGTCCCATATTACCGGGGCGTATCCACCGAGTTATATTATGACAGCATCCCACGATTTTCTGCGGGCAAATGCAGAACCCATGTATGAGTTGCTCAAGTCAAAGGGAATTGACACCGAGTGGAAATGCTACGGTACAGAGGAGCAGCAGTACATGGCCCATGTATGCCATGTGAATATGAATCTGGAGGAGGCAAAGCAGATCAATCGCGATGAGTGCGATTTCTTCCGCAGACATATGTAACAATGATAAGATAAAGAACTACAGACGCGTCTTGCCTGGATTGGTACCATCCGGACAAGGCGCGTTTTTGTTATGGCGACGAGGAAAATGGACGTTGTGAACGCAAACCACGATAATGCGCATGTGGGGCAAAATCCTCGCGTAGTAATTTTTTATGAAATTAAACACGATAAATTGTGCAAAGTGACATTTTTACACAACAGTGGAATTATGTGTCGAAAAAAAGAATATTGTATGATATATTTGTAATAACCCTATATAGGGGATATGGATGAGAATTAAGGGAGAATTGCAAATGAATAACGAAACAAGCGATGCCAAGATCCTTGCCGTGGCCGGTAAGGGGGGAGTAGGTAAGACTTCGCTTGCAGCAGCCATGGTTAAGTTATTGGTAGCAGAATACCCGGATCAGCGGATTCTTGCTATTGATGCAGACCCCGCCGTGGGTCTTTCTACTGCACTCGGCGTGGATGTGGAATTGACCGTAGATGATATCCGCAAAGAGGTGGTTGCCAATGCAGAAGATGGGAATACCAAGGCCGCAATCGAATTATTAGGAGAAGCCAGATACCGTATTTTCGACGCTCTTGTCGAGAAGGATGGCTTTTCTTTTATTGCCATTGGAAGACCGGAAGCCGCCGGATGTTACTGTAAGATTAACAGTTATCTCAAGGAGGTCATCGGGATTCTGGCTCATAATTATGACTATATTGTCATTGATGGGGAGGCAGGAATCGAACAGATCAATCGGCGTGTTATGGAGAAGGTAACACACCTGATGCTGATTACGGATTCCAGCAAAAAGGGAACGCAGGTGGTTCAGACGATCAAGCAGGTGGCAGACGAACTTGTCATGTATGATAAGGTGGGTGTCATTGCCAATCGGCTTCCCAATCTGGAGGTCAGGGAGTATATGGATCTTGGGGACCTTCCGGTATTGTCCTATATTTTATCGGATGCTTCCCTGGCAGAGTACGACTTGAAGGGAGAGAGTATCTTCTATTTAAGTGAGGATGCAGCGATTGTCCGCGGAGCCAGAGAGGCGCTGGTCAAGATTGGGATTATTGAGGAGTAAAGGAGGGTTTCATGAAAGATTTAAAGCATTTATATTATTTTGAAAAACTGCTGGAAGATGCCAATAATGAGTTGATTCGACAGGCGCAGGAAGAGGGGCGCAAGTGTATTGCCACCACTTGTGAGAATGTACCTGAGCCCTTGTTGAATCTCCCGGGTGTGTTTTCCACCAGACTTCGTGCACCCCGTACCGGTTCCATGGAGATGGCTACCTATTATATGACCAGTTTTCTGTGCGAGTACAGTAGAGCGCTGTTGGAGCGGGCGATTGAAGGCGGATACAATTTTGTGGACGGTATTGTGACACCGGATGGTTGTACCATGATGAACCGCTGTGTGGAGAACATGGAACTGCTCAAGACCATGGGAGAGGGCAAAGACGGATTCTTCTGGGAGTATATGGAGATCCCCCAGAAGAACGACGACAACGCCTTGAATATGTATACGCTGCAATGTCGCAATCATATTTTGCAGCCGTTGGCACAGAACTATGGCATTGACATTTCCGACGCGGCGATTCGCAAGGCAGTGGAAGAGCACAATGAGGTCTGTCGTCTGATTCGCCAGATTGGTGATTTCCGTAAGGAAGCCAATCCCCGGATAACGGGCTATGAATACCATATTCTTACCATGGCGACCTATGTGGCACCGAAGTATCTGATTGTAGATAAGTTGCGGGAGACTTTGGAGGAGATTCAGACCAGAGAGCCGGATGGCGATGGCAAATATCGTGCTCGGGTGGTCTTTGTGGGTTCTGAAGTAGATGACGTGGATGTCATCAAATTAGTAGAGGAATCCGGTGCGTATGTATGTGCAGATCGTTTCTGTTATGGGTCTTTGCCGGGACGTGATGAGATTCTGCTCAATGACGAGGAGGATGTGGTAAAGCAGATTTGTCGCCAGTATCAGGAGCGAGCACAATGTCCCCGCTACTGGGATATGGCCAAGATGACGGGGCGCCGTGATTATGTTGCAGATTTGGCAAGAGAATATGGGGCAGACGGTATTATTTACGAACAGATGAAGTTCTGTGATCCGTGGGCCTATGAGCGTATGATCGGAACCATTGTACTTCGTGATGAGCACGGCTATCCGGTATTGGCAGTGGATCGGCCGTATGCCATCGGTTCTTCCGGTCAGATGCGCACACGTGTGCAGGCGTTTGTGGAGAGCATTGAGATCAAGAAGATTCAAGGAGGTAAGAAATAATGGCAAAAGAAGTAGGCGCGGAAGCGCTGGGTAGATTTTTTACCGATGGAAAAGTACGAAGCAGACGAGAATGGCGCGGATTTAAGGATACCTTTTACGATTATACCCGCTGGCTTTATATTATGAAGCAGTTGGCAGGGTTTATTATCAAGCCTCGGAATATCAAGGCGATGTTCCGGTATCGCTGGATGGCGAATTATCTGGCGGTACCCATGATGGTAGATAAGCATACGCAGGGCTTGCGCGGACCGTACTTGCGCATGTGCCATTTGGAGCAGGATCTGGTGGTATATGATGTGGCCAAACTTCTGGATAATCTGTTCCGCGGTGACAGACGGATTGGCAATGATGAGGAATTTTCCAAGAAGGTTGTGCTGGTGGATGAGAATGAAATGACGGCAGTCATGATGGGATTCCCCACATTGAAGGGGCTTTCCCGTGAGACACCCTCTACCTATGTATCCGTTCTTTTGAACCAGACGGCGGCGCTTCATTATATCGATGTGGCGCAGGAGTTTGGATTGGCCGGAGATGTATGTCCCATGCCGGAGGCGGAATTGGGCGTTTCCATTGATGATGACGCACCGATTCTTGGGGCTTGTGCCGTACAGTGTAACACCACTTGCGACGGCTCCCTGATGAGTAATGGCGGTATTGCAAAACGTCTGGAATTAGAGGATGGGATACCGGTCTTCCAGTTGGCTGCTCCCATGCGCCACAAGGAAGACGATGTGCAGGATTATGCGGCACAGGAGATTAAGAATTGTATCGCCTTTATCGAGGAAAAGACCGGCGAGAAATGGGATTGGGATTATTACTTCGAATGTGCAAAGCGTGTCAATGAGTCTACCAGACATCGTATGGAATGGCTGGATATGAATAAGACCGATTATCCACAGGTGTTCGGCTCCAATCTGGCGCTTTATACGGAGACCAACTATATGGCCATCTGTGGTAAGGTCCCGGAGTTCGTGGAAGTGGATCGCAAGTTGACGGCTTTGGCAAATCAGGCATACAAGGACAAGATGATGATGGCAAGGGAATATCGTCATCGTGCCATTATCTGGGGCGTGCAGTCGCATTTCTACATGGACTTTTTGCTTTGGATCTTAAATTGCTGGGGTATTGTCCCGCTGACGGATATGCTTTCCATGGTGAATACGGACATGATTGCCGAGGAGGATACGCCGGAGAATCGTGAACAGGCCTATTATGATATGGCATGGCTTACCGAGAACATGATTATGCGTAATCGTACCCATGGCGGCTATAAGGTTCTGCTGGACGAATTGTGGGAGTATTGTGAAGAATTTAATGCGGATATAGTAATCTTGTGGGAACATATGGCATGTAAGGCCTTGGATGGAATGCATGGTCAGTTTGAAGAAAAGGCAAGAGAAAAAGGAATTCATCTGATCTGGGTAACCCACGATCTGTTTGATCCCAGAATCGTATCTCGACAGGGTGTTCGTGATCAGGTCAACCGTTATATGAGAACCGTATTTAAAGAAGAACCATTAGACCCGTCGCTGGAAATTTTGCACGACGAGCATTCATGGTAAAGGAGGGGAAAAAATGAAATATTATGGTGGATGTGATTCCGGATCAACCTATACAAAATGCGTCATTATTGACGAGACCGGCAAGATGGTGGCAGACGTTACTTTGCGCAGCCGTATCAATGCGGTCCTTTCTTGTGAGGAATCCATAGAAAAGGCAGTGGCACAGGTGCCGGAACTGAATTCTGCGGAGGATCTGGCTTATCTGGTAGGTACCGGCTATGGCCGTAACAAGGTGCCTTCTGCCGATGAGAACATTTCCGAGATTAGTTGTCACGCCATGGGTGTGCATGTGGCAGATCCCAATGTGAAAGCGATTATCGACATCGGTGGACAGGATGTGAAAGGTATTGCCATTGATACAGACGGAACGGTGCTGAATTTTGCCATGAATGACAAATGTGCAGCGGGTACCGGACGTTTCTTTGAAGCTATGGCAAAGGCATTTGAGATGGATTTGTCTGAGTTTTCCAAACTATCCTTAAAGGCGAAAAATGTCATTCCCATCACGGCACAGTGTACCGTATTTGCTGAGTCGGAAGTGATTTCTCTGGTAGGTGAGGGAAAGCCGATGGATGAAATCGCAGCGGGAATCGAACTTTCTGTGGCAAAGCGATGCTTCGTGATGTCCAAGAAAGCAGGAGCGGTAGACTCCATTACCCTGACTGGCGGGTGTGCGAAGAACGAGGGATTAAAGGAAGCCATCGAAAAGGTACTGAATCTCAAGGTGATTGACCTGCCTATCGACCCGCAGTTGATGGGGGCGCTTGGGGCGGCAGAGTTTGCTCGTCAAAAGGGCATGGCAAAGGAAGGAGCGGTGTAATATGGCAACATTTCTTCATGTACTGCTGATTATTGCAATTGTAATCGTATGTTTATTTGTACTTAGTTTTATTGTATATTTTTTCAATCTGGACATGAAATTGACAGCAGCCATTGAGCCACTGTTATTAAAGCATTATGACAAGATAGAAAGAGATACCCATTTATGAGACTTTATGATGACAGGATTTGCGAGGTTTTGACGGCGCTAACAGAGCAGGAGGCCAGAGAACTCCCTGTTGGCGATGCGGCAGACCAGCGTCAGTGTAATTGGCCGGATGCCGGTCGGGCGATGATGGTGTTACAGTCGGATATGGCGTATGAACTGGGGGGGCATCATTTGCCGGCAGTGGGAAACACATTGGTGACCATGGATCAGACGCTGGTACCCCAGGATGAGATTCTGTTGTATGGACCGGATCTTCCGGAGATTACCACAGATACACCCTACGCCCGCATGGCATTGGTCCGGGTGGCAGAAGACAGTATCGGTACCGGGGATCAGTTATACAACATGATTCAGAATATCGGATATTTCCGCTACCATATTTATCCCAAGGGTTTTATGCTACGGGTATCTTCTTCCAATGACAGGGAGAGTGTCCGGGTGGCAAAGGATGCCTTGCAGGAGGGACTGGATTTTACAGCAATTGGCAACGCCATGATCCGAGCCTTGCGTCTGCACAAAGAGGTGGAGGCGGTGAAGATCATTTTTGTCACGCTGCCGCAGGCACCCTATGAACTGTTTCAGGAGAATCTGAAAAAAACAAAGCAGATTACTGCCACCATTGATCACATGTTAAAAGATGTGAATATGGATTGTAATTCCTGTGGATTACAGGAGATCTGTGACGAGGTGGAAGGTCTGCGGGAGATGCATTTTGGTATCAAGGAACAGGGAGACGATTCCTGCTTGGACGATACAGAAACAAAAGAAATGAATGATAGAATAAAGTAAAGGAGAGTATAAGCATGGACATGAACAAGTATAATGAATGGCCGGCAAACCACAAGGGTGACAAGAACCCAAGTCCGAAGATTATTGCACTGGGCAAGCGTATCACTGACGTTGCCGGACATATGATCGGTGGCGTGACAGTGGAGGATCCGGAGTATTGGGGACTTGCTGAGATTATTACGGAGGAGATGGCAGAGGTGGGTCTCACCATGAAGAGACGTGTACATTATACCTTCGATCAACTCTGTGAGATGAACAAGGATAAGGTGGCAGAAAAGGGCAAGGAAGGCTTCCAGAAATTGTTAGACGAGATGAGTTACGTGGGACTTCTGGAGTATGATTATGGGTATCATTATGATCACAATGGTCGTACGGCACCCCAGTCAGAGCGCAGATATACACTTCCGATGTTTGTTCCCGGTTCTGCGGAACTGTTTAACATGGAGGAGATTCCGGGAGATCAGAACGCCAATCCCAGATTGGAAAAGCATCCCGATGTGGCAGCGTTCTTTGAGCGCATGACTTATATTCCGCTGGAGGGAATTACCCAGATGGTACCTCCGGGAGGCGCCGGTGTCGGTATGCATGTCATTCCGGTGGAGAAGGCGATCTCCATGGAGAATGAAGCCATTGATATCGAGAAGTTATCTTACTGGTTATCCAAGTACGAAGGCAAGATCGGTGTGGGACGCTGTTCTTGCCGTGCTTCCCGCAAGGTTCTGGGCGAAGGCGTGGCAGACGATGATTATGGCTGGTGTATCGGTGTAGGTGACTTTGCAGATTACTGCCGTGAGACAGGCAAAGGCCATGACATCACCAAGGAAGAAGCATTGGAGATTCTGCAGCGGGCAGAAGACAATGGTTTTGTTCACCAGATTACCAATATTGACGGGGAGAACAAGATCTTCGGTATCTGTAACTGTAATGTCAATATTTGTAATGCACTGCGTACGTCGCAGTTATTTAACACACCGAATATGTCACGTTCTGCTTATGTGGCACATGTTGACAAAGATAAGTGCGTTGCCTGTGGACGATGCGTGGAATACTGCCCGGCAGGTGCCACCAGACTGGGTCAGAAACTGTGCAAGGCAGACGGCACGGAAGTCACCTATCCGAAGCAGTTGCTCCCGGATAAGGTGAAATGGGGTAAGGAATATTACGATCCCGATTATCGGGATAACAACCGTATCAACTCCCACAAGAGTGGAACGGCACCTTGTAAGACTGCATGTCCGGCACATATTGCCGTGCAGGGCTATTTGAAGAAAGCAGCACAGGGTGAATATACGGAGGCATTGGCGCTGATTAAGAAGCAGAATCCGTTCCCGGCAGTTTGCGGACATATCTGCAACAGACGCTGTGAGGATGCTTGTACCAGAGGAACCATTGATGAACCGATTGCAATCGATGCAGTAAAACGTTTCATTGCAGAACGGGATCTGAAAGCAGAGACCAGATATATTCCGCCGATTGTGGTTCCGGCAAGTATCCACAGAGACGGCTGGGATGAGAAGATCGCCATTATCGGTGGTGGCCCAGCAGGTCTTTCCTGTGCCTTCTATCTGGCAGAGAGAGGGTACAAACCTACTGTATTTGAGAAGAACGAATATGCAGGCGGTATGTTGCGCTACGGCATTCCTTCTTACAAGTTGGAAAAAGATGTAATTGAAGCCGAAATTGATGTGATGCGCGAGATGGGCGTTGAGATTAAGACGGGTGTCGAAGTGGGTAAGGATATCTCTTTGGATGAACTGCGTGCACAGGGCTACAAGGCATTTTACATTGCCATTGGCTGTTCTGCAGGTCGTCGTCCGGGTGTTCCGGGAGATGATGCAGAGGGAACCTTTACTGCCATTGATTACTTAAAGGGTGCCAACTGTGGCGGTGCAGAGTACACCGGCAGAGTGGTTGTCGTTGGTGGTGGTAATGTAGCCATCGATGCTTCCCGCGTCAGTGCCAGAAATGGTGCGTCAGAAGTGACGCAGCTTTGTCTTGAATCTGAGACGGAAATGCCGGCATCAGATGAAGAAGTCAGAGAAGCGCAGGAAGACGGTGTGACCATCAAGTGTGGCTGGGGACCGAAGGAGGTACTGGTGACCGATGGTAAGGTATCCGGTATTATCTTCAAGAAGTGTACCTCCGTATTCGAGGAAGTCAACGGTCAGAAGAAATTTGCACCGAAGTATGACGAGAATGAGACGATTACCATCGATTGCGACCGGGTGATCTTTGCTGTAGGACAGCAGTCGGTATGGGGCGATCTGTTAAAGAGCGAAGATGTGGAATTCCGCGGACCGGCATTGGTGGCAGATGGTTTGACGTATCAGGTACAGGGCGCACCGGATCTGTTTATCGGCGGTGACGTGATGACGGGACCGAAGTTCGCTATTGATGCCATTGCGGCAGGACACTGGGCTTCCGAATCCTTACATAGATATGTACAGGGCGGTCATATGACCATTGGACGTAACAAGTGGGAATTCATCGAACTGAACAAGGATGACATTCTGGTAGAAAATTACGATAATTCTTCCCGTCAGTCCGAAGGAATCGATACGTCACTTGACAACAAGTCCTTCAAGGATGCACATATTGCGCTGACAGAGGAGCAGGTGAAGATCGAGACATCCCGTTGCCTTGGTTGTGGAGCTACTATCGTGGATGCCAACAAGTGTATTGGCTGTGGTGTATGTACCACCAAGTGTGCGTTTGATGCCATTACCTTGCACAGGGATCATCCGGAGTGTTCTACCATGGTTACGGCGGAAGATAAGTTCAAAGCAATCATTCCATA
>CAMAKU010000074.1 GCA_945836255.1 uncultured Roseburia sp. | reverse complement strand
TTTCAGGTAATGCCAACCTATCATAATCCAAGTGGTTTAAAGGCGTATATTATGAATATGTATACCAACCCGGAATATCAAGCCGGCAAATGGCAATACTGTGGTGAGAAAGCCGGTATCCTGCATCGTTTATGTGTCTCTCCCAAGGTGCAGCATCATGGTGTAGGTAAGGCGGTACTGGCGCATATCGAGCAACAACTGAGGGACATGGGGGTTACGTCGGTTCGTCTGGATGTCTTTTCCGAGAATCCGTATGCGATTCGATTGTATGAACACAATGGATATGTACAGCGGGGGCATGTAGATTGGCGGAAAGGCCGTTTTTTTGCTGATGGAATTGCCGGGCTCGGAGGAGTGATCCGATATGCAATGTCCCCTCTAATCGCCACCTTTTTTAACAGAATCCACCAATATTTGTTACAAATCATTGGTGGATTCTTTGTATCATGCCACCTATAATTATGTTAAAATAAATGGCAAAGGTGGGATATTTATGAGAAAGACATACTTGGACAACATCCGGTGGATTACGGTGGTATTGGTGGTGATTTATCATGTGATCTACATGTTTAACGGAATCGAGACAGCCGGGGTGCTGGGGCCGTTTGCCGACGTGCAGCCACAGGATGCGTTTCAATATATGGTCTATCCGTGGTTTATGTTGCTGCTGTTTGTAGTGTCGGGGATGTGTGCTCGCTTTTCCCTGAATAACCACACAGAGCGGGAGTTTCTCAGAGCACGCACGAGAAAACTGCTTGTACCGTCCACGATTGGTCTGTTGGTATTTCAGTGGATTCTGGGTTATTACAATATGTGTATCAGCGGTGCCTTTGATACCATGTCGGCTGGTGTTCCCGGACCGATTCTGTATCTCATTATGGCGGTCAGTGGTACGGGCGTGTTGTGGTATATACAGATGCTGTGGCTCTTTTCTGTTCTTCTGGTGCTATTTCGTAAGGTGGAAAAGGATAGATTCTATCGGCTTTGTGAGAAAACAAATGGTGTTATACTGTTGTTGTTGACCATAGCCATTTATGGCGCAGCGCAGATTCTCAACACACCGCTCATTGTGGTTTACCGTTTCGGTATCTATGGCTTGGGATTTTTCATTGGTTATTTTTGCCTCTCCCATGATGCGGTGATTGACAGACTGGCGAACTACTGGCTTCCTCTGGTGATTGCTGCGGTGGCGCTTGGCATTGCGTTTCTCGTTGTCTACTGGGGTGCGCCTTATGCAGAGCATGTGGTGCTGGACACACCCCTTTGCAATGCATTTGCGTGGATTGCTGTTCTGGCGGTGCTTGCTTTTATGCGACGGTGGGGCAATTTTGAAAATGCATTTAGTATCTTTATGAATCGGGAGTCGTGGGGATTGTACGTCTTTCATTATTTGCCATTGGCAGTCAGCGCCTATTATCTGCGGGGCTGTCAGCCGGAGTTGGCACCGCTGCTCTGTTATCTGTTGGTCACAGTGGCGGCCTTCGCCGGAGCCTTTGTGTTACATGCAGTAATCAGCCGCATTCCGGTGCTACGCTGGTGTGTTTTGGGTTTGAAGAAGTGTAAGTAAAAGGGAGAAAATGGATGTTTGGTGATAATCTGATTGCGCTTAGAAAATATCACAATTTATCTCAGGAGGAATTGGCAGAGCAACTGGGGATTTCCCGGCAGACTTTGTCGAAATATGAGACAGGCGAGTCCTTACCGGACATAGAAAAGTGTAAAATGCTGGCGGATATCTTCGGAGTTTCTATGGATGATCTGGTGAATTTTGAAAAATCAGATCACTATGGTCTGGGTGTGCCTCCGAAAGGAAAGCATATGTTTGGGATGGTTAAAGTGGGAGACAAGGGACAGATTGTCATTCCGGCCAAGGCACGAAAAATCTTTGACATTCATCCGGGAGACAATCTGATCGTATTAGGAGACGAGGCTCAGGGCCTTGCCATTATCAAAGAAAAAGGATTATTGGATATGATCCATATGGCCAGAAATATCTAGCTGGATGCCAGTGCTTGACACGATGCAACACGCGTTTTATTATTAAGGCAACAAGGGTTTGTCTTTTACGAAAGGGGAACGCGATGGAGTATTGCAAGTTACAAATTGGTTGTCTGATTATTGTTGCTTATATTGTATTTATCTATTATTTTGAGCGAAGGAAGACGGGATTTACCCGAAAAGACCGAATGTTTCGAATTCTTCTGATGCTTGGAATGACTGGCATTGTGTTTGACGGTGCCACTGCGTACACCGTCAATCACTTGCAGTCCGTTCCGCCTGTCGTTAATCTTTTTTTGCATGGCTGTTTTTTGATTAATCTGGATGTGATTGTATTTCTGATGTTTTTCTATATGCTCAGCATCACAACCGGGATTCCAAGATCATGGAAGAAGCGGTTTCTTATCTTTTTGCCCTTGGTGGTGAATCTGTTGGTCGTACTTATTTTCCTGCCACAGTTATACTATATTGAAGGTCGTACGACGAATTACTCCATGGGGATTTCTGCCTATACGTGTTTTGTGATGGTTACGATCTATGTGCTGGCATCGCTTGTAATCTTTGTGCGTAGTTTTCGTCAGTTGGAACGTCATAAACAGCTTAGTTATGCAACCTATCTGGTTGTGACTTTGGCTGTAACGGTGGTGCAGAGCATCCAGCCGGAGGTACTGCTAACAAGTCTGGTTACCACGATTGTTGTCTTAAGTGCTTATCTGAATCAGGAGAATCCCATGTATACAGGGCTTCAGAACTATCACCGGGAGATGGTGATGGGATTTGCAACTCTGGTGGAAAATCGTGACGACAGTACCGGCGGTCATATTCACCGGACGACGGAGTATGTGGAATTGTTGGCAAAAGAATTGAAAGCCAGAGGCTTTTATGAGGAGATCCTGACGCGCGATTATATTCACAATCTGGTGATGGCAGCGCCTATGCATGATGTGGGGAAGATTGCCATTTCCGATGCGATCTTACAGAAGCCGGGCAAGTTGACGGAGGAAGAGTTTGCCATCATGAAGACGCACGCAGCTCGTGGCGGCGAAATTATCCGGGAGACCTTTGGGCATTTGGGGAATGAACAGTACGAGGCAATTGCTTACGATGTGGCGCGGTATCATCATGAGAAATGGAATGGCAGAGGTTATCCGGATGGCATGCAGCAGACGGAGATTCCACTTTGTGCGCGAATTATGGCCATCGCAGATGTATTTGATGCGGTTTCTGCCAAGCGTTGTTATCGGGATGCTATGCCGCTGGAACAGTGTTTCCGCATTATCGAAGAGGGCGTGGGACAGGATTTTGACCCGATTATTGCGGAAGTCTTTCTGGATATTCGACCTCGGATTGAAGAAGTGTATGCCCGGTTTCAGCAGTCAAACGGATGAGTGGACTGCGTCGTGCGGGTATGTTTTTTCTGTTATTTTTTCGTGTCATCCCTTGCGTATTGCCGCCATTTCTTATATGCTGATGGTGGGGAGTCAGTAATAGGGAGATTTCTATGACACAGACAGATTTGACATCAGATCAGTTGGAATTACAGGGCCTTTCGGATGCGCAGGTTCAGGAGCGCATCCAGAAAGGTCTTGTCAATCGTACGGATAGTAATACGGGGATGACCGTGGGACAGATTATCCGTTCTAATACATTTACTTATTTTAATTTTATTTTTCTGGTTATCGCAATTCTTCTCTGCCTTGTAGGCTCATTTCGCAATCTGACCTTTTTACCGGTTATTATTATCAATACGCTGGTGGGGATTATCCAGGAAATCCGCGCCAAACGCACTCTGGAAAAGATGAGTATTCTCAATGCGCCACATGCGGCGGTGATTCGGAATGGCATCGAACGCAAAATCGTCTCCGAGGAGTTGGTGCAGGACGATGTGATTCGTCTGGAGGCGGGGGATCAGATCTGTGCCGACGCCGTTGTGCTGGCGGGGAGTGTGCAGGTGAATGAATCCCTGCTCACCGGTGAGGCAGATGAGATCGAAAAGAACCAGGGCAGTCATCTGTTATCCGGCAGTTTTGTGGTGGCAGGACAGTGCTATGCCCGTTTGGAAAAGGTGGGCGAGGAGTCCTATATTTCACGTCTGTCCATGGAGGCAAAGTCCATGGATCGCTCGGAGCAGTCGGAGATGATCCGCTCCATCAATCAGATTGTTAAATGGGTGGGGATTGTCATTATTCCCATTGGCTTGATTTTGTTTAATCAGGGGTATTTTCTCAACGGAGAAAGCATAAAAAGAAGTGTGACAGCGGCGGTGGCGGCAGTGATTGGCATGATACCGGAGGGACTGTATCTGCTGACCACCATTGCACTGGCGCTGGGCACCATCCGTCTGGCCACAAAGAAAGTTCTGCTGCACGACATGAAAAGTATCGAAACACTCTCCCGTGTCGACGTACTCTGTGTGGATAAGACCGGGACGATTACGGAGCCGGACATGAGTGTAGAAAAGGTGCTCTGGCGCAAGAGCGCTGCCTCAGAGACAGGGGAGTGCGGCGAGTTGCAATCCTTGCTTTTGGACTATATTGCGGCATCGCAGGACCATAATGCTACCATGGAGGCTCTTCGCCGTTATGCTGCCGGCAGACCCCGGACCACAGGTCGCAAGCCACGTCGTGCTGTAGATGCCATGCCGTTTTCTTCTGCGGTGAAATACGGAAGTGTGACGTTTACCGATGGCGTGTACCTGCTGGGAGCGCCGGAGTGTATCATGCAGCAGGCATACGATACCATTGCCTCTGAGGTGGCAACCTACACACAGAAAGGGTATCGTGTACTGTTGTTTGCCAGATACCGGGGCGGACAGATGGAGGAAGGGCTTCCTGCCGGTGTAATACCCCTTGGCTATCTGGTGCTTGCCAACCCGATTCGTGAGAACGCGAAGCAGACCTTTGATTACTTTAAGACGCAGGATGTCCAGATCAAGGTCATATCAGGAGATAACCCCAAGACTGTATCGGAAGTGGCTTTGCAGGCAGGGATTGCCCATGCTGAGGATTATATCGATGCCACGCTGCTGGACACCGACGGAAAGTTGTACAGTGCCTGTGAGAAATATACGGTGTTTGGCAGGGTGACGCCGAAACAAAAGCAGAAACTGGTGAAGGCATTGCAAAAGGCAGGACATACCGTGGCCATGACCGGTGACGGTGTCAACGATATTCTTGCGATGAAAGATGCGGATTGCAGTGTTGCCATGGCGTCGGGCAGTGAAGCGGCGACGCAGGCGGCGCAGGTGGTTCTGCTGGATTCGGATTTCGCCCGGATGCCGGAGGTAGTCTTCGAGGGAAGACGGGTGGTGAACAACATCCAGCGTTCTGCCAGTCTGTTTCTGGTAAAAAATATCTTTTCGCTGCTGATGTCGGTATTTTCCGCAGTGTTTATGATTACTTATCCGCTGGAGCCGTCGCAGATTTCACTGATTGCCATGTTTACCATCGGCATACCGGGCTTCCTACTGGCTTTAGAGCCTAATAAAGATCGGATACAGGGGAATTTCCTGCGCAATGTGCTGGTTAAGGCACTTCCGGCCGGGCTGACGGATGCGCTGGCTGTGGGGGCGCTGGTGGCCTGTGGGCAGGCATTCCATCTTCCGGAGGAGGATATCGCCACGGTGGCCACGCTGTTACTGGCGGTGGTTGGTTTTATGATTCTCATCAAGATCAGCAAGCCATTGACCCGTGTCAAATATGGCATTGTGATTGGCAATATGATCGGCCTGATTTTGACCGGCATCTTTCTGCCCCGTTTGTTTGCACTGAAAGCGGTGCCCTGCGTCTGTGTACTTTTGTTGGTGGTCTTTGTTTTCGCCGCAGAATCCCTGTTTCGGCATCTGGGACTTATGATAGAAAAAATTGACAGAAAAATTTAACCATTATATAATGAAAGCCATGGTTTCATGTGCATTTTGCCATGAAATCGGAGGGAAAGAAGGGACGGTCTATGGCACCGAAAGTCAAGTATACGAGAGAGCAGATCATAGATGTTGCGGTAGAGATGACCAGAGAGAACGGAATCGAAAGTGTCACGGCAAGAAATTTAGCGGCGCGACTGGGGACCAGTTCCCGGCCGCTTTTTACGGCATTTGAGAATATGGAAGAACTACATGCCGAGATTAAACGCAGAGTCCGTGAGATTTATCGCGACTATCAGAAGGATTTTAAGGATTACAAGCCGGCATTTAAGCGGCATGGGATGCAGACGATTCTGTTTGCACAGACTGAACCCCAGTTCTTTCGGATTCTTTTTATGCAGAAGAATGAGGATAAAACGCTCCGTGAGTCCATGGAAGAAGATATTGCCAACGTGGATGAGATCATTGAAGTGATTCAGCGGGATTATGGACTGGATGAAGAGCATGCCATGCATCTGTTAGAACATATGTGGATTCATACCTATGGCATCAGTGTGTTGTGTGCCCAGGGGGTGTGCGTCTTTGAAGAGAAAGAGATCTCCCGACGGCTCAGCGAGTCCTTTATCGGGATGCTGACAGTCCTGAAGTCGAATCAATTACAGAATTATGCCAACGACACATCGGTGGAAAAGATCGGGCCTGCAGAGTCATAACAAGGGTGTATTTGGCGTTTGATGTTTTATGATAAAGGAGGAAGATAACCATGATGGATAAGTTAAAAAGTATTAAGGTGGATGTGACACTGGCAGCCGTGTTGAGTGTGGTTCTTGGCGTTTTGCTGGTATTCTGGCCGGGAACTGTCATTACCATGCTGGCTCGTGTGATAGCGATTATTCTCATAATTTCAGGGATTGCATCCTTGATTCCCAGACTGCTGGAGCCGGTGAAGAACTATCCGGCGATTTTAGTATCTGTGTTGATTGCACTGATCGGATTGTGGATGTTTTTTCAGCCGGCTGCTGTGGCGTCCATTATCCCCATTGCCATTGGTGTACTGCTGGTGGTGCATGGAATACAGGATCTGTCTCTGGCACTGGAAGGTAAGAAGAACCGGGCACAGAACTGGTGGAGCATTCCACTGATGGCGGTACTGAATATCGTTCTTGGTATTTTGTGTATCTGCAATGCCTTCGGTCTGGTGAAGATTGGTCTGATTGTGATCGGTATTATGCTGATCTATGATGGATTATCGGATATGTTTATCGTACATAAGGTGAACAAAGCCTCCAAAGAATTTGTGGATTCCACAATTACCCGTGAGGAAACCATTGACGATATGGATGATTATATGTAGAAAGCCGGCGAAACGTAATGAGACAGATGGAATTTAAGATGGAGCGGCAGAATCTGGTGCAGGTGGGAGAGGTTCTCCCGGTGACAGAGAGCAAACTGCCGAATTCCTACTACTATACATTAGGGCATGCGTATGCGATGTCGGCAAATTATTCCACATTGGAGCGATTGCAGTCACGGGAGGGCCGGGTGGTGGATATCAAAGAGACGCCCAAGGGTTTTTTTGTGACTGTAGAATTTGATGAATAACAATAGAAGTTTGAAAAGTACTGAGGGGAATTATTATGCGTTATGTTCCAGCGGAACAACTGAAGCCGGGCATGGTGTTAGGACAGGGGTTACACGATGCGTCGGGCAGAATGCTTTTGGGCAAGAATACGAGACTGACAGCGGAGAATATTAAGTATATCATCTTTCTGGGAACCGGCGGCGTCTATGTGGACGATGAGATTTCTAAGGATATCGAGTTGTACGACGTCGTTAAGCCGGAAGTGAAGAATGAGGCAGTGTGGTTGATTCAGAATGTGTTTGACCGCACGTCAGAACAGGATAATCTTCACCCGGAGGAGAGCCTGATTCGTCTGGTGGTGGAGAATGTGGTCAATGATGTGTTGTCCAACGAAGAAGTGATGTACAACATGGTAGACATCAAAACCTACAATGATTACACCTATTTCCATTCCATGAACGTAGGGGTATTGGCCGGCATTCTGGGAGCCAAGATGGAGTTGCAGGAAGACGAACTGGAAGATCTTGTGACGGCGGCTTTTTTACATGATATCGGCAAGGTATTTATTTTGCCGCAACTGGTCAACACCCAGCGCCGTTTGACACCGGCGGAGCAGGAGGAGATGAAGAATCATGCCTGGGCAGGTTATGAATATCTGCGCAAGGAGTTCTCTTTTGGGGAGAATGTGAATCAGACGGTTTATCAGCATCATGAGTGGTACAATGGGCAGGGGTATCCGAACCACTTAAAGGGACGCCAGTTGTGCCGCAATGCGCGCATCCTGAAAGCAGCAGATGTCTATGACGAGATGACATCGAAGCGTCCGTATCGTGAGGCATATCAGCCGGCAGAAGTAATGGAGTATATTATGGCGCGTATGGGAATGGAATTTGACCCGGATGTGGTGGAGACTATGGCAGCACGTCTTTGTATTTACCCGCTGGGAAGTGAAGTGGTATTGTCCGATGGACGGCATGCCATTGTGGTGGAGAATCATCCCGGTTTTATTCAGCGCCCTACGGTGCGCATCATGGATTCCGGCGAGGAATTGAATCTGCGGAGTGATCGCTCTGCATATAATATAACGATTGTACAATTGTTGATGTAGGAGATATTATGACAAATCAAGGGAAGAACGGGATCGACGTTATTCTCGCGGAAAGTCTGAAAGAACTGAGCAAGACGCGACCTATTGAGAAGATCACAATTAAAGAGATTACAGATAAGGCAGGAGTGATCCGACCGACATTTTACAACCATTTTCAGGATAAATACGAACTCTTAGAGTGGATTGTCCGGGAAGAGTTGATGGAACCGGCCATGCCGCTTTTTAATAACGGGATGATGCGCGAGGGCATTACCTTCTTGTTTACGGCGATGGAGAATGAAAAAGAATTCTATGTCAAGGCGGTGCGTCTGGAGGGACAGAATTCCTTTGTGGATATGATGAGACATGCCGTTCAGGAGATTATTCTGGAACGAATCAATACGGATACCGAGCACGAATGGGCGAAATACACCTGGATGACACCGGAGTTAATCGCGGAGTATTATGCCCATATGGCATGCAGCATTGCAGTTCGCTGGATTGATGACGGCATGCGCGTGCCGGTTCCGGAACTGGTGGACATCTATGTGATGCTGGCACAGAAATCAATGATTGACATGATTTCCTAATTAATTATACAAATTCTTGGAAATGTATAGTTATGTGTTACAGCAGGAAAATTTTGCATATTTATTGCACATCATATATTTCTTATACTATTGTCTGCAAACTTGTGTTTTAGGAGGACTCCATGAATTGGATTGAAAATATACTGATTATCGCCGGTATCAGCCTTGATATTTTCGCGGCGATGGAAATTGAAGGGGCGATGCTCGCTGATGTTAAGCGGAAGTCGTTGATTGTGGCGTGTGTGATTGTAACACTCTTGCAGATGCTCTTTTTCTGGGGTGGTTATCTGGTCTGCTTTTTGCTGGAGGCCAACGGCATATTGCAGCAGGGAGAGTCCATCGGCTATATCGCGGCGGTGATTGTGTTTGCACTGCTGGGAATCCGTTTATTGATTAAGGCAATCAAGCGGGAGTTCGTGCAGGAGAAGCGCAGAGACAATATTCGCGTTCGGGATTACATTAAGATTATTGCCGTTACCAGTTTCTATACGTTGTGTGCAGGTTGTGTTTGTGGATTTGTTGGGACATCCGTTCTGATGATGACCGTTGTCATTCTCATCTGCTCCATCCTGGTGGTGGTGGGTGGCTTGTATACCGGCTATCATTTTGGATTTGAGTCAAAGACGGGCGCATACGTTGCAGGTGCATTGCTACTGTGGGTTGCAGGTGGTGAGATTCTGCTGCGCAATGTCATACATATGTTTTAAAAATAGCCTTTGTATGCAGATGGCGATGGCGCGGCATACAAAGGCTTTGT
>CAMAKU010000073.1 GCA_945836255.1 uncultured Roseburia sp. | reverse complement strand
ATATTTCATAGAATGGAAAGGAGTATACAATGGATTACGAAATTCGTGATATATCGCTGGCAGAGTCCGGAGAGCATAAGATCGACTGGGTGAGGAAGAATTGCCCGTTGCTTCGGTCGCTGGAGGAGGATTTTACCAGGGAGCAGCCGTTTGCAGGGATTCGGATTGCGTTGTCGATTCATCTGGAGGCAAAGACAGCATATCTGTGCAAGGTGTTGGCTGCGGGCGGCGCACAGATGTATATCACAGGTTCCAATCCGCTGTCTACGCAGGATGATGTGGCGGCGGCACTGGTCAAGGCAGGACTGAGTGTTTATGCATGGTATCAGTCTACAGAAGAGGAATATAACCGTCATATCACCAAGGTTTTGGAGCATAATTGCAACATTATCATTGATGATGGTGGGGATTTGGTACATATGCTTCATACGCAGATGACAGACAAACTTTCCTATGTCATCGGTGGCTGTGAGGAGACGACAACGGGAATTATCCGTCTGATGGCCATGGAGCGTAATCAGGAATTGCAGTTCCCCATGGTTATGGTGAACAATGCGGATTGCAAGCATCTGTTTGATAATCGTTATGGTACCGGTCAATCTGTCTGGGATGGTATCAATCGGACCACCAATCTGATTGTTGCCGGGAAATATGTGGTGGTTGCCGGATATGGATGGTGTGGCAAGGGTGTTGCGATGCGTGCTAAGGGACTGGGAGCGAAAGTCATCGTCACGGAAGTAGATCCCATCAAGGCCATTGAGGCGGTGATGGATGGATTTGAAGTGATGCCCATGCGACAGGCGGCAGCCCTGGGAGATTTCTTCGTTACCGTGACCGGGTGTGCAGGCGTGATTACCGAAGAAGATTTCTTACAGATGAAGAATGGTGCGATTCTCTGTAATGCAGGACATTTCGATGTGGAGATTGATATGAAACGCTTACGTGAGATGTCGCTTTCCACCATCGATCAGCGTCAGAATATTGTGGGTTACGAAGTGAAAAAAGATACGTTTATCTATGTGCTGGGGGAGGGCAGATTGGTCAATCTGGCCTGCGGTGATGGACATCCGGCAGAGATTATGGATATGAGTTTTGCCATTCAGGCTTTGAGCGCCAAGTATCTGGTGGAACACAGTAAAGAATTACAGGAGAAATTAATCAGTGTACCGCGAGAAGTGGATCTGGAAGTGGCCAATCGCAAGTTGCGTTTTCTGGGGATTTCCATTGACCATTTGACGGAAGAACAGGAGAACTACCTGAATTCTTCGAATGTATAGTTTGTTATAAAAGTATCATAACATGATTGTGAATATAAAGGAGTGATGATTTCATTGGACACGGTCTCGATATTACAGTTGGTATTTTTGCTTTTGCTGTTACTATTATCTGCATTCTTTTCCTCTGCAGAGACAGCATTAACGACAGTCAACAAGATTAAAATCAAATCATTGGCAGATGAGGGGGATGCCCGTGCGGAATGCGTCTTAAAGATCACAAATGATTCCAGTAAGATGTTGTCCGCAATCCTGATTGGCAATAATATTGTGAATCTGTCGGCATCTTCCCTTGCTACGACTCTTGCCATCCGACTGCTGGGCAGTGTGGGTGCAGGTATTGCAACCGGTATTCTGACATTTTTGATTCTGATTTTCGGGGAGATTTCGCCAAAGACGATTGCTACACTGAATGCCACCAGTATTTCCCTGGCATATGCCAAGGTAATCTGGGGATTGATGGTGGTACTGACACCGGTTATTTTTCTTGTCAATAAGATGTCGCTGGCGTTTCTGCGTCTACTGCGTGTGGATCCGAATAAGAATGAAGGGGCGATTACCGAAGAAGAATTGCGGATTCTTGTGGATGCCAGCCATGAGAGTGGTGAGATTGAAGGGGAAGAACGTGAGTATATTCATAACATCTTCGACTTCACAGACGCAACTGCCAAGGAGATTATGATTCCCCGTATTGATATGACCATGGTCAATGTCAACTGGTCCTATGACAAACTGGTGGAGGCTTTTAAAGAGGATATGTTTACGCGTCTGCCGGTGTATGAGGATGATACGGACAATATTATCGGATTGATCAATATGAAAGACATGATTCTGGCGCCGAAAGATGACAATTTTTCCATCCGGGATTATCTGCGCAAGGTCTATTTTACCTATGAGCAGAAGAATACCTCGGAATTATTTGAGGAAATGCGCAAGGAACGTCTGAGTCTTGCTATCGTACTGGATGAATATGGTGCGGTGGCCGGCTTGGTGACGTTGGAGGATCTGCTGGAAGAACTGGTAGGTGAGATTCGGGATGAATTTGACGGCAACGAAGAAGATGATCTGATTCAGATCAATGAGCGGGAATACGATGTCTTGGGTTCCATGAATCTGGAAGATTTGTGTGAGGAACTCCAGTTGGGATTTGTGTCAGATGATTATGATACGATTGGCGGTTACCTTACCGGACTATTTGATCATTTTCCACACGAAGGAGAGATCTATGTCACCAGCGAGGGTGTGATTCTGCGGGTGGAACAGGTCGACAAAAAGCGTGTGACGAAAGTGCGTATCAAGTTGCCCCACACAGAAGAGGAGGAAGAGACCTCCAAATAAAAATAAGCCCCTGTGCCATCTGTTTACGGAAGAGAGCATTTCTGTAAGCATCCAGGTACAGGGGAGTTTTTTATCGTATTGAAAACGTCACTTTTTACTTTCTGGTTACAAAATCATCTGTAACTACCAATGTCTCGTAGCCGGCTTGTTGCAGTTCCCGCTGGATAGCAACGGCTTCGTCCAATGTCTCGAAGGGACCTACCCAGATGGCGATCAGTCCGCCAACCCGTTTCCATACGGTGGCATAGCCTTGTTGCTTTAACTGTTCCATCATGTACACGGCATTTTCGGGATAGCGGAAAAGGCCGACTTGCACGTAATACCACAAGCGTGGCATGGGAGTCTGCGGACGATTGGGTACCAGTTCGCAGACCACTTGATTGAGGGAAAGACGCATATCGTTTTCCGTCTGATAGCGGTTTTGCGCTTCGTCTGATGCAGGCATAGTGCGAGATGCTCTATCGTTATTATCCCGCATCGTCATATTCTCTCCCATGGATTGGCCGGTATTGTCCGGCATCGACTGGTTGGAATTGGTATTCTGAGGTGCCATGTGTGGCTGCGGGTCGTCTTGCCCTGGCGTCAGCGGCAGCGCCTGTTCTACACCGGAAACAATGGCAGTCGCAATTTCGTTGAATTTCTCGTCAAACAGTTGATTGTCTTTGGCAGAATTGATAAAACCTACTTCCAGCAGTACGGCGGGCATTTTGGTCCGTCGCAGTACCACCAGTTCTTTTCTGGGTTCAATGCCTAAATTATCGAAACCCAGTGCCTCCAGATTTTCATTTACATTCTTGGAAACACGAAGTGCCAGTGGATTTTTGTCATATACAAGGGCCTGCACGCCCTGGTATAAATCAGGCTGTTCCGCATAATTTCTATGAAATGACAGAAACAGGTCACCGCCGGCATTGTTCGCAATCTGCGCTTTGTCATAAGGAGAGTCATAGCGATCATCCGTCCTTGTATAAATAATATGATATCCCGCGTTCTGTAATTCCTGACCCACAGCCAGGGCTAATCTCAAGTTATCATCCTTTTCCCGGCGGTTGTCAAAGACAGCACCGGGATCAAACCCGCCATGTCCCGGATCTATAATAATGGTTTTTGGCATGAGAAAACCTTTGCATATGTTTTTTATAGTTTATGCACATCAGGGGCAAATGTGAACCCCTTCTATACAAAAAGAAGTCTTTTTGCTATCATAAAAGATGTCTAAAAAGAGGATCGATGGAATGGGAGACAGGAAGATGATGCGAAAGAAACAAATTGATGACCAATATTTATGTGGTGTAAAAAGAGAGATTCGCTTACGGTTGCTGATGGTGTTGGCATCCACTGCTCTTGCAGCAGTGTTGTTGTGTGGCGGTTGTGGTACCGCAACCCAGGAAGAGAAGGAGGCCATCAAAGCAGAGGGGATTGCTGCTATGGAAGCCGGAGATTATGAAACGGCGGTAGACAAGTTCGATGAAGTGCTGGCGATGTCCGGCGGAACGGTCAATGCACATGTAGTTGATACTTGTTACTACAAGGCGGCAGCACTGTATGCACAGGGCAATTTACAGGAAGCCATCGACGTTTACAGTTCGGTGATTGCCTATGACGAGGAAGATCCGCAGCCCTGTTTTCTGCGGGGATGTATATATCTAAATGGGGGAGAGAAGGAAAAGGCACTCAAAGACTATCAGGAGGCCGCGAAGCGCTGTGACGGTGATTATGAAATGTATCTGTTGATTTATCGGAATCTGGCAGCATCCGGTGATAAAGCCGATGGGATGGATTTTGTGAACGAAGCATTGGCGATGACGGGTAACAGCGGTGAGGATGCCTTGGGCAAAGGCAGAATCTATCTGGAACTGAAAGATTATCCCAATGCCATTGAGCAGATGACCAAGGCGGCAGACAAAGGTGTTGCAGAAGCGAAGGTCTATCTGGCGCAGGCGTATGAGCAATCGGGAGATAGTGAGAAAGCCACAGAGATTCTGGCATCGTATGTCAAGGAAGACAATCCGTCGGCAGAGGCATTGGCGCTGCTAGGAAATATGGAATTAGCGTCCGGTCATTATGAAGAGGCGCTCACATATTATCAGAAGGGGCTGGAAATGTCAGAGGAGGATGCCCAACAGGATCTTTTGAAGGGGGAGATTGCCGCATTGGAATATTTGGGTCGCTTCTCTGAGGCCAAGACAAAAATGCAGGATTACATTGCCAAATACCCGACAGATCAGGCGGCACAGCATGAATGGATTTTCCTGCAAACGCGATAAAAAGAACGGAAGAAACAAGTTTTTTGGCACAGAAAAACCGCAATTAATTAAATATAAAGTTAATATCGCAGAGAAATGCCCGAAAAACAACAAAAAACAGAATTTGACAAAAAATAATAAAAAATACTATATCTTGTGAATTTGTATTGACCAAAGCACCATATTTTGATACAATTTATCTACAAATGGCGTTTAGATGAGAACGGTGTCGAAACGAACCGGTTAGGTACGAAATATTTATATTGAAAGGTGGATTTGGGAATGTTTGAAGTTGTGAAAAGAGATGGGGAAATCACAGAGTTTAATCTGGGAAAGATTAACGATGCGATTGCGAAAGCGTTTGATGCGACACAGATGTCATACAATGATGATATCATCGGGTTGCTCTCTCTGCGCGTGTCAGCACATTTTCAGGACAAGATTAAGGATGACAAGGTTTCCGTAGAGGCGATTCAGGATAGCGTTGAGACCGTGCTGGAGCAGACCGGCTATACCGAAGTGGCAAAAGCCTACATCTTGTATCGTAAGCAGCGGGAAAAGATGCGCAACATGAAATCAACCATCCTTGATTATAAGGATGTTATCAATAGTTATGTGAAGGTAGAAGATTGGCGCGTGAAGGAGAATTCTACTGTTACCTATTCGGTAGGTGGTCTGATTCTTAGCAATTCCGGTGCCGTTACGGCCAATTACTGGCTGTCTGAGATCTATGACGAGGAGATTGCGGAGGCGCATCGAAATGCAGATATTCATATTCATGATTTGTCTATGTTGACCGGGTATTGCGCAGGATGGTCCTTGAAGCAGTTGATTCAGGAAGGCCTTGGCGGTATCTCGGGCAAGATTACATCAGCACCGGCAGCACATTTGTCTGTTCTCTGTAACCAGATGGTGAATTTCCTGGGTATCATGCAGAATGAGTGGGCAGGAGCACAGGCATTTTCTTCCTTTGATACCTATCTGGCACCTTTTGTTAAGGTTGACAACCTGTCATATCGTGAAGTGAAGAAATGCATTGAAGCCTTTATCTATGGCGTGAATACGCCGAGCCGTTGGGGTACGCAGGCACCATTCTCCAACATCACGCTGGATTGGACGGTTCCTGCCGATCTGGCAGAACTTCCGGCAATTGTTGGCGGCAAGGAGATGGACTTCAAGTATAAAGATTGTAAGAAAGAAATGGATATGGTCAACCGTGCGTTTCTTGAGATCATGATTGAGGGGGATGCCAACGGACGCGGATTCCAGTATCCGATTCCGACCTATTCCATCACCAGTGATTTTGACTGGTCAGATACACCGAATAACCGTCTGTTATTTGAAATGACAGCCAAATATGGTACACCGTACTTCTCTAATTATATTAACAGTGATATGGAGCCTAGTGATGTGCGTTCTATGTGCTGCAGACTCCGTCTGGATCTGAGAGAACTTCGCAAGAAGTCCGGCGGTTTCTTCGGCTCCGGTGAGAGTACCGGTTCCGTTGGCGTTGTTACCATTAATATGCCGCGTATTGCATATCTGGCAAAGGATGAAGCCGATTTTTATGCAAGACTGGATCATATGATGGATGTGGCTGCCCGTTCTCTGAAGATCAAGAGAGGCGTTATTACCAAGTTGTTGGATGAAGGATTGTATCCTTACACGAAGCGCTATCTGGGCACTTTTGACAATCATTTTTCAACCATCGGTCTGATCGGTATGAACGAAGTGGGACTGAATGCCAAGTGGCTTGGTGTGGATCTGACACATGAGGAGACACAGCAGTTTACCAAGGATGTCCTCAATCATATGCGTGAGCGTCTGTCGGATTATCAGGAGGAATATGGTGATCTCTACAACCTGGAGGCAACACCGGCAGAGTCTACGACTTATCGTCTGGCAAAGCATGATGTAGAGCGTTATCCGGATATCAAGACGGCGGGCAAGGAAGGCGACACACCGTTCTATACCAACAGTTCGCATCTTCCGGTAGAGTATACGTCAGACATCTTCGATGCTCTGGATATTCAGGACGATTTGCAGACTTTATATACATCGGGTACGGTATTCCATGCCTTCTTGGGTGAGAAACTCGACAGTTGGGAATCTGCTGCGAAGTTGGTTCGTACCATTGCAGAGAACTACAAGCTTCCTTATTATACGCTTTCACCAACCTATTCCGTATGTAAGGAACATGGCTATATCGCAGGAGAACATTTTACCTGTCCGCACTGTGGCGCTAAGGCAGAGGTATACTCCCGAATTACAGGTTACTATCGTCCGGTACAGAACTGGAACGAGGGTAAGAGTCAGGAATACAAGAATCGTAAATTATACGATATTAAGCATTCTGTTCTCAAGAAGCCGACGAAGCGTCTTGTGACCATCACAGAGGACGATGTGAAGATCGAGCCGGCAACGTCAGTGAAGTATCTGTTTACCACGAAGACTTGTCCGAATTGTGCTATGGCAAAAGAAATGCTGGCAGACGAGGAGTATGTACTGATTGATGCGGAGGAGAATGTGGAATTAACGCAGAAATATGGTGTGATGCAGGCACCGACGTTGGTGGTTGTTGACGGCGATCAGGCGAAGAAATATGTCAATGCTTCCAATATCCGGAAGTTTGTTGACATGCAGTAAGCCGGAGGCGATTCCATGATCCGTTTTGGCGAACAATCATAGATATATCAAAAGCGAGGATTGCCTTTGGGGCAATCCTTGTTTTCTGTTATGGCGACGGGGAAAATGGGGGCCGGACTTCTAATATGACAAAAGCCTTCGACAGGATGAAAAAAGGATGCAATGTACGGTGGATGTATGATATACTGATACAGAATTAGTAGGGTTGGAAAGACAAGCAACCTACGGAACTCAAAGGAATCAGAAAAAGGAGAATACGTATGGGTTTACTGGTCAGAAACGGACATATATTGAACCCGGCATCGGATACCGATGAGGTGCTGGACCTTTATATTCAGGAAGGGCGCATCTGCAAGATGGCTGAGAACTTGCAACCGGGACCGCAGGATGAAGTGATTGATGCGCAGGGGTGTTATGTATTGCCGGGATTGATTGATCTGCATGTTCATTTGCGTGACCCGGGATTGACACACAAGGAGGATGTTGTCACAGGTTCTCGCGCGGCAGCGCATGGGGGATATACCACCATTGTTGCCATGCCCAATACGAAGCCGGTGGCTGATTGCGCAGAAGTGATCCGTTATGTCCATGATAAGGCCGAAGAGACAGGGCTGGTGCACGTGTTGCAGACGGGATGCATTACTAAGGGGATGGCAGGGCAGGAACTGTCGGATTTGACCGGCATGATCGAGGCGGGTATCCCGGCCATCTCCGAGGATGGCAAGAGTGTGATGAACTCCAATCTCTATCGCGAAGCCATGAAGATTGCGGCGGCGGCCAACATTCCGGTTCTGGCACATTGTGAGGATATCAATCTGGTGAATGGCGGTGTCATTAATCAGGGGGATAAATCCGTGGAACTGGGTGTGAACGGTATTTCCAATGCTGTGGAAAATATTATCGTTGCCAGAGATATTATGCTGGCAGAAGAGACGGGAGCCACGCTGCATTTATGCCACTGCTCCACGAAAGAGTCTGTTATGATGGTGCGGGATGCCAAGGAAAAAGGCATCAAAGTCAGCGGTGAGGTGTGTCCGCATCATTTTACATTGACGGATGCAGATATTGTTGAAGGAGACGCCAACTACAAGATGAATCCACCGCTTCGTACGGCAGAAGATGTGGAAGCCCTGAAAGAGGGATTGCGTAGTGGTGTGATGGAAGTGATTTCTACGGATCACGCGCCCCATACGGAAGAGGAAAAAGCAAAAGACCTGCAGCAGGCGCCTTTTGGTATTGTGGGTATGGAGACAGCGGCTGCGCTGACCTACACGGAACTGGTACTACCCGGAATTCTGACGCCCATGGGGATGGCAGAAAAAATGAGTTATAATCCGGCACGTATTCTGGGGATTGAGAAGGGAGATATCAGTGTGGGTCATGTGGCAGATGTGACCATCTTTGATCCACGTCCCACGTATCAGATTCATGGGGATGATTTTATGGGAAAAAGCAAAAATATGCCCTTTGAAGGACGCAGGGTGACGGGACGCGTGGTTGCCACGATTCTGGACGGGAAGATTGTATATCAGGATGGAAGAATAACAAAATAATCAAGAAAAGCGAGGAACAATCATGATCAATAAATTAAACGACAAAATCAAAAAAACAGGAGCCCCGATTGTGGTGGGACTGGACCCGATGCTTTCTTATCTGCCGAAGCATCTGTTGGATGCGGCAGTGGCTGAAAAGGGCGAGAGTCTGGAGGCGGTGGCAGATGCTATCTTTGCCTATAATAAGGGAATTGTAGATGCTACTTATGATTTGATTCCGGCGGTGAAGCCGCAGATCGCCATGTACGAACAGTTTGGACTGCCGGGACTTGCGGCATTTCAAAAGACAGTGGATTACTGCCACGAAAAAGATCTGGTTGTAATCGGTGATGTGAAACGCGGTGACATCGGTTCCACATCCGAGGCTTACGCTACGGCGCATCTGGGGAATGTTCAGGTAGGCAGTACAGTGCTGACGCCATTTGGCGAAGATTTTGCTACCGTGAATCCGTATCTGGGAAGTGATGGTATTACGCCTTTTGTCAAAGTATGCAAGGAACAGAAGAAGGGCATTTTTATTCTGGTCAAGACATCCAATCCTTCCAGCGGTGAATTTCAAGATCGGATGATTACCGATGATGCAGGTGTGCAGCGTCCGCTGTATGAATTGGTTGGACAGATGGTGGATCGCTGGGGCAGCGAATGCATGGGTGACGAGTTTAGTTATGTAGGTGCGGTGGTAGGTGCCACCTATCCGAAGATGGGACAGGTATTGCGGGAATTAATGCCGAAGTCCTACATTCTTGTGCCGGGGTACGGCGCGCAGGGCGGTAAGGGCGCTGATCTGGTGCCATTCTTTAACCAGGATGGTCTTGGGGCAATCGTGAATTCTTCCCGAGGAATCATTGCAGCCTATAAGCAGGACAAATATCAGGC
>CAMAKU010000072.1 GCA_945836255.1 uncultured Roseburia sp. | reverse complement strand
ATAGAAAAAGAAAGAAAATTTGATGAATAAATATTCATAAATTTTGCAAGAAAATTCCATTTTACCCTTTACGGATGGAAGATAATGTAATAAGATAATACTGTTTCATAGTTCATTGAACAGGAGGAGTTTGGGATGATAAAAGTTGGAATCATTGGTGCAACAGGTTATGCCGGTGGTGAATTGGTACGACTGTTGCTTTCTCATAAAGAAGCAGAGATTGTCTGGTACGGCTCTCGAAGTTATGTAGATCAGAAGTATGCACAGATTTATCGGAATATGTTTACACTTGTGGATGCTACCTGTCTGGATGACAATTTGGAGCAGTTGGCAGATCAGGTGGATGTGATTTTTACGGCCACACCCCAAGGGTATTTGGCATCGATGCTGACGGAGGAGATTCTGTCAAAGGTCAAGATCATTGACCTGAGTGCAGATTATCGCATCAAAGATGTGGCGGTTTATGAGCAGTGGTATGGTATTACCCATGCAAGCCCACAGTTTATTGAGGAGGCCGTCTATGGACTGTGCGAAATCAATCGCAACCGGATGCAGGACGTGCGGTTAGTGGCGAATCCGGGATGTTATACAACTTGCTCCATTCTGACCACCTATCCGTTTGTTAAGGAAGGGATCATAGATCATCACACCCTGATTATTGATGCCAAGTCCGGTACTTCCGGTGCGGGGCGAGGCGCGAAAGTGCCGAACCTGTTCTGTGAAGTGAATGAGAATATGAAAGCGTATGGTGTGGCTACGCACCGTCATACACCGGAGATTGAAGAACAGTTGGGCTATGCCTGCAAAGACCGGGTGACCATTTCGTTTACCCCGCATCTGGTTCCCATGAACCGGGGGATTCTGGTGACGGCTTATGCATCATTGAATAAGATAACTTATCCGGATGGACACCGAGATTACCCTACAGAGCAGATGCTGCTGGATATTTACCATGCTTATTATGATAAGGAGTATTTTGTCCGTGTTCTGGATGCAGGTATGACCCCGGAGACGAAATGGGTAGAAGGCTCTAATTTTGTAGATGTGTGTCTTAAGGTGGATGAGCGAACCCATCGTGTCATTCTGATGGGGGCGTTGGACAATCTGGTGAAAGGGGCTGCCGGACAGGCAGTACAGAATATGAATCTGTTGTTTGGTTTGAAAGAGCAGGAAGGATTGGAACTGGTTCCGATGTTTCCGTAAGGCGGATCGGATGATTGAGGAAGGAAGGGGAACATTTGACAGAGATGGAGATTCGTACAATGACAGCGGAGGATTACGATGCCGTCTATCAATTATGGTTGGGAATTCATGGATTTGCCATGCGTAGCATTGATGATTCCAGAGAGGGGATTGGCAGATTCCTGCAGAGAAATCCGCAGATGAGTGTGGTGGCGGAGATGGATGGCAGAATAGTTGGCTCCATCCTGTGTGGTCATGATGGAAGACGGGGGTGCTTTTATCATGTATGTGTGGCAGAGGCATATCGGAACCACGGCATCGGCAAGGCCATGGCAACGGAATGTATGCAGCGATTAAAGGCAGAACAGATCAGTAAGGTGTCTTTGATGGCCTTTCGGGATAATGCTTTGGGCAATGCCTTTTGGCATGAGGAGGGCTGGACGCTTCGTGATGATACCAACACCTATGATTTTGTATTAAATGAAGATAATATGGTGAAGTTTAACCGTTAGAGGAACAGGAGGCAGATATGGAACAGATAGCAGGCGGCGTGACCGCGGCAAAGGGATTTATGGCAGCGCATACGGCGGCGGGGATTAAGTATCAGAGCCGAGATGACATGGCACTGATTTTTAGCGAGCAACCCTGTGTGGTGGCCGGTACATTTACCAGAAATGTGGTTAAGGCAGCGCCGGTAAAGTGGGATCAGCAGATTGTGCACGACAGCCCGTATGCACAGGCAGTTGTGATTAATGCAGGGATTGCCAATGCGTGTACCGGACAGGAAGGGATGGGGTATTGTCAACAGACCGCAGATTGTGCCGCACAACTACTGGGGATTTCACCCGATGCCGTGTTGGTGGCCTCTACGGGCGTGATTGGCATGCAATTGCCCATGGAGCGTTTGGAGAGCGGGATTCGCGGCATGGCGCCGCAATTGGCCGCAACGCTAGAAGCGGGAAGCGGTGCGGCAAAAGCGATTATGACGACGGACACCCATAAGAAGGAAGCGGCCGTATCATTTACGGTGGATGGCAAGACGGTGACTGTGGGCGGCATGAGCAAAGGAAGCGGTATGATTCATCCCAATATGTGTACCATGCTGGCTTTTGTCACCACGGATTTGGCGATTTCCAAGGAACTGTTACAGGAGGCCCTCAGTCGTGTGGTAGAGGATACCTATAATATGATTTCCGTGGATGGGGACACGTCCACAAATGATACCTGTGTGCTGTTGGCTAACGGCATGGCGGGGAATGCGCAGATTACGGAACGGAATCAGGATTATGAGGCGTTTGTGGAGGCGTTGCTGGAGGTGAACCGCACGCTGGCAAAGATGATGGCAGGCGACGGGGAAGGAGCGACGGCACTCTTTGAGGTACGGGTCATTCATGCAACTACCAAGCCGGAAGCAGTGACACTGGCAAAGTCGGTAGTGACTTCCAGTCTGACGAAGGCAGCGATTTACGGACACGATGCCAACTGGGGCAGAATCCTCTGTGCTCTGGGGTATTCCGGTGTGACGTTTGACCCGGAGGCGGTAGATTTGTATTTTGAGAGTGTGAATGGACGGCTGAAGATTATCGAAGACGGTGTGGCTACCGATTACAGCGAAGAGGAGGCAACGCGGATTCTGACGGCGGATGCGGTGACGGCAATCTGTGATATGAAGCAGGGAACCGCCGAAGCCACGGCGTGGGGATGCGATCTGACCTATGACTATGTAAAGATTAATGCAGACTATCGATCCTGACGGGCGGATGAAAGCGGAATGACAGCAGCGCTCCGGAAGGGAGCAGAAAAGAGGGAATGTACCATGGAAGACAAAAATATGCAGGAAGTGATGGAAAAGGCGCAGGTGCTGATCGAGGCACTCCCCTATATCCAGAGATTCAATCGTAAGATTATCGTTGTCAAATATGGCGGCAGCGCCATGATTGACGAGGAATTGAAAAAACATGTGATTCAGGATGTGACACTGTTAAAACTGGTTGGATTCAAGCCCATCATTGTACATGGTGGCGGTAAGGAGATCAGCCGTTGGGTGGAAAAGACCGGTATGGAGCCGGAGTTCATCAACGGTCTGAGAAAGACAGATGAACCTACCATGGAGATTGCCGAGATGGTGCTCAATAAAGTCAATAAGTCATTGGTGCAGATGGTGCAGGAACTGGGTGTCAATGCTATTGGTATCAGTGGCAAAGATGGCGGTATGCTCACGGTGGAGAAGAAGTTGTCCAATGGACAGGACATCGGTTTTGTGGGAGAGATTACAGAGGTAAATCCGAAGATTCTGATGGATCTTTTGGAAAAAGATTTCCTTCCCATTGTCTGTCCTATCGGTATGGATAAGGAGTTTCAAACGTACAATATCAATGCAGATGATGCGGCGTGTGCCATTGCGCAGGCAGTGCAGGCGGAGAAATTGGCATTTCTGACGGATATCGAGGGTGTCTACAAGGACCCGGCGGACTCGTCAACGCTGATTTCGGAACTGACGGTATCGGAGGCAAAAGAGTTGATTGCAAACGGTTACATCGGCGGTGGCATGCTTCCCAAGTTGAACAACTGTATGACTGCCATTGAGAACGGTGTTTCCCGGGTACATATTCTGGATGGACGGATTGCGCATTGTCTGCTTCTGGAGATCTTTACCAATAAGGGAATCGGTACTGCGATTTTGAATGATGAGGAGAAAAAATATTACCATGAATAAACAGGAATCTATGCAAAAGGCGGAAGCAGCAATGCTTCATGTATATAATCGTTTTCCGGTTGTCTTTGAACGTGGGGAAGGCGTTCACCTGTACGATACGGACGGGAAAGAATATCTGGATTTTGCGTCCGGCATTGGCGTGATGGCATTTGGTTACCATGATGCGGAATATAACCAAGCGCTGAAAGATCAGATTGATTGTCTGACCCATACCTCTAATCTGTACTATCATCCGCCCATGATTGCAGCGGCAGAGAAAGTCTGCCGGGTGAGTGGCATGGATCGGGTCTTCTTTACCAACAGTGGGGCTGAGGCTGTGGAGGGAGCACTGAAAACAGCAAAAAAATATGCCTATCTGCGGGACGGTTTTGCCGGACATGAGATCATTGCCATGGAGCATTCCTTTCATGGAAGGACGGTCGGTGCCTTGTCAGTGACCGGAACAGACCATTACCGGGAACCGTTTTTACCACTGATGGATGGCGTACGTTTTGCACAGTTTAATGACTTGGACAGTGTCAAAGCACAGGTGACGGATCGCACCTGTGCCATCATACTGGAGACGATTCAGGGTGAGGGGGGGCTTTATCCGGCGAGGGCGGAATTTTTACAGGGGGTAAGAACCTTGTGTGATGAGCAGGATATCCTGTTGATTCTGGATGAGATTCAGTGTGGTATGGGCCGCAGTGGTGCCATGTTTGCATGGCAGAACTATGGTGTCAAGCCGGATATTATGACTTGTGCCAAAGCACTTGGCGCCGGTGTACCTGTGGGCGCGTTTGTAATGACAGAGCACGTGGCAGAGCATTCCTTGGCGCCGGGAGATCACGGGACGACGTATGGCGGCAATCCCTTGGTGTGTGCTGCGGTGGCGAAGACGATTGATATGATGGAAAGCCGCCGAATTACGGACCATGTGGCGTCGTTGACACCATATTTGGAGCAGGTGTTGGATCGCTTCGTACAGCAATATGAGTTTGTGCGCGGTCGTCGCGGCATGGGATTGATGCAGGGTCTGGAATTGGATGCGTCTGTGGCTGTTGGTACGGTGGTGAGCAATGCACTGACGCAGGGACTGGTGATTTTGTCGGCTGGAGGCAATGTACTCCGTTTTCTGCCGCCGCTTGTCATCACGCAGGAAGATATCGATGATATGGCTACCCGGTTAGAGGCAGTATTCTCTGAAATAATTTCGTAAAACTCTTGTAATAATTAATTCTTTTCGATAAAATAATCCACATAGCATTATTGTTTCCTTTCTGCGGTCTTTTGCACAGAAAGGAGTTACAAATGAAAGAACGAATGATTTGGTCTGTAGCATTGCCCATTGCGGCAATGCTATGCCTGTGTGGGTGTGGAACGAAGTCTTACCTACAGACAGAAGAGACGGAGGACGTGTCCGAAGCGGAAGCATCGCAGCAAGCAGAGGCTAATGAGGCAGATGGCAGTGAGACATCATCGGCACAGTTGTATGTGCAGGTGAGCGGCGCGGTGGTGTGTCCGGGTGTGTATGCGTTCCCGGAGGGCAGCCGGGTATACGAAGCAATTGCCCGTGCCGGTGGCCTGACGGAAGACGCCTATGACGTGGAGTTGAATCAGGCACAATTGCTTACGGACGGACAGAAGATTTATGTTCCCGTGGTAGGGGAAGCCGTGACAGTCAGTCAGAATGGCAGTGCAGGTCTCAGCGATGACGGCAGGATCAATATCAATACGGCGACGGTCGAGGAACTGATGACGCTGACGGGAATCGGCGAGACCAGAGCCAAGAGCATTGTGGCGTATCGGGATGCCCATGGACCCTTTGCGGCACCGGAGGATCTGCAACAGGTATCCGGTATCGGAGAGAGTACGTATCGTAAGATCGCCGATGCAATTACGATTTATTGAGGTAAGGAAATGGCAAAGAAAGTTTTAGTAGTGGATGATGAAAAATTGATCGTAAAGGGGATCCGATTCAGCCTGGAGCAGGATGGCATGGAAGTGGATTGCGCTTACGATGGGCAGGAAGCCCTGGATATGGCCATGGCCAATGCGTATGACATGATTTTATTGGATGTCATGCTGCCGAAGATGGATGGATTTGAGGTGTGTCAGCGTATCCGCGAGTTCTCTAATATGCCGATTGTCATGCTCACGGCAAAAGGGGATGATATGGACAAGATTCTGGGGTTGGAGTATGGAGCCGATGATTACATTACCAAACCATTTAATATTCTCGAAGTGAAGGCTCGAATTAAGGCGATTATGCGTCGGACGACACCGCCGGTTGTGAAAGAACACAAATTAACGGAGATTAAGAGCGGAGATTTTACCATCAATACAGAGAACCGTCGATTGTTTATTCAGAATCGGGAGATTAATGTAACATCGAAAGAATTCGACATGCTGCTTTTGTTAGTGACGAATCCGGGTAAGGTGTACAGCAGAGAAGATTTGCTTCGCACCATTTGGGGAGAAGACTATCCCGGAGATGCCCGGACGGTAGATGTGCATATCCGTCGTCTTCGGGAGAAGATTGAGCCGAATGCAAGTGAGCCCAGGTATGTGCATACGAAGTGGGGCGTCGGTTACTATTATCAGCAGTAGCAGAGGCAGAACATGAAAAAGATATCATTCAAAGAACTAATAAAAAGTCTCAGATTACAGACATTTCTGGTGATACTGCTTGTGGGTATCGTGCCGGTGAGTGTATTTGTGGGGCTATATTCCAGTCTATACGTGAACCGCTCCGTTGATAGTGATGTCACGGATCTTATATCCAATGGACAGATTCTCAGCAAACAGATTATATCCAGCGGTTATCTCAATCAACAGAGTTCGGAGGCAGTGGACAATCAATTAAATGCGCTGTCCACCAGTTTTTCCGGGCGCATGATGATTATCAACAGTTCGCTGACGGTGATTAAGGATACCTATAATGTGGATCAGGGTAAGACCATCGTCTGGTCGAATATCATCAAGGCATTTCAGGGTAAGACAACTTCTTATTATGACCGTGAAAATGAATACCTGGTAGTGGCAATACCAATCGTTTCCACCAGTAATGACAGCGATGAAGTGCTGGGTGTGCTCGTCATGAATAAGTCTATGGCATACATTACCACGAATCTGGATTATTTTCAGTCGGTGTCTATCATTACCTTGTTGATTTTGTACGCTGTTATGATTGCACTGGCGCTTATCTTTTCCGGTCGGTTTACCAGGCCGTATGATAAGTTTTCCGCGGCGATTGATGCAGAGGAGAACGGAAGTAACAGTGCAGGCATTGCGGTTAATGATTACACGGAGACACAGCAGGTGTCAGAAAAATTAAATAGTCTGATCGCACGCATGAAAGTGGTGGATGAGTCCCGTCAGGAATTCGTTTCCAATGTGTCGCATGAATTGAAGACACCGTTGACGTCCATGAAAGTGTTGGCGGATTCTTTGAATGGGCAGGAGGACGTGCCGATTGAGTTATACAAGGAATTTATGGCGGATATTGGTGATGAGATTGACCGGGAGACGAAGATCATCAATGATTTGTTGTCCTTGGTCAAGATGGATAAAGCGGCAGCATCCCTTACGATTTCTCCTGTGAATATGAATGAATTGATCGAATTGATTCTCAAGCGTCTCAAGCCGATTGCGGAGAAACAGCAGGTTGAGGTGGTCTTTGAGAGTTTCCGTCCGGTTACGGCAGAAGTGGACGAGGTGAAGATTACACTGGCCATTACTAATCTTGTGGAGAACGGTATTAAGTATAACCATGAGGGTGGCTGGGTGCATGTTTCTTTGAACTCGGATCATCAGTATTGTTACATTAAGGTGGAAGACTCCGGTATGGGAATTCCGCAGGAGAGTCTGGATTACATTTTTGAGCGTTTCTATCGTGTGGACAAATCTCATTCCCGGGAGATTGGCGGAACCGGTCTGGGACTTGCCATCACCAAAAGTGCCGTGCTGATGCACCAGGGAGCCATCAAGGTGCACAGTGTGGAAGGGGAAGGTACCATGTTTGATGTGAGAATTCCGCTGAACTACATTGAAAAGGAGAATTAGTCATGGCTAAGAAATTAACGGTATATGTCGGTATCGTTGCTCTGCTCTGTTCTCTTTTTGCAGGATGTGGCAGGAAAAGTACCGCAGGCAGTATCGATATCTATTATATGAATGCGCTGGGTGACGGTATCGGTGCCATTTCGTATGAGATGGAGCAAACAAAGACGGAAGATATGGTAGATGAGGCACTGCAAAGGCTGGCGACAGATCCGGATGATGTGGATTTTCGCAAGACCATCTCCGGGGATGTACAGGTGCTGGAGAAGCAGTTGGACAGTGGAATCCTCAGTCTGTATTTTAACCGGGAATATAGTGATCTCAGTGGTTATACCGAGGTGTTGGTGCGTGCCGCCATTGTCAAGACACTGGTGCAGATTAAGGGCATCGACAGTGTGTCTTTCTATGTGTCAGGTGAGCCGTTGCAGGACAGCAGCGGTGCTTTGGTGGGGAGCATGAGTGCAGATACCTTTATCGATGATTATGGTGCCGAGACGGACAGTCTGGAGAAGACGCGTCTGACACTTTATTTTGCCAGTGCGGACGGACAGTCGCTGGTGAAGAAGAATATGGATGTTTATTATAATAAGAATGTGGCAAGAGAGCGGTTGGTCATTGACTATCTGCTCAAAGGTCCCAATACGGATGATGCCAAATCGGTGATTCCCTCCGGTACGAAGATTCTGAATGTGACGGTGACCGATGGTGTATGTTATGTCAGTTTCGATTCCACGTTCCTCAACGCGAATGCCGGAATTGCATCGGATGTGGTATTGTATTCCATTGTCAATTCCCTGACAGAACTGGATACGGTCAACAAAGTGCAGATTCTGGTGGATGGTGCTTCCACGATGCCGCAGACCGGTATCGGATTCAAACTGGGAACTTCTTATGAGAGAGACACGTCCATGGCAATGAAAGCGACGGAACGGGAAGCGTTAGTGGAAGGAGCGGATTGATTGTATCGGAGAACATTATGTCTGTGTGTGACAATGCTTCTCCTTGGAATGGGTTGGATGGTTTACGCCCATCCGCTGTGTCTGGTCGGCGGCATGTTCGTGCTTTTGTATTGCATGTGGCATGCCAGACGACATGTGGAGCATCGTCGAAGGCGGATGGGGTGTTACCTGTTGTTGGTTGTCTGCTTTTTGGCAGGGGTGCTCCGTGGTAGTTACAGCAATCAGCAGTATCAGACCTACCGCAACTTTCTGGTTGACGGTGGGAGTGTCACATTTCAGGGAAAGATTTACAAAAAAGAATCTAAGGCGCAAACGCCTGTCTATTATCTGCAGGATGTCATCCTGCAACACGAGGGAGAGCAGATCCGTTGTCCCTCAATTCTGATCTATCCGGAATCGGATGAGGATCCCATTGGAACAATTTATATCGGAACAGGAAGGGTTTCTCTTTTTCGCAGTGCGAAAAATGAGGGGAATTTTGACGAGGAACGATATTACCGCAGTCTTGGTATCACAACGCGGCTAACGTCGGTCTGGGTGCGACAGAAGATACCCTGCAACTGGTCGATGGCACAGAAGTTGTACGAGCTGCGATGTGCCATGGCGCAGATATATGCACGGTGGCTGCCGGAACAGGAGAGTGTGGTGATGGCGGCATTGGCACTGGGGGAGAAAGGGTCGCTGGAGGAGAATATAAAGCAACAATACCGCACGGCGGGTTTGTCTCATATTTTGGCCATTTCCGGACTTCATATCTCGGTGGTAGGTATGGCGGTCTATTCTTTTTTGCGCAGGCGGGGTATGAGTTTTGTCTTGGCCGGCCTGTTATCGGGAACTATGGTTGTATGCTACGGCGTCATGTGCGGGATGGGTATTTCGACGCGGCGAGCCATAGGAATGTATCTGGTATATTTGCTGGCAAATGTGCTGGGAGATGCCTATGATTCACTAAGTGCTCTGGCACTGGCGGCTGCCATTCTGGCATGGTCAGAACCTTTCTGTTTGCAGAATACCGGTGCAATATTTTCCTTTGGTGCGGTGCTGGGAGTGGTGAG
>CAMAKU010000071.1 GCA_945836255.1 uncultured Roseburia sp. | reverse complement strand
CCGAAAAAGCGCTCACTTAGGCAGACTAGAATGGTAAGCCCTGAGCATCCGCAACAGGCGGACAGCAGGTCGCTCTCAGTCGAAGCCTACAAAGACAGTCCCACATCAAGAAAATCACACCTGTAAGAATTGCGTTGCATTCTGTCCCAAATGGAAAAGTATCCAGATAAAATTACAGGAACAATCTATTTATCATCAACTTCATTCTGCGGGATGTTCCGGGGAGCCGCAGGAGAACAGAAAGGAAAGGAGTAAATCATGACAGAGCATTGTTTGGGTAATATTCATTCGGTGGAAAGTTTCGGCTCGGCGGACGGTCCTGGTGTCCGCTATATTGTATTCCTTAAAGGATGCCGGATGCGATGCAAGTATTGTCATAACCCGGACACTTGGGCAAAGCCGTCGGGGAGTGCCGAGGCGCCACTGCCGGGAGAGAATTGGCAGAGTGCCGAGCAGGTCTTAAAGCAGGCACTGCGGTATCGTACTTACTGGAAGAAAAATGGCGGGATTACGGTCAGTGGCGGTGAAGCCCTGTTGCAGATTGATTTTCTCATCGAACTTTTTACGCTGGCAAAAGAGAAGGGGGTTCACACCTGTCTGGACACTTCCGGGAACCCGTTTACGATGGAAGAACCGTTCTTTTCAAAATTTCAGCAACTGCTGGAGGTGACGGATCTCTTTTTGCTGGATATCAAGCAGATTGACGAGAAGAAACACCGGAGCCTGACAGGGCAGGACAATGCCAATATTCTGGCGATGGCACGCTACTTATCCGATGTGGGAAAACCTATGTGGATTCGTCACGTGCTGGTGCCGGGGGTGACGGATGAGGAAGATGATCTGCGACGTCTTGGCGCCTTTGTGCGGTCGCTGGCAACGGTGGAGCGATTTGAAATTCTGCCTTATCACACGCTGGGTGTCTTCAAATGGAAAGAACTGGGATTGCCCTACCAACTGGAAGAGGTGGCACCTCCCACGGAAGCACAAATTGCCCGCGCAAAGTCATTATTGGGAATATCGTAAAATTGGTCGTTTTTTTGTTCACTTTGTTGAATTTTTTATGAATATATTTTCGTTTTGTGTCAAATATGATATATTATTACTCATATTAGTGGAACGAGGAGTGTATTGCATTGAGATTGTTGTATATCCTAATGATTGCGGTGGCCTGTCTGATTTTAGTGTATTGTTGCAGTCGTGCCTATCGCAAATCCAATTACATGAGCAGAGCAGTGGTATATCTGGAGATTGCAATCATATGTTTTGTGCTGACCACAGGTATGGCGAATCTCACCCATGACCGTTTTATCGCGAATATTGCCTATGGGCTTGGCATGAGTGCCTTCGACTGGATTATGATTTTCTTCATCAAGTATGTGCATGATTATACGGTAGGATTCCGCATGAAAAAGAGTTATGCCATGGTGACCCACGGAATCGCCGTTCTCGATATGATCAGCATGGTTGGCAACAGCATCTGGCATCATGCCTTTACGGTGGATGAGGAGGTTTATCAGGGATGGTGGTTGCATTATGCGGTGGTTTCCTTTGGCTGGCCGGTGATTTTGCATGACATTTTTGTCTGTCTGCTGGCGGCATGGATTGTGTTCAGTCTGGTGTGGGAATCCACGCGTTCCTCCAAAGTCTATCGACGTAATTATCTGGCGCTTGCCAGTATTTTTCTCTTATCGTTTCTGATTGACTCGGTGTTCCAACTGGTGGATTATCCGCTGCGTCTGTCAGTGATGTTGTTTGTTGTGACCGGTGTTGTTGCCTGTTATGTGGCCATCGATTATGTACATAAAGATATTGTGAACATGACACTTGAGACGTTGGTGGATGGCATGGACGAGGGCGTGAGTTTTTTTGACAATCATCATCGGCTGATTTATTTCAATGATGCTGCGCGTCGGTTTCTCAACATTCAGGAGAGCGATTTCAAAGAGATTGAAGAACGCAATTTGATGTGGTATGAAGAGCATCAGCATGATGAGGAACGCACCTTCCGTACCACCGACAAGGTGATGATTGATGGCAAGCGGCATTTTATTGAAGAGACATTTACCTACCAGTATGATGAGCAAGGTTTTTCGCTGGGGAATTCTTTTGTGGTGGTGGATCGGACCAAAGAATATGACCAGAATGAAAGAGAACGTTATCTGGCTACCCACGACAGTCTTACGGGGTTCTATACCATGGAACGCTTCCTCCGGGAGACAAGAAAGATGCTGGACAAATATCCCCAGACAGAGTTTTGCATAATTTGTTCCAACATCAAGGATTTTAAACTGGTCAATGAATTGTTCGGTACCAGCAAAGGTGACGAGATTCTGATGATGCAGGCTTCGTTGATGAAACAGATGATACGTCAGCCGGCCACTTACGGTCGTATCGGAGGGGACCGCTTTGCCCTTTGTATCCCGCGAACCCGTTACTATGAGAAGTTATTCGTGGACAACATCCGTAAGATGCGGGATGAATTTACCAGCAAGATGTATCCGATTCACATTTATGTGGGTGTGTATTTCATTGAAAATAATAAAGAGTCGGTGGATGTCATGTGCGACAAATGTCATCTGGCAATCAAGTCGATTGAGGGTGATTACTCCCGCATTGTTGCTTACTGTGATGATGCGCTGGTTCAGGCATCTATGGATGAGAACCGTCTGTTGAGTCAATTTATGACGGCAGTTTCCAATGATGAGTTTGAGATTTTTCTGCAGCCACAGATGGATCTGGACGGAACCTTAGTGGGCGCGGAAGCACTGGCGAGATGGAAGCACCCGGAATTGGGATGGATCATGCCGGATCGTTTTATCTCTGTGCTGGAGGATGCGTCTTTGATCCAGCATCTGGATGTCTATGTGTGGGAGCAGGCCATCAAGACATTACAGCATTGGTCGAAACTGGGATGGGACCAGTTGTATATGTCGGTAAATATTTCCGTCAAAGACTTCTTCTATATGGATTTGTTTAAGATCTTTACGGATCTGGTGGACCGCTATGGGGTGGATCCGAAACGGGTCAAACTGGAGATTACGGAGTCCGTATTCTTAGTGGATCCCACCAACCGGCTGGATCTGTTTTACCGGTTACAGGAATATGGATTTCTGATTGAACTGGATGATTTTGGAAGCGGATACTCTTCTTTGAATATGTTAAAAGATATCCATGTGGACGGACTGAAGATCGATCAGACGTTCCTGCGTGTCTCCGCCCATGAAGAGCGTGGTCAGAAAGTCCTTAAGGGGATTTTATCATTGGCCACTGATCTGGACATGAATATTGTGGTGGAGGGTGTTGAGACCAAAGAGCAGTTGGAACAGGTGAAAGCCATGGGAGCGAAGATTATTCAGGGCTATTATTATTCGTCACCGATTCCGGTTCATGAATTTGAATTAAAATATCGACTTCTATAACAGATGCACCTTTTGAATCCGTCTGGATTTAAAAGGTGTATCTTTTAACATTAGATTAACATGAACGGGGTATTATCACAAAGGAACGGTTATGGGGATATACCGGAATAACTGTTGTAAAAGAAGACAGACGATAAGGAGAAAACAGGATGGCAAAAGATTATGACCGATACGAATATGTTGTCGTGACCATCAGCCGTCAATTATCTATGGTATGTCAGGAGACATATGAGGCGTTTGGCTGGGAGATCTATGAGAGCAATCGCCACTCGGACGGGGTACAACTGCATATGCGCAGACCTCGCAAGATCAAAGAGCGCAGCCGTGTGATGGCAGAACAGCGCAAGATGGAAGATGCGCTGATGGTCATTGAGCAGTGTGAGAATAAAAAGAAACTGGGGCCAACGATAGCAGCGATTATGGTGGGCCTGATAGGTTCTCTTTTTATTGCCATCGCTGTCTGGTGCATTACGGAGGCGCGCATGATTCCATTTTTTGTCAATCAATTGTTGGGTGTTTTCTTTTGTGTTGTTCCCCTCTGGCTGTATCCGCGGTTGATGGAGCGACACAAAGACGATTATGCCGCGGAGATTGAAAAGGCGTATGAACAGATTGAGGATGCGTGCAAAAAAGGAATCTTTTTGACGCAAAATGGAGGTACAGAAGAATGATTAGCGTATTGGTGGTAGAAGACGATGAAAAATTAAATTACATTGTAAGCAATAAATTGTCTGAAGAAGGTTATGAAGTGTTTCATTGCGGGAATCCGTTGCAGGCGTTTGACATCATGGACAGTCATAAAATTGATGTGGTTGTCTCAGATATTATGATGCCTGAGATGGATGGCTTTGCCTTTGCCAGAGAGGTGCGGTCCTACGACCGCAAGATACCGATTATGTTTATGACGGCGAAGGAGGACATTGCATCCAAGCAGAAAGGATACGATCTGGGGATTGATGATTATATGGTGAAGCCCATCGATCTGGTGGAACTGGGGATGCGCTTAAAGGCCCTTCTGCGCCGGGCAGATATTTCCAATGAAAAACAGTTGGCTGTAGGTGGTCTTTTGATGAAAGAAGATGAGACTACTGCCTACTATCAGGGAGAGGCGCTACCACTGACAGTCAAAGAATTTCAAATCCTTTTTAAGATGCTGTCCTATCCGAAGAAGACTTTTACCCGGATGCAATTGATGGACGAGTTCTGGGGCTTTGACAGTGAGAGCAATCCCCGCACGGTGGACGTGACGATTACAAAATTGCGCAACAAGATTTCCTGTGTGCATGAGATCGCGATTACTACGGTGCGTGGACTGGGGTATAAGGCGGTGATTCAGAATGAAGATTAGTTATCAGGAACCGAAGGATAAACGAATCAATGCAAAGCGCCCGGTGTGGCGGGAATTTCTGGTTACTTTTATTGTGCAGAGTATCTGCGTGTTTGCAGGTGTTGCCCTGTATCGGAATCGAGAACTTTCACTGTTGGGGGACTGGGGTGCCTATGGTGCCATTGTTCTCAATACGGTGTTCCTTGCGATTGTGGCAAATGTACTGACCCATATCAATTCTCATATGACCTTTTCGCGTCCGATCATGGAACTGCGCAATGCGGCAAGAAAAGTGGCAGGAGGCGATTTTACGGTGCGGGTGTTGCCACAGCGTCAGGATGGCAAGTATGATGAGATGGAAGTACTGATTCAGGATTTTAATACCATGGTTAGTGAATTGTCTGCCAATGAGACGTTGAAGAGCGATTTTGTTGCCAATGTATCCCATGAGATTAAGACGCCGCTGGCGGTCATCAAGAGTTATTCAGATGCACTGAAGGATCCGGCATTAAGCGAAGAAAAACGGCAGGAATATGCGGCAGTGATTTCGGAATCCGCAGAGCGGCTGTCCACGCTGGTGGCCAATATTCTTCGTTTGAATAAGATGGAGAGTCAGGCAATCGTGGAGACAGAACGGTTCTGTCTTGACGAGCAGTTGGCGGAGTGTATTATCGCGCTGGACGAAGCATTCGATGAGAAGAATCTGGATGTACAGATTACCATGGATGAGGGTGTGTTCATTGAGAGCGATAAGAGCCTTCTGGAGATTGTCTGGAATAATCTGCTCAACAATGCCATTAAGTATACGGATGAGGGTGGAACCATCCGAATCGGTCTGACGCAGGCTACGGAGGGCGGTGCCCGCGTAGTGATCTCCGACAATGGCTGTGGCATGTCAAAGGAGACCATGCACCATATTTTTGACAAATTCTATCAGGGGGATACCTCCCATGCATCTCAGGGAAATGGACTGGGGCTGGCTATGGTACACCGGGTGGTGGAACTGCTGGATGCAACGGTTACGGTGGAAAGTAAGGAAGGAGAGGGAAGTACTTTTACAATTTCGTTGTAAGTTGCGGTAAAGATATGTTACACTGTCGTTTAGTAAGGTAAACGAGGAGGAGTATATGACAAAAGAGATCAAATCAGAAGCAAAACTTACTTTTTTTGAGGCGACCAGTATTATTGTGGGGCATGGCGTGGGATCAGGCATCTTGTCTGTCCCTTTTTTGGCGTCCAGAAATGATTGGAAGGACCTATTGTGGATTATCGTAGTGGCCTATCTGATCAATCTGATCATGCATTATATGATCGCGGAATTATCCTATAATAATTCCGGTGCGCAATTTATTAAATGTTTTGAGAATGAACTGTTTGTGGGGCGGTTTAAGAAGTTTGCCACATGGGTGGCATTTGGTTTGCTGGGGATATCGGTCATCCTCAATGTCAGCGGTTTTATCGCAGGCGCGGCAGCAGTATTTCAGGCATGGTTCGGAATGCCGACATGGGCGGGGATGATTCTCTATTATGTGGTGGCGGCCAGCGTTGTTAATTTTGGCATGAAATTGGTGGGTATCTGCGAAAAGATTTCCGTGGGGTCTATGGTGCTGGTGATTGGTGTACTGTTTGTAGCAACTCTGTTATCACCTATGAGTCCGTTGCCCACCCAATTTATTGCGACGTCCAATCTGGTGGCATTATATAGCATGATTTCCTTTTCATTGTCAGCAGTGATGTCCGTGCCACAGGTGGTTAAGGGACTGAATGGTGACGTGAAACGAATCCGCGGGGCCATCGCAGCGGGAACCGGAATCAACACCGGACTGATCCTGCTGATTACTTTTATGACGATGCTGGGTGCGGGAGCCAATATTTCGGAAAATGGTGCATTGGTGGATCTGTCGTTACATTTGGGCGGCTGGGTCAGCATTGTGGGGTACATTTTCTCACTGTTGGCGCTTTCTACTTCCTTCTGGGCAAATACGCTGAATCTGCGCGATATTGTCCATGAGCAGACCAAATGGAATGTAAAACTCAGTTGGCTGGTGTCTTCTGTGCCGTGTCTGCTGATTGCATTGATTGGGGTATCAAGTTTTGTAGGATTTACCAGACTGGCCAGCGTGGTACAGGTGCTGGCAGGCGTAGGTATTATTATTTCTTATAATCGTTCCAGAAGAAGAGAGGGCGTTGCGCCGATCTGCGGTGTGTGGGGCAAACTTCCATTCCAGATTCTGGTAGTGTTAAGTTCTATCTTCGCCACGGTTGGCGCATTGGCCAAGGTATATTAGTTTAGTCGGATTGGCTGGAAACGTGAGGTGGCAGTGTGCAGGTGACGATTCAGATCAGACAACAGACCAAAGACAAGGCAAAGAGTGTGCAGCAGCGGAAGACTTTCTCAGTGGCTGCGCCGGTGGGGCTGGCAGCCTTATTGCGGGATGAGGGAATCCTGCTGGATTATGACTGTGGCAAGAGAGGCCTCTGTGGCAAATGTCGTGTGTTGTTTCTGACAGGAGCACCGGAGCCCACGGCGGCGGAGCGGGCTTGCCTTACACCGGCGGAATTACAGGAAGGGTATCGGCTGGCTTGTGTATGTACGGTGGGAGACGATTGTGAGATTGTGGTGCAGCAGAGGAGCGATACCATGCAGACGGTGGGCTACGATCAAGGCGTGTCGGCGTCGGCTGTTTATGCGCAGGAGGCGCAGAGGAATGGGGTAGCGGATGCCGGGAAATCGGATGAGAAGATTCGTCCTACCACCGAGTATGGTGTTGCCATCGATCTGGGTACTACCACACTGGCCTTTGCGCTGGTGGATCGAAGGCGTGGGCAAGTGGTTCGCACTTATTGCAGCAGTAATTCGCAGCGGATGTACGGTGCAGATGTGATGAGCCGCATGGAGCGGGCGAATGCCGGTGATGCCACTGCGCTACAGGCATGCATTATCCGCGATCTGACGGAAGGTGTGCTGGCGGTGTGTAGCGACCTGTTTGCCGCAGTTTTGGGGCAGACAACGGAGGAATCCTTGGCAGTGCTGTCAGAGGTGGTTTCCGAGATTGTGATTGCCGGAAATACCACCATGTGTCATCTGCTCTTGGGATATTCCTGTGAGTCTCTGGCAACGGCGCCTTTTGTTCCGGTCAGTATTGCGCAGAAGACATTCCGGTATCAGCAAATCGCTGTGACGATTTTGCCGGGGGTATCGGCGTTTATCGGAGCGGATATTGTGGCGGGAATGTATGGATTGGAATTCGACCGGCAGCGGGAGCCAGTTATGTTGCTAGACTTCGGAACCAACGGGGAAATGGTGCTGTGGACCGGGAAGGAGTATATGGCCACATCGGTGGCAGCCGGACCGGCATTTGAAGGTGGCAATATCTCCTGCGGATGTCCCAGTGTCTATGGGGCGGTCTGTGGAGTGACCATAGCACGTGACAAGTCAATGGTTCAGACCATCGGCGGCGTGCCGGCCATCGGAATATGCGGAAGCGGTCTGTTGGAAGCGGTACATGGAATGCGACGGAACCGGTTGTTAGATGAAAACGGTACTATGACGGATGCGTACCGGCAGGACGGATATGCTTTGTCTACGCCGGGAGCCGTGGCACCGGTGGTCATCACGCAGGAGGATGTCCGGCAATTTCAGATGGCAAAAAGTGCCGTTGCTACCGGTCAGCAGATGCTGTTGGAAAAAGCAGGCATCCAGGCGCGGCAGATAGGACAGGTGTGTCTTGCCGGAGGAATGGGAACCTATATGAGCGTGTCGGCGGCAGTGGGCGTGGGTCTGTTGCCGGAGGTGCTAGGGCGCTGTGGGCGTACGGTGGGAAATACCTCTTTACAGGGGGCAGTGGCATTTCTCTTACATCGGGAGGAGGCATCAGCCCGGATGCGGGAGATGATAGCGCGGACACAGGTGATTTCTCTGGCAGAAGAAGCGGATTTTGAAGCGGAATATTTGCGTCATATGGCGTTGCGGCCCTGGAGGCTGTGATGAACGTCGAAAGGCAAGAAGGCAGGATACAATGGATACACATGATATTTTAAAACAATTACAAGAGGGCGACATCTCCCTGGAGGAGGCAGAGCATTTTCTGCGTCGTCAACCTTTTGACGAACTGGGATATGCCAAACTGGATATGCACAGAAAGATTCGTTCCGGTTGTGCGGAGGTCATCTATTGCAGTGGCAAGGAGGATGCGCAACTGCTTTCTATTTTCTCCCATCTGTATGAAGCGGACGGGGAAGTGCTGGGAACGAGAGCCAGTGAACATCAGTATGAGGTAATCCGGGAACATTTTCCGGAGGTGACTTATGATCCGCAGTCAAAGATTCTTAAGATGGAACACGAGGATAAGCAGCAGGTGGGATGCATTGCTGTGTGTACGGCGGGGACAGCCGATATTCCGGTGGCGGAAGAGGCGGCACAGACTGCGTCCTATTTCGGCTCGGCGGTAGAGCGGATTTATGATGTGGGAGTTAGTGGAATCCATCGATTATTTTCCCAACTGGACGTGATCCAGCGGGCCAATTGCGTCATTGCAGTGGCAGGCATGGAGGGGGCATTGGCCAGTGTGCTGGGTGGTCTGGTGGACAAACCGGTGATTGCCGTGCCGACATCGGTGGGGTATGGAGCCTGTATGGAGGGGTTGTCTGCACTTCTTACGATGATGACTTCCTGTGCCAACGGCGTTGCGGTTGTGAATATTGATAACGGTTATGGTGCAGGGTATATTGCCAACCAGATCAACCATCTGGCAGTACATGGGGATGATATCAATGAGTAGACAGTTATATTTTGAATGTGAAAGTGGAATCAGTGGCGATATGGCAGTGGCAGCATTGCTGGATTTGGGAGCGTCGCAGCAGCATCTGCTTCAGGTGTTACAGACATTACCAATTCCGGAATCTTATGAGGTGCGTGTCACACGGGTAAAGAAATCGGGGTTGGATGTCTGTGACTTTGATGTGGTGCTTCCCAAGGAACTGGATCCTCATGATCACGATATGGACTATTTGTTCGGACATCAGCATGAGGAATCACCCATGATGCCTCATCATACCCATCATTCCGGGCGTGGGCCACAGGAGATTGCAGAGATTTTTCATCATTCCCAGATGAGTGTGGGCGCCTTACGGACGGCGGATGCCATTCTGGATTGTCTGGCAGATGCGGAGGCTAAGGCTCATGGAATCCCCAGAGAGCAGGTGCATTTTCATGAGGTCGGCGCCATCGATTCCATCATCGATATTGCGGCATTTGCTATCTGCTTTGATGAGTTGTGTCATAAAGAAATGATTACGGATGTGATTGTACG
>CAMAKU010000070.1 GCA_945836255.1 uncultured Roseburia sp. | reverse complement strand
TAAATATACTCTAGCAACAGATGATTTTCTTCTTCCTGTTCCGTAATACTTTGTATTAGCCAATGTGATTTACCTCCTTACCGAATTAAAATGTCAACTCTTCTGGTTTCTGAGCTGCATGCTTATGATCTGGGCCCGCATATACGAACAACTTCGTATACATCTGTCTTCCCAAAGGTCCCTTCGGAAGCATACCCTTAACTGCATGTTCGATAACTCTGTCAGGATGCTTAGCTAACATCTCTTTTAAAGTTGTCTCTTTCATTCCACCAACATAATCGGAATGATGATAGTACATCTTCTGATCTAACTTCTTACCGGTAACAGCAATCTTCTCAGCATTGACAACGATTACATAATCGCCACAATCAGCATGTGGTGTATAGATTGCCTTATTCTTTCCTCTTAATACCTTAGCAACTTCAGATGCAAGACGTCCTAATGTCTGTCCCTCTGCATCTACTACATACCATTTTCTCTCAACCTGACTTGGGTTTGGCATATAAGTCTTCATTTGGTTTCCTCCTTAAAAAACATAACGCGCCCAAATCGTACAATGTCCGAAATACGATTACAGGCATTTGTATAGTCAAAATACGGTTTCGGGGCTAATGAAACCACATTTCAAAACTACATCAGCCGTTACATTATATTACACACACGGGTGCGTGTCAATCTTTTTTTATTCCATAATCGCCGACAATCAGGCAATCCCGCATTCATCGCTCCGCTCATCCAGCGGCGAGTTCTCATATCCCACGGCGCGAACCGACCTACAAATACCGGATGCCAATCATCGTCAGCCCGTGTGCCGGTGCGGTGGGTCCCGCCAGTTCCCGATCCCGTCCTGACAAAATCTGCGCCATCTCTTCCGGGGGACGACTTCCCGCACCTACCTGAAGCAGCGTCCCGGCAATGATGCGCACCATATTGTATAAGAATCCGTTACCCGTCACCCGGATCGTAATCATCTCGCCCTGTCGTTCCACCGTAAGGTCATAGATGGTACGGACAAAAGAATTTGTCTGCGCATGCACCGACGAAAAACTGGTGAAATCATGCTCCCCCACCAGATAATCTGCCGCCTGCTGCATCAACTGCTCATCCAGCGGATAGTGGTAAAAGAGACTGGTTCGTCGTTCCAGCGGCTGGCGGAATCTGGCATTGAGAATCCGATACTCATATGTCTTGGTGCTTTTGGCAAAGCGCGGATGAAAATCCTGCGGCACCTCCGAGGATTCCTGAACCACAATATCCTCCGGCAGACTACGGTTCAACGCATAAGAAATCTTCTCCGCCGGCATACGGGTATTGGTATCAAAGACCGCCACATTGCCCAGGGAATGCACCCCCGCATCGGTCCGACTGGCACCGGTTACGGTGATGGATTCTCCCAGAAGTCTGCTCAATTCCCGATTCAGCACCTCTTCGATTGTGATTCCGTTGGGCTGCACCTGCCAGCCGCAATAATTGGTGCCCTCGTAAGCCACCACCAGTTTCACCCGCATCTGCGTTCCTCACTCTCATCTTTTCGGCATAACGGCATGCCTCGTCCCGTATCACATCCTGCCGTCCCTCTTACAGTCACTGCGATATGTTATAATACTGCCTTGATCACCATCAACAAAATAAAATAACCTATCACCACGGCATAACCCACCCGGTCAATCTGGGTGTATACCAGTGGCATCATCTTCGTTCTTCCGTCGCCGCCCACATAACAGCGTGCTTCCATTGCCAGAGCCAGATCATTGGCCCGGCGAAATGCAGAGACAAAAAGCGGCACCAGCAACGGCACCATATTCTTCGCTTTTTTGATCAGACCGCCGCTCTCAAAATCTGCACCACGGGCCATCTGGGCTTTCATGATTTTATCTGTCTCCTCAATGAGAATCGGGATAAAACGAAGTGCGATAGACATCATCATCGCAATCTCATGTACCGGTACATTGATCTTGTTCAACGGATGAAGCGCCTTCTCCAGGCCATCCGTCAACTGATTCGGCGTGGTGGTCAGCGTCATCACCGACGAGCCCATGATCAGGTACACCATGCGAATTGTCATCATGATGGCATTGCGAAGTCCTTCTCTGGTAATGGAAATCTTCCAGATCGTCACCAGGGGCTGTCCCGGTGTCAAAAACAGATTAAACATACCCGCGATGATGAGAAGAATCATGATGGCTTTCAGACCCCGCAGCATAAAATTCAGCGGAACCTTGCTCATGTGAATCACCCAGAATAAAAAGACCGTAATGGCCACAAAGCCAATAACACCCTCAAAGGAGAACACACTGATAATAAACAGAAGCGTCCCAAATAACTTGGTTCTCGGATCCAGTGCATGGATTTTTGAATCCGCCGGATAATATTGTCCTAAAGTAATATCTCTTAACATAAATGATTCCTATCTCTGATTGCCGATCCACTGCAGGATCGCATCCCGTGCCTCGTCTACCGTCGTTGCGTCACAATTCACATCCAATCCCCGCTCCTGCATTTCATGCATCAGATACGTCACCTGGGGCGCTGCCAATCCGATCTCTTCCAGTTCGCGGTAATGATGAAACACCTCTCGCGGCACATCATCAAACATCACATGCCCGTGATCCATCACAATAATGCGATCCACATATTTGGCAACATCCTCCATGCTGTGAGACACCAGAATCACAGTGTTGCCGTAATGTACATGCATCTCGGCAATCAAATCCAGAATCTCATCCCGCCCCCGGGGGTCCAACCCCGCCGTAGGCTCATCGAGAATCAATACCGAAGGTTTCATCGCCAGCACACCTGCGATGGCCGCGCGGCGCTTCTGTCCCCCCGACAGTTCAAAGGGCGACACGTCAAAGTATTTGTCCGGCAATCCCACACTGCGCAACGCCTCATAGGCGCGCAAGGTCACATCCTTTTCCGGCAGTCCCTGATTCTTGGGTCCAAAACATACATCCTTAAATACGGTCTCCTCAAACAACTGATGCTCCGGATATTGAAAGACCATCCCCACCTGGGTACGCAGATCTCGCAGATCATAATCCTTATCATAGATGTCCTGTCCATTAAAATAGATGGCACCCTCTGTCGCTTTCAGCAGACCATTCAGATGTTGTATCAACGTGGACTTTCCCGAACCGGTATGACCGATGACGCCAATAAACTCACCATCCTGTATTTGTAAACTCACCTGATCCAAAGCCGTCATCTCATAGGCTGTGCCTTCAGAATAACGATAGGATACTTTGTCTAATATAAATGCCATATCATCTTCCTTTGACGATGCGCTCCAAGGCATCGATCAACTCTTCTCTCGTCAAAATACCATCTGCCAAAGGCAGCCCTGCACGCTGCAATTCATGGGCCAGCAGTGTAATCTGCGGCACATCCAGGCGGTGTTCCTGCAAGGTATCCACCTGTGAAAAAATCCCCCGGGGATTCCCTTCCATCACCACCTTGCCCTGATCCATCACATAGACATAGTCGGCATCCACCACTTCTTCCATATAATGGGTAATCAGAATGATCGTCACGCCCTTTTCACGGTTCAGCGTATGAACCGCGGCCAACACCTCTTTGCGCCCATCCGGGTCCAGCATTGCAGTCGGCTCGTCCAGAATAATGCATTTTGGTTCCATGGCCATCACACCTGCAATGGCCACTCTCTGCTTCTGTCCACCGGATAATTTGTTGGGAGAATGCTCGCGGTACTTCCACATACCGACGGATTTGAGACTTCGCTCCACCCGCTCCCAAATCTCGTCCGTAGGCACACCGATATTCTCCGGTCCAAATCCCACATCCTCCTGCACCACACTGGCGATAATCTGATTGTCCGGATTCTGGAACACCATCCCGGCCGTCTGCCGGATGGCATAAGTATTATCCTCATCGGAGGCGTCCATACCGTCCACAATCAGCGTACCTTCCGTGGGTGTCAGCAGTGCGTTGATATGCTTGGCAAAGGTCGATTTGCCCGACCCATTGTGCCCCAGCACCGCAATAAACTGTCCCGGCTCCACCTTCAGATCCATGTGGTCCAGTGCCGTCTGTATGCTCTCCACATTGCCTTCTTCATCTCTTATGATATATTCATGTACTAAATTTTTTGCTTCTATGATGCCCATAAGAATCCTTTCCTGCCTACCAATGCAGATGGTGTAATTCTCCCTCCAGCCGCATATGGTCAAAATGGTTCTGACGCAACGCCTCATACAATACAATCGCCACCGAATTGGACAGATTCAACGATCTGGTATCTCCGATCATCGGGATGCGGATACAGTTATCCGGATGACGCACCAGAATCTCCTCCGGGATGCCCCCGCTCTCCTTGCCGAACATCAAAAAACAGTCCGGCTCATACGTCACATCACTGTACACATGCTTGCCTTTGGTGGTGGCATAGTAGATTTTGGCATCCGGGTTGCGCTCCAGAAAATCATCCCAATCATCGTACCGGGTCACATCCAGATGTTCCCAATAATCCATCCCGGCACGTTTTAACGTCTTATCATTCAAACGAAATCCCAGCGGCTCAATCAGGTGAAGCCTTGTCCCTGTAGCCACGCAGGTCCTTCCGATATTCCCTGTATTCGCCGGAATCTCCGGCTCATGTAAAATTACATTTAATGTCGCCATTATGCACCCTGTCTCTCTTCGCGAAGTTCCGCAACAAATTCTTCCAGACGATCCAATGCCTCCTTGAGATTGTCCAGCGAGTACGCATAGGAAATGCGCAAAAATCCTTCCCCGCAGGCACCAAATGCCGTACCCGGCACTACCGCCACCTTCTTGCGATTCAAAAACTCCGTGGCAAATTCTTCCGATGTCATCCCGAATTCCCGGATGGACGGGAACATATAAAAGGCGCCAAAAGGCTCAAAGCATTGCAGATGCATCTCCTCAAAGCGATGCATCAGATAACGGCGGCGGGCATTGTACTCGTCCCGCATCTGTGCGATATCCTCATCACAATTCCGGGCAGCCTCAACCGCTGCATACTGACTGGTGGTAGGCGCACACATAATGGCATACTGATGAATCTTCAACATCTGCTCGATAATCTGCGCCGGTGCGCAGGCATATCCCAGTCGCCATCCCGTCATGGCATGGGACTTGGAAAATCCGCTAATCAAAACGGTGCGCTCCTTCATTCCCGGAATGGATACGATGGACACGTGCCGCTCCAGATAGGTCAACTCCGCATAGATCTCATCGCTGAGCACAAACAAATCATGGCGTTTGATGACTTCCGCAATGGCTTCCAGATCCTTTTTCTCCATCACTGCCCCGGTAGGATTGTTCGGGAACGGTAGAATCACAATCTTTGTCTTATCTGTGATGGCCGCCTCCAACTCCTCCGGTGTCAGACGAAACTGGTTCTCCTCTTTCAAGTCAATGATGACCGGCTTGCCTCCTGCCAACACGGTACAAGGCAGATAGGAAACATAACTGGGCTGCGGGATCAATACCTCGTCACCGGGATCCAGCATGGCACGAAGGGCGATATCAATGGCCTCGCTACCACCGATGGTAATCAGCATCTCCGAACGATAATCATAGTCCAGTTCAAATCTACGGTGAAGATAATTGGCGATCTCCACCTTTAACTCCTTGAGTCCGGCATTGGAGGTATAAAAGGTACGTCCCCGCTCCAACGAATAGATTGCCTCGTCACGCACTTTCCATGGTGTATCAAAGTCAGGCTCCCCCACGCCGAGGGAAATGGCATCTTCCATCTCACTGACAATGTCAAAAAACTTACGAATACCGGAGGGCTCAATCTCTACGATCGTTTTCGATAACGGATTTCTCATAGGCTCACCAACTCTCTCTCGTCCTTACGCTGCTCAGTCATAACCGTTCCGTGATCTTTATATTTCTTGAGGATAAAGTTCGTCTTGGTACTTAAGACAGAATCCAGCGGAGATAATTTGTCGGAGACAAATTCAGATACTTCACGCAGCGTCTTTCCCTCCAGCGTCACCATAAAATCAAATCCGCCGGAAATCAGATAGACGGAATTCACTTCAGGGTAATTGTAAATACGTTCTGCCACCTTGTCGAATCCCATGCCACGCTGCGGTGTCACGCGCACCTCGATCATGGCCGTCACCTTCTCAATGCCGGCTTTTTCCCAGTTAATTAACGTATGATATCCACAAATGATATGCTCATTCTCCATGGCCTCCAGTTCATTCATGATGGTTGCCTCGTCGCTGTCCATAATGATTGCCAGATCATGCAGATCCACCCGGCTATTGGTCTCAATATAACTTAAAATCTTCTCTCTCATCCGATCTTACTCCTTCCAAACTTACTGGCTCAATGCCTTATATAATTCATCCGTCTTGGGCGGTTCCAGAAAACGCCGTTCTTCATCCCGCAGAATCACCCGGTCGTTGCCGGCTGTGGCTTTGCCAATCACCGTCGCATCGATTCCTGCCTCCTGTAGTTGCTTCACCAGCGCATTTCCATCCTCCGCGGCCATCAACATCATTCCGCTGGAGATCAGTCCGTAGGGATTAATGTCAAAATATTCGCAGATTTCCACCGTCTCCTGACGAATCGGTATCTTCTTTAAATCAATTTCCAGTCCGACATCCGAAGCCTCCGCCATCTCCCAGAGTGCGCCAAACAAGCCCCCCTCTGTGACATCATGCATCGCTCCAACGCCAGACTTCATGGCGACTGCGGCCTCCGGAACCACCGACAGATACCGGTCAAATCCAATCGCCTCATCCACAAAGGATGCAGGGAAATAGGTCTTAAGCCGTTCCTCAAACTCCTTGGCCAGAATCGTTGTTCCTTCCACGCCGACCCACTTAGTCACCACGATATCCATCCCCGGCTTCGCTCCGGCCGTGGTGACGAGATGCCCCTGTTTCGCCTTGGCAACCCCTGCCACATTGACAATGGGCTGGTTCACAGCTGCTGTCACCTCCGTATGTCCACCCAGAATCTGCATTCGGGCATCACGGCACGCCTGCTCCATCTGTTCCATGATGCGGCGAAGGGCAATCTCACGAGTTCCATCCGGCAACAGAATCGTCAGCATCACGCCGATGGGCTCTGCACCGGAACTTGCCAGATCGTTGGCGGTAATCTGAATCGCCAGTTTACCAATGTCCTTTGCCGTTCCCGTAATCGGATCCGTTGACATCACCAGAATCTCATCCGGGGCTAGCTGTAATGCCGCGCAGTCCTCTCCGATTCCCGGGCCAAGCAGGACCTCGTCTCTCGTATAATGAAGTTGTTTCATGACGGAGCGTTTCAGTACGTTCTCCGGGACTTTTCCTACCTTCATACAGTCATTCCTCTGGGGAATCGGGGTGCCTGTTACAGCACCGCCATCCATTCCCTGCTATCTAAGTACACCACAAGGCTGCCTGATGCCAGGCAGCCTTTTCTGATTCCATGGAAACTCCATCCTCACGCGATGGATTCTTCCTCTATGGCGTTATACTCTATGGTGTTGTCTGTGGCGTTGTTGGGTCCGTAGACGGCTGTGTCGTATTCGACGTTCCACCCGTCGTATTCGACGTTCCACCCGTCGTATTCGACGGCTGCTGTGTTGCTGCCGCCTGCTGCGCCTGTTGTGCCTGTGCCGCTGCATTTTCGCGGGCCGCTACCGCCTCCGGTGTCCAGTTGGCTACCGCCGCCAAGATGGCCGCATCATCCTTCGACTCGATGGCTGCTGCGATGGCTGCCTGTGCCTCCGGGCTGCTACCGCCGATACCAATGGAAATCACTTCTTTCGAAGGACTGTATTTGCTATTGTTGAAAACCTTACGGCTGACTTCCACATCATTCTCGTAGACAATCTTCCACAGTCGAGCCGTATAGCCAATATGGGGCTTCGTGGTGGTCTCGATGTAGCCGATGGGCTGCTCTGCAACCATGACGTATTCCTTTTCCGGATCTGTCTGGCTGGTAATCTCGCTGACAAATTCCACACGACGATTCGCCGGTCTGGTCTCTTTGCCATAGATGTTAAAATACAGATAACCACCGCTGGTGTAACCCTCGATATAGACCGGTGTCTCCTGATTATTCTTAAACTGGAAATCCTTAATACCATCGGCAATGGCCGCATCCATAGACGGTTCTACATAAGATACTACCATGGAATGCGCTGCACGGGTAACCACCTCTAACTCTGCACGAATCACTGCGTTGTAGAGCGTGGTTGACACCTGACAGATACCGCCGCCATAGGTCTCCACCGTAGTTCCGTTCTCATAAGAACCGGCCGGATAATAACCATTCTCTGCTGTGGTGGGGCCAATGGCCTCCGATACCGAAATCGTCTCCCCCGGATAAACCACAAGACCATTGAGTTTGGAAGCGCCGGTCTTGATGTTATTGGTACGTCCGTTAATCACGGTACCAAAATCCGTAGAATAAGAACCCAGCAGGTCCTGAATCGTAGCCAATTCCTCTTTGGTGCCCCGAGGCTCATCCTTTTCTGTCAACAGTTCAATGGTGGCATCCTCGCCATCCCATGATGTAGAGATGTAATCCGCAATCACAACGGCTGATTTGCCGGTCAGAAGTGCTACCCCTTCCGAACCTTCCACATACTCAAACTGTCCGTCCACCAGTTTGACCGTATTGTCTACTGCTTCCGTAACCAGTTCGTCTTTGTTCTCATCCAGAAAGGCTTCCACCGTGGCCGTGTCACTGGTCAGAGAAATGGCGAAATCCTTGGTCTTGCCACCGGACATGTCTACCTGTGCCTTGTAACGCTCAATAAGGTTACCCTCCAGACCATAGCGCAACGCCCGCTCTGTCACATCACTATTCTTGGCACACAGCCCGATATCCTCACTGTCGGCTTCTATGCTCTTATCGTCTGCTGTCAATGTGAAAATGACATCGTCATATTGCTCCACATATTGGCTGACCACCTGGGCCGCCTCCTCTGTCGTCATCCCGGAGACGTCCGTTCCGCAAATGGAAATATGATCCGGGATCACTTCTCTGGCGGAATCAGTCCCTTGCTCTGCGGCGTATACTGTAGCCGGCATCCGAAAACACCCGGCAGTCAACAGAACACCAACTGCAACAACCATTACTTTCATCGGATTCTTCATGATTTCTCCTCACATTTATGTTATCAACATTAAAACATTCTTTCGTAGACTACATTGTATACTATCCGCCCCGCTATTTTCAAGTGACAAACAGACAAATATCATTGACAGTCCACAACAACTTTTAGTATATTTTTAAAGAAGACATGCCAGAAGCATCGTTGCAAGCATACTACCGATCAATACCAGTATGATAACTGCAGAGATGATTCTGCGCTTTTTTGATTGTTTATAATACGTCATATATTACACCTCACTCTAGTATATAGAAAGGACATCCTATGTCATTCTCTTTTTTAGGATTATTTTTGGCATTCGTGATCTTTTTGGCCATCCGGTATCGGATGAACAATAAAAAACAGCAGGAAACCGAAGATTCCTTCTGGGCGCGGGAGGCAACTGCCAACAGTGTCCCCACGGCCGATCTGGACAGCCTACAATATATTACCATTCCTCTGGATAAATTTCCACTGGGATTCTCAAAAGATCCCGAAATCACAGCACTGGAAACAGAATTGCAGGAATTGGCAGACAAGCGTCTGCTGAATCTGACCGGCAAGACCAATACGGAACTCAAAGAGGCCTATGGTGTGGCCAACCTTGCCACCATGCAGGCCATCGGTGAAGACTTCGACCGGCTGACCGTAATTCTCAAAGAATACGCCGAAGGACTCATTGCACAGAATCAGTTGACCGATGCCATTCGGGTGCTGGAATTCGGTGTTGCCATCGGCACAGACATCAGCCAGAACTATACCCTGCTGGGTGACTGCTATCAGGCACTGGGGCAGACCGACAAGATCGGCTATCTGATGACGCAGGTAGAGAACCGCCATCTGCTGTTGGGTCCCAGCATCATCCGCCATCTCCAGTCACTGCTCTCAGGGGATACCGACACGGAAGTCAATGCACCGGAAGATTTCTCCGTATGATAAAAACAAAGCCTTTGTATGCCGCGCCATCGCCATCTGCATACAAAGGCTATTTTTAAA
>CAMAKU010000069.1 GCA_945836255.1 uncultured Roseburia sp. | reverse complement strand
GGAATGGAAGCAGGAGATGGAGAACTTTATTAAGAGAGACCGCAACCATCCGTCGGTTATTATCTGGTCAATTGGAAATGAACTCCCGGAACAGGGCGGTCTGTCTGATGGGTATCAGACATCGGCAGATTTGGCAGCATTTGTGCGGAGTCTGGATGATACACGTTTTGTGGGAGGGGCACTTTGTTCATTCTTTAATGGTCTGGATGATGAGGATACCGGAAAATTCTGGCAGTCTTTGATGCAGGAGGCACAGTTAAATGGAGGAGCCCTGAATAATCTGGATGGAAAATATGGGCGTGAAATATGGAACGATTATACGGAAGGCTTTGTGGCACCGTGGGATGTGGTGGGCTATAATTATCTGAATTATCATTACGATGAGGCATTGGAACTGTTCCCGAACCGTGTGATCTGTTGTACAGAGAGTAAGCCGAGACAGATGGAAGCGTATTGGGATGATGTGCTCCGCCTACCGAATCTCATCGGCGATTTTGAGTGGACCAGTCATGACTATATCGGAGAAGCGGGCATCGGCAAGCGTATGTATGTGGAGCCTGAACAGGCTGCAGAAGCAGGACAAAAAATGCATCGAACGGAGTATCCATGGCGTACAGCGGGAGCGGGAGAGTTTGATTTATGTGGATTTGAGAAACCGCAACTGGCATATCGAAGAATCATCTGGGGATCGGATGAAACCTATATTGCATGCCATAATCCACAGAATTATGGCAAGGTGGAACTGCTGGATCGGTACGCATGGCCGGATTGTGCGAATAGTTGGAGTTGGCCGGTAGAGCAGGGAAGCCCCATACAGGTTGAGGTCTATTCCGCGGCAGAAGAGGTTGAACTTTTCCTGAATGGAACCTCGGTTGGCAGAGAAAATGCCGGAAAAGCAAATCACAATCGAGCAAGTTTTACGTTGCAGTACGAACCGGGCGTATTAGAGGCGGTCAGTTATACACAAGGACAGGAGGTGTCCAGAGATCGCGTTGTTTCTGCAGGGGAACCGGCGGGATTGCGTATTACAATGGATGCCAGATCTTTACATCAGGATGTACTTGCAGCGGACGGACAGTCGCTTGCTTTTGCAGTCGTTGAGGTGGTAGATGCAGTGGGTAATCCGCTACCTTATGTCGAGACGGAAGTTACAGCGCAGGTAGAGGGAGCAGCCACGCTGGCTGCCTTTGGCACCGGAAGATGTATCACAGAGGAGAATTATACTTCCGGAAAAGTCATGACCTATCAGGGAAAGGCGCTTGCCATCATTCGTTCCGGTCAGACAGATGGTGTTGCGACATTGACCGTGAAAGCCCAGGAACTGGGTGAGCAACAGATGGAATGGTCGGTAATGGCATAAGTTCCTGATTTTGGGATTGTCAAAAAGCATCCGATTGGGCATAATGAAAATGTATTTACGATTGAGAAAGTTCTGTCTTGGGAAAGACAGGGAGCAATATCATATTCAGCATGCACTGACGGTGGAGGCCGTGATGAAGTGGTATGCTACCGAATTGGGATATGGAGATCAAGCGGAATATTGGGGCATTGTTGGTCTGCTGCATGATATTGATTTTGAACAATATCCGCAGGAACATTGTCTGAAAGCGCCGCAGATGCTTCGAGAAGCAGGCGTGGGAGAAGATATCATTCACGCAGTGGTATCGCATGGATATGGTATTACAGTCGGTTGCGGAGAGACGATTGATGTGGCACCGGAACATGAGATGGAAAAGGTGCTCTTTGCAGCAGATGAATTGACCGGATTGATCTGGGCGGCGGCACTGATGCGACCTTCGAAGAGTACGAAAGACATGGAATTAAAATCTCTTAAGAAAAAATATAAGAGTAAGGGATTTGCAGCAGGCTGTTCCCGAGAGGTGATCCAACGGGGTGCAGAACAACTTGGTTGGGAGTTGGAACAATTACTGACCATGACGCTACAGGCAATGGCGGTCTGTGAGGACGAGATAAAAGCCAAAATGGATGCGTATGAAGGAGGAATGTGAGATGCCATTTATTGATTCGAAGATTACGGTTCCCGTGACACCGGACAAAAAGGAAGCCATCAAGACAAGACTGGGTCAGGCAATCGGCCTGTTGAATAAATCAGAGACTTATCTGATGGTTGGGTTTGAGGACAATTATGATCTGTATATGGGTGGTGCCAAACTTGACAAGGGCGCTTATGTCTCCGTCAGTTTGTTTGGGAATGCGCCATCGTCATCTTATGACAAGATGACCGGCGAAATCTGCCAGATTCTGTCTGAGGAGTTGGGCATCCCCGGTGATAAGGTCTATGTGACGTATCATGGGGTGAACGACTGGGGCTGGAACGGCAGTAACTTCTGACATAAGATAAGAAAAAGGTATTCCGAATCGTCCGGAATACCTTTTTTAGTTGTTTGCAAATAATGACAATGCGCACTGGCGGATGACTTCCACGTTGACGCTGTTGCCAAATTGTTTGTAAGCCTGTTGGTCGTTGTCGTCACATAAGAAAGCGGATTCGTTTGTCGCTGTCAGGGTGCGGCAGGGATTCGGAAAACTCTGCAACCGCCCCGCTTCCTCTACGGTCAGTCGGCGCCGGTAGCGTCCGATAATGGGAATCTGCACCATAGCTACAAGAGCGGGAAAGCAGGTGGGCGTCTTGACCCGGATACCGGAAGGCCGCATCTGAATTACGCCTTCCCATAGAGAAGAAATCTTGGTTCCGGCTTGCCATTCCATCTTATGATGGGTAGGTGTAAAGTCCGCTAACTGATTGTATCGTTCCAGCCAGCCATCGATAAACGTCTGATTGCGCCGGTAAAGTTCGATATTTTTCCGAACAAATTCCTGCTTCCATCCGGGATACTCGGAAGGGATTGTCTCGTAGCGGAAATAATCTGCCCAAATGGGAAAACCGATGACTTTTCGGTCGATACCTTGATAGAATTCATCCCAAGCGTCCAGAACTTTAATCTCATAAGGAGATAAGGTATATTTGTCATCCACCGGCTCCGGTGAAACGATATCATAAATACTGTTCTCCTCCTTCTTTCGATGGGCATCCAGCGGAATATAAAGTGGTGTATCTATATGCTGGGGATCGTATTTGCCCAGAATGATTACACGCTCCCGTAACTGGGGAATGCCAAACTGATGCGGGCTTAAAATCAGTGGTTCTGCTGTCAGGCGATAGCCGCAGTCACGCAACACAGCCTGAATCGTGTTCCACGTGTTATGGTGGTCATGGCTCACCAGATTCCGTACATTTTCCAACACGATATATTCCGGATGCTTTGCGCGCAGGATACGTTCCACTTCAAAGAAAAGTGTGCCCCGAGTCTTGTCTTTCAGACCAGCCTGTTTACCGGCCTTGCTGAAGGCCTGACATGGGAATCCGGCGCAGAGAACATCGTGGTCGGGAATCTCTTTTTCATCCAAATCCCTGATATTAACCGCAGATTTCATATGATAATTATTTTCGTATACCCGCGTGCAATTCTCATCAATCTCGGAGGCTAGCACACAATGTCCTCCCAACTGCGTCATCGCCTGATGAAACCCCCCGATGCCCGAAAATAAATCGATAAAAGAAAAATCATACAATTGATCTTTTATTTGTTTCATTCGATAACCTCTTTTTGTAGTCTTTTTTCATTTTAGCATAGGATATCTGATAAAGCTAGTCTTATTTACAATTTCATCTCTGCAATGACGAACTTATCGAAATTATCGTGTTCAATCATGATCTTGGGTGGGCGAGGTTTGCCGTTGCTGTTGATGCCCTGTCGAAATTTTGTCAAATATGCTTTGTTGCTGTTGTTGATATCCAGAATATAAAAATGTTTCAGTTCCACGCTGTGTTTCATCCGGCCGGAATAACTCATCAGATTGGCTTTGTGCTGTACTTGATTCCAATAGTGTGTGACGGAAAAATCCCGATCTTTGTCTTTGACGGTGGCGTGTTCACATATAATATAGAAGATGTGATTGCCATAGGTGTTGCCGTCCAGAATGGAAAAGACCGTACCCCAGTCATTGCCCTGGACACCCCGGGACTCTTCACTATGGGCTTTCAAATCGCCGTAACAGTGGATGGTGGGGAAGAACAGATCCAGGTCGATGCCATCTTTGGATTTGTCCTGTGCATAGCGAACCAGATGTGTCAAATGGTTGTTGTTAATATAATTTTCAAATTCGTATTCCAAGAAAAAGCCGGCCCACTCTGGTTGAAATTTGTTGCGATAATCGGCAGCAATCATCTTCTGGTAGCAGTCAATGCCGTTCCAGATGCGGTTTTCCTCTTGAAAGAACCGGGAGATGGAGTGGATAAGTTCGGCCGGCATGGCGGTTGAACTGACATCCGGAAAGTCGGCCCGGGCTGTCCGCGCTGGTTCAAAGACAGCAGAATCCGCAAAGAATTCCTCTAAAAAGACGGATACAGCCTGAGGTGTAAAGACGGTGATCCGATTGCCAAAATAGTCGATTTTTTGAAAATAGTCATGGATGAGCGCATCCACCATATCGCTGCAATAGACATGGGCGGATGAATTATTGGCTTTTTTTCCAATAAAATCCTCGATATTGAATTCGCAGAACAGTTCTGTGGAACCATAGGTGTAGACACCCAGTAGCATTGGTTTACAGCCCATGGCCAGTGCCTGCGCATAGAAGGTCTGTAGATCACCGGGAATCTGAATCCGCTTCTTATAGAGTGGATGGGGATTGCCCAGATAAGAAATGTTTTTGACCCGGATGGCATAATTCTGCCCCTGATACGTCCCGCAGATGATACCGTTGTCTGCGCGGCGAATTTGTGGAAAATAGGTGTGAATCTGATTGTATAATTGCCCGGGGGAAATCGTTGTGTCATAGTCCATGACAATGCTGCCGTCCGATGCCACCTGTTCTACGATAAAACTCATGATGACTCCTCACTCTGGTAGGTTTGTGGTCGTTGCAGACCTTGTCTGCGTTAGTCCCATTTTAGCATAAAACCAGTGGTTCGTGTATGGGATATCAGACTTTTTGTTTTTTGATTGGAATTTACTGCCGGATATGTTTGACAGAATGCACAAAAAGGATTATTTTATATAGGAAGCAAGCAGGATTAGTCTATCGGTAGGGCGCCAGCTTCCCAAGCTGGATAGGCGGGTTCGACTCCCGTATCCTGCTTTTTTTTGTACATTTCTTTATAGGAGGTATGGCATGGATCTATTTGATGTGGTGGGACCGATTATGGTGGGACCGTCCAGTTCGCATACGGCGGGTGCGGTGCGCATGGGTTATGTGGCAGGGTGTCTGTTGGGAGAACCGGTGCGAAAAGCGGAGATTTTATTGTACGGCTCGTTTTATGCTACCGGTGAGGGGCACGGAACCAGAAAGGCAATTGTGGCGGGACTTCTTGGCATGAAGCCGGACGATTACCAGATTGCAGAGAGTCTGACGTTGGCAGACCAGAGGGGGATTGAGATTACCTTTGGCGTAGCACGGCTGGAGGAGGCGCATCCGAATACAGCCATTATTCGCCTGTGGGGAGTGGGTGATAAAAGCATAGAAGTGCAGGCGTCCTCACTGGGCGGTTCGCGCATCAATGTAGACAAGATTGACGGTATTGATACGAATTTTACAGGGGAATGTCCGACCTTGATCGTACATAATCTGGATCAGCCGGGACATGTATCCGAGGTTACTTCCATGCTGGCTCACGAGAGCGTGAATATCGCTACCATGCAGTTGTATCGCTCGGCGAGAGGTCAGAAGGCGGTAATGGTAGTGGAGTGTGATCAGGAGATTCCGCAGGAAGCGCTTACCTGGCTGAACCAGGTGGAGGGCATCCTGAAAGTGACATATTTTGCAGGGATTTCGTAACCGAAAGGAAGAGACTATGACAGTATACCATTCATTACAGGAATTACAGGATTTGGCAGAAGACAGAGGTGTGGCGGTCTGGGAGATTGTGCAGCAGGCGGACATGGATGCCAGTGAGCGGACGGCACAACAGTCCTATGATAAGATGCTTGAGATGTACCGCGCCATGAAAGAGGCAGATGCCAAGTATGACGGCAGTCTGCTTTCTGCCAGCAAAAAGGCTGGCGGAGACGGGGAGAAACTGCATCAATACAATGTTTCCGGCCGGAATCTGTGTGGTGATTTTGTGGGAAAAGTCATGGAAAAGGCCATCAAGATGGGAGAATCCAATGCCTGTATGCGTCGGATTGTTGCCGCACCCACCGCAGGCTCTTGTGGTGTTCTGCCGGCAGTTCTGCTCAGTTATGAGGAGGATCATGACGCGGGGGAAGAACAGATGGTGCAAGCCCTGTATGTGGCGGCAGGCATCGGGAAAGTGATTGCCGAGAATGCGTCTATCGCCGGTGCGGCCGGCGGATGTCAGGCAGAGATCGGTTCTGCCAGTGCCATGGCAGCGGGAGCTCTTGCCTTCTTGCAGGGGGCAGATGCACAGGCTGTGATGCATGCAGCAGCGCTCTCTCTGAAGAATATGTTGGGTCTGGTCTGTGACCCGGTGGCAGGACTTGTGGAAGTCCCCTGTATCAAACGGAATTCCTATGGTGCTGTCAACGCGCTGGTGTCTGCCCAGTTGGCGCTGGCCGGAATCCAAAGTGCCATCGCACCCGATGACGTTATCGATAGTATGCGTCGTATCGGAAATCAACTTCCTTGCGAGTTAAAAGAGACAGGCAAAGGTGGACTGGCAACTTCGGAATCGGCAGAGCATTATCTGAAATAATTATTCTTTTTCGTCTGCATTATGTAAGCGCACCCGGGGCAGATTCCATTCAAAATGGGCTGCCAGTAGGCGAAGTACCAACACCAGAATCAGGCTGATGATGGAGGCGGTCTTCGTGTAGCCGGTCTGTTGCAGTAGCAGGTAGCAGACAGCACCGGCAATGGATGCGGTAGCGTAGACGTGCTTGCGGAAAATATAGGGCACATTTCCGGCGAAGATATCCCGCAGTAATCCACCACCGACACCGGTGATAACGCCCACAAAAAGCAACAGGGCAATACTTTCGTAACTATCCCGCTCTTGTACACATTGAATGCCCAGAACGGTAAAGGCACCAAGTCCGATGGCATCTGATAACAGCAGTGTCTGATTCCAGAGTTGGGTGCGCATATTGGGTCGGCGGCGGGATACAAACGCCCCGATGATAAATGCGACGAAGGCGGTTGCCAGTGCGATCAGTGCATTTCTGGGATCGCGAAAGGCGCTGATGGGGAACTGCCCGATAATCACATCACGCAGTACACCGCCGCCGATGGCGGTGATGAGTCCCAGAACCAGGACGCCCAGCAGATCCATTTCTTTTTTCATTGCTTCGATTGCACCGGAGACGGAAAATGCAATCGTCCCCAGTATCTCGAGAAAAGTCATCATTTCATTCATTTTATCTGTGTTCCTCTAACCAGCGCATGGCTGTGTATGCATATACGGCGCATCCGTAGGACAGTGCCGATTCATCAAAAGTAACCATAGGGTGATGTTGCGGGTAGCGATGCCCCAGTTCCGGTTGCCCGGCCGCCAAAGCCAGCATGATGGAAGGCACTTCCTGACTGACATAGGCAAAATCTTCCGAACCGGCAGATTTGGAAGAACCGGAAGAACCACTCATGGCATTCAGTTCAGCAACGGAAAAGGCGCGTCCGGTGCCCAGTAATTCTTTCGTATATTTCTCTGCATCCAGTGATAATTCTTTGTCGTTGACAAGTGTGGGACAGCCGCTGCCGAATGTCACTTCTGCCGTGGTGCGGAACGAGGTGGCGATGCCGGTGGCAATCTCTGTCATACGCTGTTTGATAAAGGCTCGAGTCTCCTCGTCAAAGGTGCGGATGCTTCCACCCATCACCACGGAATCCGGGATGACATTGGATGCAGTTCCGGCATGCATGGTCCCAAAGGTCAGAACTGCCTTTTCACTCATGGCCAGTTCTCTGGCATGAATCTCCTGCAGGGCAATCAAAATATGTGCTGCCGCATTTAGCGGATCCTGCCCGGCGTTGGGCATGGAACCGTGGCAGCCTTTGCCCTGGACTTTGATTTCAAAATAATCCGCTGCGGGAGCGCTGACGCCGGGACCGGACACAATGACGGTTCCCGGGGCAAAAGGCATTCCTGCCATGACATGAATCATCAGTGCGGCATCCACCGTAGGATTGGTCAGCAGACCGTGCTCGATCATGTCGTGGGAGCCCTCAAAAATCTCCTCTGCCGGCTGGAACATCAGTTTTATGGTTCCTTCAATCTCATCTTCGTGTTCTTTTAAAATACGTGCGGCACCCAGCATCATCGCCGTGTGCATATCATGTCCGCAGGCGTGCATACAGCCGTTCTGGGAGGCGAATGGCACATCTGCTTCCTCCTTCATGGGAAGGGCATCCATATCGCCGCGAATCAAAAAGACCTTTCCGGGCTTCTTGCCGCCTGCCATGACGATGAGGCCCGCCCTGCCGCATTCCTGTGGTGTATAGCCCATGGCGGTCAGTTCTTTTTTTACATATGCCACTGTGTCTGCCAGGTCAAATCCCGTTCCCGGGTGCATGTGCAGATAGCGTCTGTCTGCCACTAAGACATCCTGCATGTTGTTGGCTTCGTTTATGATTGCTTCCGGTTTCATGTGATATCCTCCTTGTAGTGTTATTTATATAGGAATGAGTGATTAATATTTTATGAAAAAAGAGAGGGATGAGCCTCTCGTGTTATGGCTATAGAATATCCATAGCGAAAACCTATTTATTTCTTAATAGCATTTATAATCATATTATATACAAATTTTTTTTAAAAACAATGGAAGAAATATGAAAGAAAAATGTATGGAAAAATGTTGGTAAAATTGCTGGGAAAAGAATCAACTTGCGGGTATAATGGTAGCATATGGGAGGTCATGACAATGGCAGAAGCGGTAGTTACTTTGAAAAAAGGTGAAGGGCGGAGTCTGAAAGCTGGCGGACTCTGGATTTATGATAATGAGATTGATACCATCATGGGAAGTTTTACCAATGGTGACATTGTGGTGGTGCATGATTTTGACGGTTATGTGATGGGACGTGGATTCATCAACCAGAATTCCAAAATACGGATTCGCATGCTGACGCGCAATCCCCAGCAGTTGATTGACGATGCGTTTCTTGCCCGGCGCATACAGGCGGCGTGGGATTATCGAAAGACCACAGTGGATACCTCATCCTGTCGCGTGATCTTTGGAGAGGCAGATTTCCTTCCGGGACTTGTGATTGATAAATATGAGGACGTGCTGGTGGTGGAATCCTTAGCGCTGGGGATGGACCGGCTGAAAGAGAAGATGATTGCATTGCTCAAGGAATGTCTGGTGGCTGATGGGATTGTGATTCGTGGTGTTTATGAGCGCAGCGATGCCAAGGTACGTTTAAAAGAAGGTCTTCCCAGAGTCAAGGGATATATTGGAGAGCCCTTTGATACTACCATCGAGATCGTTGAGAACGGTGTGCATTATATGGTGGATGTGGAAAATGGGCAGAAGACCGGATTTTTCTTGGATCAGAAATACAATCGACTGGCTATGCAGCGGATTTGTGCAGGGAAGCGTGTGCTGGATTGTTTTACGCATATGGGGACCTTTGCCCTCAATGCCGGTATCGCCGGTGCTACCGAGGTGACGGGGCTGGATATTTCCGAGTATGCCATTCAGCAGGCGCAGCAGAATGCTATTTTGAACCATTTGGAGGACAGGGTACATTTTCGTTGTGCCAACGTGTTGGACGAGTTGCCCAGGCTGGCGGCACTGGGGGAGTCGTATGATGTGGTGATTTTAGACCCGCCGGCATTTACCAAGTCCAGAGAGGCCACGAAGAATGCCATCAAAGGCTATCGTGAGATCAATATGAAGGGCATGAAACTGGTAAAGAACGGTGGTTATCTTGCCACCTGTTCCTGCTCTCATTTCATGACCCAGGAATTGCTTGCCAAGACCATCAAAGAGGCCGCCAAGGCGACACATAAGCGCCTGCGGCAGGTGGAATTCCGCACCCAGAGCCCGGATCATCCCATCCTCTGGGCGGCAGATGAGAGTTATTATCTGAAGTTCTATATCTTTCAGGTTGTGGATGAAAAATAGTT
>CAMAKU010000068.1 GCA_945836255.1 uncultured Roseburia sp. | reverse complement strand
GGCATATCTTTGTAAGTATCTGCGAACTTAGCAAGTTCTGCAATAACATTGACCAATTTTTTACGAATTAAGAGCAATGCATCCCGCATAATGATAATATCCGTATTGTCACCTACATAACAGGATGTGGCACCAAGATGAATGATTCCTGCTGCCTTAGGGCATTGCTGACCATAGGCATATACATGGCTCATAACGTCGTGGCGCACCTGTGCCTCCCGTGCTTTGGCAACATCATAATTGATATCGTCGATATGCTCCTTCATCTCATCAATCATCTCCTGGGTGATGACCGGCTTGCCATCCTGACTCAGGCCCAATTCCATCTCTGTCTCTGCAAGTGCAATCCACAATTTTCTCCATGTGGAAAACTTCTTGTCCGGCGAAAATATATACTGCATTTCTTTGCTGGCATATCTTTCTGACAGCGGACTATTGTAACGGTCTGTACTCATATCGTCCTCCTCATTGCATTGTATTTGTTATAATAAGTTTCTTTCCAGTTTCTTTGCCATATCGGCTTCTTTGTCATAATATTCGCCACGGATGTCCTCCTTGGGTGGCTCCATGGGATACTTGCCGGTAAAACATCCGGTACAGATGGGAAGTCCCTCAGCCATCTCAGAAAGGCGTTCCAACTGCAAATATCCAAGGGAATCTGCCCCGATGATCTGACGAATCTCCTCAATGGAACGATTGTATGCAATCAACTGCTCCCGCTCCGGGATATCCGTTCCAAAGTAGCAGGGCCACAAAAATGGCGGCGAACTGATTCGTACATGCACTTCCTTGGCACCGGCTTCCCGCAGCATCCGCACAATGCGGTCAGATGTGGTACCACGCACGATAGAATCATCAATCATAATCACGCGCTTACCGGCGACTGCTTCCTTTAAGACATTCAACTTGACCTGTACGCTGGACTCTCTGCTGCTCTGCTTTGGCTTGATAAAAGTACGGCCCACATAGCCATTCTTTACAAACGCTGTTCCATATGGGATACCGGACTGCAGGGAATAACCCAGTGCTGCCGCATTACCCGATTCGGGTACACCTGTGACCAAATCCGCCTCCACCGGCGAATCCATTGCCAGGAACTTGCCCGCCTTGATGCGGCTGGCATAGACGCTGACGCCATCAATATGACTGTCCGGTCTGGCAAAATAAATATATTCAAAGATACATCTTGCTTCCTGTTCACTGGGAAGCGCCCTAGAAAAATCTGACTCGATTCCTTTTTCCGGCGTAATCGTCACGACCTCCCCCGGACGGACATCTCGTACGAACGTAGCACCGATGGTGTCTAACGCACACGTCTCCGATGCTAAAATATAGGCATTGTCTCTCTTGCCTATGCAAAGCGGCTTGAACCCGAACGGATCTCTTGCTCCGATCAACTTACGAGGACTGGCGACCACCAGCGCGTACGCGCCTTTTAGTTTCATACAGGCTCTGCGCACTGCTTCCTCTGCTGTTTTTGAATTGAGGCGTTCTCTGGCAATATGGTATGCAATCACCTCTGAATCAATGGTTGTCTGAAAAATGGCACCTGTATACTCCAGATCCTTGCGCAACTCCTTCGCATTAATCAGGTTACCATTATGAGCAAGTGCCAAGGTACCCTTCACATAATTCAGTACCAATGGCTGTGCATTTTCACGGGTAGACGCACCTGCGGTAGAATACCGCACATGACCTACACCGATATCTCCCTTCATCTTCTCCAAGGTCTCCTCGTCAAACACTTCGTTGACTAATCCCATGCCCTTGTAAGATGATATTTTGCCCTTGGGACCCGAGGTCTCGCTGACGGCAATACCGCAACTTTCCTGACCTCTGTGTTGTAGGGCGAATAATCCATAATAAATAGATGATGCCACATCGCTGCCATCAAAATCATAAATTCCAAAAACTCCACACTCCTCATGAAGTCCCTGGAGAGGCATATCTTTGTCCGTATTCATTGTAGTCATCTGATTCTCCAATTACGCTCCGAATTTTTTGCCTGTGAGCATCTCATATGCTTCTTTATATTTTGCGATGGTCTTATCAATTACCTCCTGTGGTAATAAATAATCACTGTCCGGGTTCGCCTTCAGCCAGTCTCTTACAAACTGCTTGTCAAAAGAAGGCTGTCCCTGTCCCGGCTGATAGCCCTCTAGTGGCCAGAAACGGGAACTATCCGGTGTCAGCATTTCATCTGCCAATACCACATTGCCATCCTCGTCCAATCCGAACTCGAACTTCGTATCAGCAATAATAATGCCTTTGGTCAGCGCATAATCTGCACACTTGTTGTACAACGCCAACGTATATTCCTTGATCTTGGATGCATATTCTTCACCTTTGCCCGGGAACTGCTTCTCCAATACTTCTACAGACTGCTCATAAGAGATATTTTCGTCATGCAGACCAATCTCTGCCTTGGTGGAAGGTGTATAGATTGCTTCCGGCAACTTCTCGGATTCTACCAAGCCCTCCGGCAGGCGGATGCCACATACCGTACCATTCTGCTGATAACTTGCCCAGCCGCTACCCGTGATATAACCACGCACAATACACTCGATGGGAAGCATCTCCAACTTACGGCACATCATGCTCTTGCCTTCGTATTCCGGGCTCTGGAAAAATTCCGGCATATCTTTGACATCAACAGAAATCATATGATTCGGTACAATGTCTTCGGTAAATTCAAACCAGAACTTTGACATCTGTGTCAAAACGGTTCCCTTGTCGGCAATCTTGTTCTTTAAGATCACATCAAAAGCAGAGATACGGTCGGTTGCCACCATAATGATGCTGTCGCCGTTATCATACACTTCGCGGACCTTACCTTCTTTCATTGGTTTCATTCGTTTGTCCTCCATTTTTTATTTATGTCCAGTCCGTCTGCTATTTTTTAATAAGCAGAGACTTACCTGTCATTTCCTCCGGCTGCTCCATACCCATTAACTCAATCAAAGTAGGAACAATATCTGCCAGACAGCCATTCTCACGCAGTCCGTAGCATGGATCTGCATTTACCAGAATAAACGGTACCGGGTTGGTGGTATGTGCCGTAAACGGATCTCCGGTCTCATAGTCAACCAATTGCTCACAGTTACCGTGATCTGCACAGATGAACATCACGCCATCCACTTCCTTGATGGCCTCTACTGCACGTCCGACGCAAGTGTCCACCGCTTCCACGGCAGCAACAGCAGCAGCCTCGATTCCCGTATGACCAACCATATCCGGATTGGCGAAGTTGATGATAACCACGTCATACTTGTCGGAACGAATGGCATCACATAATTTATCACAAACCTCATACGCGCTCATTTCCGGCTTCAGGTCATAGGTTGCCACCTTCGGAGACTTCACAAGGATTCTGTCCTCACCCGGATTCGGTTCTTCCACACCGCCGTTAAAGAAGAAAGTCACGTGTGCATATTTCTCTGTCTCAGCGATACGTGCCTGTGTCTTCCCATGCGCAGCGAGGAATTCACCAAAGGTATTGTGTAATTCCACCTTGTGGAAAGCAATCTCCTTATTCGGGATCGTCACATCATATTCTGTAAAGCAGACATATGTCAGCGGGATTCTTGCACCACGGTCAAAGCCGTCAAAATCATCACTACAGAAGGCTCTCGTAATCTCGCGGGCACGATCCGGGCGGAAATTAAAGAAAATCACACTATCATCCCCTTTGATTTTGCCGATTGCCTCACCATTCTCCACGATAACGGTGGGCACTACGAATTCATCCGTTTTGTCATTGTCATAAGATGCCTGCATGGCTGCAACCGCATCTGTCGCCTGATTACCAATGCCCTTCGTCAATGCATCATAAGCCGTCTGCACACGATCCCAGCGATTATCGCGGTCCATAGCATAGTAACGGCCGGAAAGGCTGGCAATCCGTCCGACGCCAATCTCTTTCATCTTATCTTCCAGAGCCTGTACAAAGGTAATGCCACTGGTAGGTGCTGTATCTCTTCCATCCATGAAACCATGCACATAGACTTTGGTCAGCCCTTCTCTCTTTGCCATCTCCAGCAAACCATACAGATGTGTAATATGGCTGTGAACGCCACCGTCTGATAACAGTCCAAACAAATGCAATGCGCTGTCATGTTTCTTTGCATTGTCCATGGCAAGTTTTAATGCAGGATTCTCAAAGAAGGTTCCATCCTCAATCTCTTTGGTAATGCGGGTCAACTCCTGATATACGATACGTCCGGCGCCCATATTCAGATGCCCCACTTCCGAGTTACCCATCTGTCCGTCCGGCAACCCCACAGCAAGGCCACTGGCGTAACCTTTCACATAAGGACACTCCTCCATCAAAGCATCAATGTTGGGTGTCTTGCCTTCATATACAGCGTTTGCTTCATGCTTGTCATTCAGGCCAAAGCCATCCAGAATCATTAAAACAGTTGGTTTTTTGCTCATTCTTCCATCCTCTTTTCTTAAAATATGCTCTAAATCAATATCATCTGGGAATGTAAATTCCCGAACAAACCATTTCCTTTACCATTCTATCCATAACGCCTGTAAAAAATCAATGGACACAATGACGAAAAAACGCACCTTCTGACACACTCTAATGGACAACTAGATATCCGTCATCATCAAAGGTTACACCTTCCGAATAACTTTCCACTTCGGTCAGAATCTGATCGTACTGTTCGCCCTTTTGCAACAGGGATAACTTCCCTTCGGAAAAATAGCAGGGCAACAGCCGCGCGCTAAGCGTACCATCGGATTGAATGACAATCTGCGCCATAGCGGTATTATAGTTCTCCGGCATCTGCGTCTCCTGTGAAAAATAGAAATTACCAAGACTATAAAAGACCGGTACACCATCAATCACATCCACGCCCTGCAAACAGTGCGTATGACCACCGATAATCGCATCAGCACCGGCAGCTACAAAATCTCTGGCCAGCGCCAATTGATCACTGCCATACTTGTGCGTACCCTCTGTGCCCCAATGGACAAAGCATATGACATAATCTGCATTCTGCTTCGCCTTGGCGATAGCGGCAACATATTTGGACGGGTCCAGTGTCTTAAGGACACCTGCTGAATCCTTGGTCGCCTCTTTCGTATAGTTGGTACTGCGCTCAATCTGCGTAGCAGCAACGATGGCGATTTTACGCCCATTGGCAATGAAGTAGACCGGCTCGCTGGCCTCCTCCAGATCTCTGCCTGCCCCCATGTAAGCAATTCCATTGTCCTGCAAGGTATCCAGAGTATCCAAAAGTCCGATTTCACCAAAATCGTATACATGATTATTAGCAATGCCGGCCACGTCCGTGCCCAGCGCGTGCAACTGACTGCATACTTCGGGCTTACCGCGAAACGTGTATGCCTTGCCTTCCAAGGCCTGACCACGATTAGAATAAACGAATTCGTTATTGATGACCATGATATCCGCTGCATTCATTTCCTGCAGCAGCGCCTGATCCAGACACTGTGTGATATCGTCCCCCACACTATGGAAATACGTGGTAGTTCCCACATCTTCCGCCAAGGTAAAATCGCCGGTAAAATCCAATACAATCTTCTGGGAATCCGCACACTCTTTCACATACGTCTTCCCGTAAGCATACGGCTGCATACCTGTCTCCATGCAATAATCATACCATAGCACATGGATACTCCTGCCGGTACTGTCATACCAGATCTGCGCGTCATCCAATTCCGCATATGCGGCAATCCGCTCCAGTTCCTCAATGCCGTACAGACTGCAGAACCAACCCAAAAATTCCTCATCAATGGGATGATTGCCAATAAATTCTTTTGTACTCTTGTTCAGTATAGCATCGTACGCTTCGTCAATATTGGAAATATCCAGAAGGACACGCTCCTCCTGCCCGACATCCTGTGTTTGCTCCGGTGATTTCTGAAGTGAGATCGGACCGAACAACAGGTACCAGACAAGACCAATCACAGCAATGACAAATATGGTCGCGCCAATACCAACCCAATGGTTATTTTTCTTCATTCATTCGTTTGAGAACACGCGCAACTGCTTCCCGGGCGCCTTCGTTATTCTGGTCCGCCGCAAGTTGATAATACGCCAGTGCTGTGCCGTAATTCTGTTCTACTCCAATTCCATTTTCAAATAAGTATCCCAAATTGATCTGGGCAATCGAATATCCCTGCATGGCCGCCAGTTTCTGATAATAAATTGCCTGATCAATATCATTTTCTACGCCATAGCCATTGTAATAAAGATAACCGATCTGATTCAGTGCAGGTGCATAATCCTGATCTGCCGCCTTGACATACCAAGAGAATGCTTCTTCATAATTCTGATCCATCCCCAGCCCATTCTCATACATCTGTCCTAAATAATACTGTGCCATTGCATAGCCGTCGTTGGCAGCATGTTCAAAACAGGCCATCGCCTCTTCATAGTCCTGTTCTATGCCTTTGGCATCCACATACATCAGCCCTAGTCTTGTCCACGCAGCATCGGGCAGATATCCATCATAGAGAGATAATTCTTCCAGTTCCGTCACCTGACGATACAACGTCATGGCTTCCTGATCATTTTCTTCGGTTCCGATTCCCAATTCCGTCAGATATGCCAGATAATAGATTCCACCCGGCAGTTCCTTATCATATGCGGTCTTGATATTCAGATACGCCTGCTCTCCTCGAGTCTCTTCCTCACCGTAGCCTGCCAGATACGTCCGTCCCAGACCTACATAACCATGATCGTTGCCGACATCAATTGCCTGCTGAAAATAAGATGCCGCCTGTTCCATATCCACATCCGTTGCCAGACCGTTCAGATGGAAGTAACCCAGTGCGCACATCGCCTCCCCACTACCGGACGATGCCGCCAGTTCATACCACTGCTTCGCCTTTTCAAAATCACGTCCAGCCTCTGCCGTTCCATAATCATAACGATTCGCCAGTTCGATCTGGGCATCCACGTCTCCGTCATAGGCCATAACTTCCAGTTCCTGCTGGGAAAGATCCGTGTAGTCTTCCACCTGCTGGTTCACTACCTCGTCTGCCTTCTTTGCATCTTCTGTAGCTTCTTTTGTACCGCAACCAGCCAAAAACACAACTGCCACCAAAAGAAGCATAAAAGATCTATATTTCATATCCAGTAACCTCCTCATTTCATGACTGCTGTGTATCGTTTCCGGTCACAGCCGACAGAAATCGCCATTCTGCGGCTAGTATACCATATCGGGCTCATGTTCTCAAGATACATATCCCAAAGGAATTTAACATTTTTAGGCAACAAAAAACTCTCCGTTATAGGAGAGTTTTTTGTAATTAGATGAACTTATTTGTAGTTTACGATCTTTCCAAAGTCAGCCTTCAAAGACGCACCGCCGACCAGACCACCATCAATGTCCGGTTTTGCAAACAACTCAGCCGCATTGCCTGCATTGACAGATCCGCCATACTGGATACGGATGGCTTCTGCCGTCGCCTCGTCGTATACTTCTTTGATGCATGCTCTGATCGCACCACATACTTCCTCCGCCTGATCAGAGGTGGCTGTCTCGCCTGTTCCGATAGCCCAGATTGGCTCATATGCGATTACTGCCTTCTTTGCCTGATCTGCCGTCACATTCTGGAATGCGATCTTGATCTGCATACGAATCCACTCCAGATATACCCCCTGCTTTCTCTGTGTCAGGGACTCACCGCAACAGATAATTGGTGTGATTCCATGCTCAAATGCCTTCAATACCTTCTTGTTGACCGTCTCATCTGTCTCAGCGAAATATTCTCTGCGCTCAGAGTGTCCAAGAACCACATACTCTACCCCTGCATCGGTCAGCATTGCCGGAGCAATCTCACCTGTATAGGCACCACTTTCCTCGAAATACATATTCTCTGCACCAATATGGATGTTGGAGCCCTTTGCAGCCTCTACGGCCGGGATAATATCAATCGCCGGCACACAAAATACAACATCTACTTCCTCATTGGCTACCAGAGGCTTTAACTCATTGATCAGCGCAACTGCCTCACTTGGTGTCTTGTTCATCTTCCAGTTGCCTGCAACAATCTTTGTTCTAGCCATTTTCAATTCCTCTTTCCTTATCTTAATGATTTATACTCTTATTTGTCATTGGCTGCTGCCACACCCGGTAATTCCTTACCCTCCAGGAATTCCAGAGATGCACCACCACCGGTAGAAATGTGGGTCATCTTATCGCCATAACCGAGATTATTTGCTGCAGATGCAGAATCTCCACCACCGATAATTGTTGTACCATCCACTTCTGCCATCGCTTTACATACAGCAATGGTGCCCTTGGCAAAATTCGGCATTTCGAAACATCCCATTGGTCCGTTCCATACTACCGTCTTAGCATCCTTAATCGCGTCAGCGAATAATTCACACGTCTTCGGACCGATATCAAGACCTTCCCAGTCATCCGGGATTTCACCACGGCCCACAACCTTGAAGTTGCAGTCATTATTAAAGTCATCGCCTACAACCGTATCTACCGGAATCAGCAACTTCACGCCCTTCGCCTTTGCCTTTTCTTCCATTTCAAGGGCATATGACATGTAGTCTTCTTCCAGAAGAGACTTGCCCACCGGCTCACCGTGTGCAGCCATAAACGTATATGCCATTCCACCGCCGATAATCAGTGTATCTACCTTATCCAACAGATTCTCAATAACCGGAATCTTGGAAGACACCTTAGCACCACCTAAGATTGCCACAAAGGGACGTACCGGATTCTCAACGGCATTGCCTAAGAAATCAATCTCTTTCTGCATCAGATAACCAACCACTGCCGTATCAACGAACTGTGTTACGCCTACATTTGAGCAGTGGGCTCTATGTGCTGTACCAAATGCATCATTTACAAAAACATCACAGATGGATGCCAGATCCTTAGAGAATGCCTCTCCGTTCTTGGTCTCCTCTGCACGGTATCTGGTATTCTCCAGAAGAATGATATCGCCATCGTTCATGGCTTCTACAGCTGCCTTTGCATTCGGTCCGACCACTTCAACATCTGCAGCAAACTTCACTTCCTGACCAAGCAATTCCGTCAATCTCTTGGCTACCGGTGCAAGACTCAGTTCCGGAACCGGCTCTCCCTTCGGCTTGCCCAGATGTGAGCAAAGAATGACTTTGCCGCCATCAGCAACTAATTTCTTGATTGTAGGAAGCGCCTGTACCAGTCTGTTCTCGTCCGTAATCTTGCCATCAATCAATGGCACGTTGAAATCACATCTGCAAAGTACGCGAAGCCCCTTCACGTTAATATCGTCAATCGACTTTTTGTTTAATTCCATGGTGTAACCCTCCATTTTCTATTCTTTCCGAATCAAATAACGACCCGGTAAAAAATTACCGAGCCGTTACATTTAAATAGCACATTCAACCATCGCTCTTGGCCGGTTTACTCAGTTGCCTTTCGTACTTATGCTAACTCTGAGAAGTACTTGATTGTACGAACCATCTGAGATGTGTAACTATTCTCGTTATCATACCATGAAACAACCTGTACCAGGTTATCCTCTCCAACCATGGTCTGTGTTGCATCGAAGATAGAACCTGCTGTTGAACCGATGATATCAGAAGAAACGATCTCATCCTCATTGTATGCAAAACTCTCTGTCTGAGCTGCCTTCATTGCTGCATTGATTTCTTCCACTGTTGCGCTCTTCTCGATGGTTGCAACTAAGATGGTTGTAGAACCTGTCGGGCATGGAACACGCTGTGCAGATCCGATCAACTTGCCATTCAGTTCCGGAATAACCAGACCGATTGCCTTTGCAGCACCGGTAGAGTTCGGAACGATATTAACAGCAGCTGCACGTGATCTTCTCAGATCGCCCTTTCTCTGTGGGCCATCCAGTGTCATCTGATCACCTGTGTAAGAATGGATGGTGCTCATGATACCAGACTTGATACCGAATGCATCATTTAATGCCTTAGCCATTGGTGCTAAGCAGTTTGTTGTACAAGAAGCTGCTGAGATGATCTTGTCATCTGGAGTCAATGTTGTATGGTTAACATTGTATACGATTGTAGGAAGATCGTTTCCTGCAGGTGCAGAAATAACAACCTTACGAGCACCAGCATTGATATGAGCCTGTGCCTTTTCCTTGCTGGTGTAGAAACCAGAGCACTCTAATACTACGTCTACCTTTAACTCACCCC
>CAMAKU010000067.1 GCA_945836255.1 uncultured Roseburia sp. | reverse complement strand
TCAAATCCCATACGATATTCATCCCAAGCCATCCTTTCATCCCTACTGCGAGGGCGTTTTTAAAATAGTGGTATCTGGATATCATACTACGACCTTCGCCATTTGTAAATTTTCAAATCATCCTGCCTAAAATTACACTGGCAACCAACCCTGCCATGGTAGCCACAAGGGCTCCGGCCAGCGTCCACCTTGTCTTGCTGACTTTGATACTCATATAATAGACAGACATGGTATAAAAGATGGTCTCCGTACAACTTCCCATCAAAGATACGGTCTTACCCAGGGTACTGTCCGGTCCGTATTCCTTAAAGATATCAAGCACCAACCCCGTGGCTGCGGAGGAAGAAAACATCTTGACGATGGCCGCCGGCAGCAGTGCGGACGGAAAGATTTCATCCGGTATGATGGTGCCAAGCAACGTAGATAAGTCCGTAAGAAACCCAGACGCCCGAAGCACACCCACCGCACACATCAGTCCCACCAGCGTAGGCAGTATACCAATCACGGTCTGAAACCCATCCTTTGCCCCATCCAGAAAGTCCTCGTACACTTTCCTTTTGTTCAGGACACCATGCATCAGAATCACAAACAAAAATATCGGGATGATTGCATCCGATATATATAATAGAAGTTTCACGTGCTGCGCCTTTCCGGTATCATGGCAATTTTACAGAAAATAATGGCTACAACGGTGCTGATGGCTGTGGCGAGCAGCGCCGGTCCCACAATCAGTGAAGGATTCGCAGAGCCATACTGTGTCCGGTACGCAATCATATTCACAGGAATCAGTTGTAACGAGGAAATATTCAGCACCAGAAAGGTACACATTTCCTTACTGGCCACCGTGGAGGGTCCTTCATTGATCCGCTGCAATTCTTTCATGGCATTTAGCCCCGCAGGGGTGGCTGCCCAGCCCAGTCCGAAGATATTGGCAATAAAATTCGTGGCAATGTATTCCTTGGCTTTTGTCTCCTTTCGCAGATCCGGAAATAAAAAGTGCAGCACCGGCTCCAGTTTTCTTGCCAGAGAGCGCAACAGCCCGCTCTTCTGTGCAATATTCATCATACCTACCCAGAAGCACATAACACCCATCAGGGTAATACAAAGAGAAATGGCTTCCTTCGCCGATGACAGCGCTGCCTGCGTGATTTCTGCCATCTGCCCGTGCAGGCTTCCATAGACAATTCCGAGAAACAGCATTCCTGCCCATAAATAATTCATGTTATCTCCCGGTTTGTTTTTTATATTTTATGTCTTGATTGCCCAGATATGACAGGAATCATATATTTTCCATTTCTTCATACAATAGTCACAGAATGATTTGGGACGAATAACAATTCGTTGGAGGAATGGAATGCGCAGACGGTTTGGCTGTTTACTTCTGATCGTTTCGATCACAATTTCTTTTTTCAGTGGCTGCAAAAGCGAAGATCTGGGAAGCGGTACGCTTCATCCAACGGCAGAGGATGACGATTCGCTCCTGTTTGAAGAGTTGACGGACACCTGGTTCGCACGCCGGATGTCAGAAGATCCCCTGTCTTGTCATTTCACCGTAGCCCATCCCGAGACATATGGCATCTCCTTTACCAGCGAGACCTTTACGGATTTGACCTATGAACAAGAACAGGCAGAATTAACCTCCATCCACCGATTTTTAAAAGATTTGAAAAAGATTTCCAAAGAGGATCTGAGCCATCGGCAGCAACTGGTCTATGATTTGCTACTGGATTATTATGACCTGCAAATGGAATTTGCAGATTACTATTATTATCAGGACCCTCTATCTCCCACAGACGGTATCCCGGGCTCCCTTCCGGTTCTTTTATCGTCCTTTGCTTTTCGGGACACTTCGGATATCGAACTGTATCTGAATTTACTGAATGATATTGATATCTATTTTGGACAGTTATATGCCTTTGCACAGGAAAAGACTGCCCAGGGTCTGATGACAAACGACACAACTCTACAGCAGACCATCACATTCTGCCAGTCCTTTTCACAGGCATCCCCGGATCATCTGCTGCTGGCTTCCTTTCAGGAGCGTATCACATCCTGTGATTTCTTGACAGAACAGGAAAAGCAAAAGTATCTCTCACAAAACAGCAATCTGGTAAATGATGTCGTTTTACCGTCTTATTTGTCTTTAGCAGATAATCTAATGTCTATATTGGGAAAGAATGACAATAGTGGCTGTCTCTGTCACCTCCCGGACGGCTACCGGTATTACGCGCTTCTAGTGCGCCAAAGCACGGGCACGGACCGGTCGCCTTTTCTCCTGTTTCAGGATATTGCCAACCAACGTCAGGAAGATCTGAAGGCCATGGCTTCCTATTTTCGCACCAATCCTGCGCTGGCATCTGTCATTCAACAGACCCGGTGTCCCCTCTCGGAACCCACGGATATGATGGAGGTCTTGCAGGACGCCATGGAAAAAGACTATCCCACCTGCCCGGAATTATCCGTAACAATCCGTCAGGTCCCGGAACAACTGGCATCTTGCAGTGCCCCCGCCTATTACCTGATTGCGCCCATTGACGACTACCAACAACATGACATCTTCTTTCAGCCAAAGAGTTCCGGCAGCACACTGTCACTGTTTACCACCATGGCCCACGAAGGGTTTCCCGGTCATCTCTATCAGACGGCCATGTCCTATTCCTATGACTATGAACCGGTGCGAAGTCTATTGTCCTATCCCGGCTATGTGGAGGGTTGGGCGACCTATGTGGAATTTGATTCCTACCGGTATGCCGGCATCGATGATGATGCGGCTGCCGTCCTCTCCCTGAACCAGCGGGTGGTTCTCAGTCTTTATGCATCTGCGGATATCGGTATTCATTATTATGGATGGGATACAGGGACGCTGGCCGACTTCCTGTCGGAATATGGCATCAGCGATGAACAGGTGATTGAGGAGATCTACCAGTTGATTCTGGCTTCTCCTGCAAACTATCTGAAATATTATGTGGGGCAAATGAATTTTTCTTCCCTGCTGGAAGAATGCCGGACTTCCTACCCGGATTGCTTTACCAAAATGGATTTCCATAAATGTATCTTACAGACCGGTCCGGCTTCTTTTGCCATTTTGAAACAAGAATTGTTTGATTATTTTGATGCACTGGATGCCCTGCAATCACAGAGCAGCATGCACATTACGGTAACAATGCCTGATAGATGTCTCGCTTGCTGACCCCTCGATCCTTTGCCACCGCTTTCATGGCATCTTTTTTGGAATAATCCTGATCGAGATACCGCTGCATATGCTCTTCAATAGTCAGGCTCTCCCACTGACTTTTCTGCTCCTCCAAAACCTCTTCTTTGGTTCTGCCGGCAATGACTAAGACATATTCCCCCCGGGGATCCTTCTGCTGATAATAGGAAATGGCTTCCTCCAGCGTGGTTTTGTCTTTCTCTTCAAAGCGCTTCGTCAGTTCCCGACAGATGGTCAGGCTGCGGTTACCCAATGCTTCATATAATTCCTGCAAGGTGGCACGCAGATGATGCGGCGCCTCATACACAATCATGGTGCGGGTCTCCTGCTGCATCTCGCCTAAGACTCTGGCGCGCTCCTTTTTATCCTTGGGGAGAAATGCTTCAAACGAGAACCGACGGCACGGCTGTCCGGAACTGGTTACTGCCGTAATGCAGGCTGCCGCACCGGGAACTGCTGTGACCGTAATCCCCTCTTCGTAGCACATGGCAACCAGTTCTTCTCCCGGATCGGAGATGCCCGGCGTTCCGGCATCGGTGATGACCGCAATATTTTTTCCCTCTTTGAGCATTCCGATCAAAGTATGGGCCTTTTCAATCTTATTAAACTCATGATAACTGGTCATGGGCGTTGTGATGTCAAAATGATGCAGCAATTTCAAAGAATTTCTCGTATCCTCCGCTGCAATCAGATCCACCTCCTGCAAGATACGGACAGCACGATATGTCATATCTTCCAGATTGCCGATGGGCGTTGCACATAAATATAAGGTTCCTGCCATCTTCGATTCCTCACCTTCTTAAGCATACGATTCCACGGAATCCGCTTTTCTCAATAGCCATAAATATCATAAATCTCCGGCATATAGACGCCGGGACTTTTGTAGACGATCAACGGCTTCTCTACGGTCACCCGGGATTTTCCACCGCGCAACCCCTCAATCAACACCATATTGGGTTCCTTGTCCACATAGGGATAGACAAACTGGATTCGTTTGGGCTCCACCTGATAAGCACTCATCATCGAGAGAATTTCCACCAGCCGAAACGGACGATGCACGAAATAGCATCTGCCATTCGGTTTTAAGAGTTTCGCCGTCTGGGAAATCAGATCCTCCAGACTACACAAGACCTCATGACGTGCAATGGTCTTGGCATCAGCATCGTTCACCAGCCCGTGCTCCTTTGTCATATAGGGCGGATTGCTGGTCACAACATCAAAAGAAGATGCACCAAATAAATTTGCTGCATCTTTGATATCTCCCGTCACGATGGAAATGCGGTCTTCCAGACCATTATAGCGGACGCTGCGGGCTGCCATATCTGCACTCTCCGGCTGAATCTCCAGTCCGGTAAAATGTTCCCCCGGCGTCTTCGCCTCTAAGAGAATGGGGATGATTCCGGTCCCTGTTCCCAGATCGATCACCCGCTCTGCCTTTTTTACTCTGGCAAATCCGGACAGCAGAACGGCATCCATCCCAAAGCAAAATTTCTGCGGGTTCTGAATGATCTTATAGCCATTCCGCTGCAGATCATCAAATCGTTCCCCCGGCAGTAAGATTGATTCATCCATTACTCATTGCCCTCTAATTTTGCCAATTCCTTCAGTTCTTCTTTTGTGACCTTTACATTTTTGCGCTTTGCCCGGAATTTCAGTTGTGATGCCTGATATTCCCGTTCTTCCTTTGTATCGTCCTGTTCGATCAGCACCTTGACCAACTGACGCAATACATTGACGGATTTCACCTGACCACGGATGCCTTCCGGGGTAGTAACCGTATCTCCCACATTGGGCAACTGACTGTTCAAATACTCATAGGTCTCCTGCTCATTTTTCAAGCAACACATGAGTCTGCCACAGACGCCGGAAATCTTCGTAGGATTCAGGGACAGATTCTGTTCCTTTGCCATCTTGATGGACACTGGGACAAAATCCGTTAGATAACTGCTGCAACAGAGAGGTCTGCCGCAGATACCAATGCCACCCATGATTTTCGTCTCATCCCGCACACCAATCTGACGCAATTCGATTCTGGTGCGGAAGACAGATGCCAGATCCTTCACCAGTTCACGGAAATCGATTCTTCCGTCTGCCGTAAAATAGAACAGCAACTTGTTATTGTCAAAGGTATACTCCGCATCTACCAGTTTCATCTCCAGATTGTGTTTGCGAATCTTTTCCTGGCAGATCTTAAGCGCTTCTTTTTCTTTTTCCTTATTCTTGGCCACCCTCTTGTGATCCTCTTCGGTGGCAATTCTCTGCACATTCTTGAGGGGCTGCACAACCTCGTCATCCGCCACTTCCTGCGGCCCGATGGCCACCTTTCCCATCTCAATGCCACGTGCCGTCTCGACGATTACATCATCTCCTACTTTGAGTTCCAGATTCTTGGGTCCAAAGTAATACACTTTTCCGGCGGTACGAAATCGTACCCCTACAATCTTTGTCATACCATATTCTCCTTTATTGAAAGCAGTAACAGTTCTACGGCGAGATTATAATTGCCATTGGAAGCAATCCTTCGTCCTGCCACTTTGACTGCATCAATCATCTGATTCAGTCCTTCGTAGGAACATTGTGCTGCCTGTCTTTTTATGATCATCTTTTCATCCTGAAAAGTGATATTCTCTTCCTTGCCTGTCGCTTTATATAATAACACATCCCGGAACCAGATGTTCATCAAATCGAAATAATCCTGTATTTGCGACTTGTAGGTCTCCAGTTCTTTTACTTCCTGTGACACACCATACAAATCCATTGTTCCGATACGTCGCATCAAGGATGTCATATGGCTTTTCATCTCGTTGAATTCCTCGGATGATGCCAATTTGATGGCTTTTCCCAGATTCCCCTGGGCAAATGCAACGCAGACCTCTGCCTGATAATCCGGAATCTTCTGCTGCTCCATCAATTCTTTTTTGATAATATCGCCCTGCACCGGCTTCAGTTCCAGTGTGACGCAGCGGGATTGGATCGTGGGTAAAAATCCGGCGGCATTGGTAGTCAGCAACAACAGAATCCCATAGGATGGCGGCTCCTCGATGGTCTTTAACAGCGCATTCTGCGCCGCTTTGTTCATTTTTTCTGCCTCATCCACAATATAAATCTTATAGTCACTGGCATAGGGCTTGATTACGATATCGTTATTGATCTGCTGACGAATGTCCTCCACAGAAATGGTATTGGGCTTTTCGTGGGTGACATAACGGATGTCGGGATGATTATGATTCCACGCCTGTTTGCAGGAATGGCATTCTCCACAGGCGTCGGGGCCGTGGGCTTCACACATCAAGGTTGCGGCAAATGCCTCTGCCAGCATCATTTTGCCGGAATCCTTCTCACCGCTGATGATATACGCATGGGATACCTTTTGTCTTGCGATTGCATTCTGCAAATGCGCCTTTATATCCTGTTGTCCACGAATATCTGCAAACTTCATTCTTCCATCCATCCTATTGTCGGTATCCTTTCCTGCAAAAAATCAGGTAGAGATATCCAGAAGCAGCCCGCGAATCTCATCCACTTTGCCGAGAATCGCAATATGGTCCTTTTCCTCTTTGACCAGTTCGCCTGCCAGTTCATCCAGATTCTTGTCCACCAACTTGACAATACCATATACACGGTGTCTTCCCCGCCGATCCAGAAAATTCTCTCTTGAGAACTTGTGGGAACGGTTGACCACCTCGTTCATAAAATCCTTGACCAGAGAACGGTATTTCTTCATGTCGCGAATGTCCATATGTTCCGCTATTTTGTTCCCCTGGGTGGTAATCTCGTCCATCAGGCCCGACAGTTTTTCTTTTAATTCAGCGTCGTCGATGGCGCTGGCTAATGTAAATTTGAATCCCTCATCCGTTTTTTGTACCGGACTTGCTTCCTGCGTATTTGGTACGGCGGAAACCTCATTTACTTTCATTTCCATGAGATATTCTCCTTTTGATATACCCGGCAATCTCCGCAAGGGTGCGGTCAAGTTCCTGATTATAGAAGATATGCTCTATTCCCGCTTCCCGAATCTTTTCCGCCGAGAAATCCTCGGCATCGGCCAGAAAACGACGGCACATCTCTTCATACTTCGGGTTCGCCTGACTGCGCTCACGGTCCAGTGCCCGCTGAAGCCGGACACCGTCTTCTACTTCTATATATATCGGAATGACTTTGTCTGCGCTAAAGTATTCCCGAATCCTGCTGTAAGATTCCAGCGTGCCGATAATCAGATAATCCTGCCGCGTCAGATCAATCTGGCCGTCATCCACGGTAAAATAATCCCAGATTCCATGACAGGTATGGTAACTGCGCAATTCAATGACCTTGCCTGCGGCAATCAGTTCTTCCTTTGTCTGCTGCGAACAGAAATGGTATTCCATCCCCTCGATCTCTCCGGCACGTATCGGACGCGTGGTATAGGAGACAATCTGCTTCAACGCCAAATCCTCCTGCTCAAGGAGCCGCTGATACAGTGTATCTTTCCCTGTTGAACTTTTTCCTATGATGCAAAATATGTTTCCCATGGTTTCTCCCAATCCTAAGTCATTAGTATAATATAGTCTGATTTAAATGACAACGGAAAGCGCCGGGGCATTTTCCTCTCCATCCTTGACAAGTCCTGTAATGGTCAGTCCTTGTTGCTGTGCCTGCTGCAACCATACTAACTGTCGTGCTTCAATCTTTTCTCCGGGCACTAGCAACGGAACGCCGGGGGGATAAATGGCAACGGCCTCTGCAGCGACCCGGCCAACGGCTTGTGCATACACGACTGTCTCTGTCTCCTTGGCTGCCGCCTCATAGAGTTCCATCACTTTCTCGCCGCCGCCATAGAGATTTCGGTCTCCTTCTGCAAATCCCCCGTCTGCCTGGATTTGTCCCTGCTTTGCATCAATGACTTCCGGACCGCCGAACCGATGGTCCATCTCCCAAAGTGCCTGATACAGCCGCGTTAGTCCCTCCGCCGTATCCATCACACTGCTCATGGCAAGGGCGTAGGAAAAGGATGACATCTCCAGATCAATGGCATATTCCTGCCCCAGGATTTCCGCAATCTCATGGCCGCACAATCCGGTGGCTCCCCCATGGATTACAATCTTTGACGGATCCTGCATGGGCTGTGGCAGTGATACCTTCAGATGGGATAACTGCCCGCTCTTTTGGTAAAAATCCTGTAATAACGACGCATAGGATGCAAACTGTTCCGGCGCCTCCTCCAAAAAACGTATACACTGACAAATGGATGCCATCAACACATAGGAGGGCGAACTTGTCTGAAAGATTCCCAGGTATTTCTCTATTTTCTTCGGTGCAATCAACGAACCCTGATTGATATGCAGTACCGACGTCTGCGTCAGCGCCGGAAGGGTCTTATGCAGACTCATCACTACAATATCCGCGCCGCTCTCCAGCGGAGACTTGGGAAAATACGGATGAAATCCCAGATGGGCGCCATGTGCCGCATCCACAATAACCGGAATCCCCCGGCTATGAGCCAATGCGACAATCTCATCCAACGGTTCTATGACGCCTTCATAGGTGGGGGATGTGACCACGATTGCCTGCGCCTTTGGACATTCTCTCATTGCCCGCTCATATTCTGCTAAGGGTGTCCCTCTGACAATACCGGCATCATCTGTTTCGGGAAAGGTATAACATACCGAACTCTCCCGCAACTCCACTGCATGATAGATACTTTTATGACAGTTTCTTCCCATAATGATGGGGCCCTTTTGATCTGTGGCTGCAAAGACCGCCGCCAGATTACCACCCGTGGTTCCATTTACCAGAAGATAACTTTTCTGGGCACCATAAACTTTTTGCAGGCGCTCCATGGCCTCTAAAATCAATCCCTGGGGCTGATGAAGATTGTCAAACCCCGGAATCTCCGTAATATCAATATGATACGGATTGTCAAAGGGAATGTCCCGTCGCTTGTGCCCCGGCATATGAAAGGGGTAGCGGTCGGATCCCGCAAGCCGTTCTAACTCCTTATCCAACATTTTTCTTTCCTTTTTTTGTCTATGAACTTATAATAAAAGATATTTATTCACATTTCTGGAGGTAGCAATGAATCAAGCACTTGTCATACTTTGCGGTGGCGACAGTTCTCGCATGGGCACGGACAAAGCCCTTTTGCCTTTCGGCGATGAATGTTTACTGGAATACATGGTCCATAAATTCAGCCCTCACTTTGACAAGATCTATCTGTCTGTCAACCAGCGCGGCGATTACGGACATCTTGATCTGGACGTGACCGAGATTCCGGATATCTATCTGAATGCCGGTCCCATGGGCGCTATCTTAAGTGCTCTGACTATGATTGTGGAGAATCGTGCCTTTTTTGTCACCATCGACACACCCTTTGTCCAGCCATCCCTTGGCCTGCACCTGCTGGATGCCTCCGAAGGCTATGACGCATGTGCTCCCTCGTTGAACGGACATAACGTAGACATCATTGCCTCCGTCTATTCCAAAGCATGTATTCCCGCTTTCGGCAAATCCATTCTGCAAAACAACCGCACCAACAGTCAGATTCAGTCCAAGTGCTATATCAACTACCTGTCTCTAGCAGAACTCAGCGAGTGCTGTACTCTTCCGCTGGAGGAACAGTTCTATCGCCTGACAGACCGGGACTCTTATTATTATGCACTGCTGCATCAATTACGGACGGAAAATATCTTCTGATACCATCACTGCATCAATCCAGGAACCGCCCTAACTCCGGCATCCAATCACCAAAGAAGATCTGCTCCTCCACCACAGCCTGCCAGATGGGTTCCAGAAACCGGCAGATCAACGCCTGTGTCTCTTCCCAGGCCGGCTCCTCTCTCTTGGTTCGACGCAAAAGTACTTTCCATTTCTTTCGCATATAGGCATAATCACCATATCCCTGCAACATGGTAAAGGGCTGCATCTCGCAGCGAACATGCTCTTTTTCACACAGGGCAGTGATTTCGTCTTTTACCTTTCTGCCTTCCAAGGGATATTTCTTTAGAATATCGTACGCCCACAAATAATGCTCCATATCCTGTAGCAATTCCAACTGCGCCAGAATGCAGGTCAG
>CAMAKU010000066.1 GCA_945836255.1 uncultured Roseburia sp. | reverse complement strand
TATTATCCCAATTTTTTCCATGTATTCTTGGAAAGCAGTACCATGATAGGGAAGATCTCCAGTCTTCCGGCCAGCATGTCAAAGATTAGGATTACCTTTGACATTCCGCTGAATAGATGATAGTTACAGGTAGGACCCACACCGTCTAAGCCGGGTCCGATATTGTTAAAGCAGGCAATCACCGCCGTCATCGTCGTCGTCAGGCTCTTTCCGTCCAGACAAAGAAGCAGAAAGCTAAAGATGGTAATCAATACATAAGCAATCAGATAGGTGTTGAGATTATCCAACACCTTTTCACTTACCATCTGCCCATTGTTGCGCACCACCAGAACTTTCTGTGGATTCAAAGTCTTCTGCATATTCCGACGCAGATTTTTGAACAACAGCAGGACACGACCACATTTAAACCCACCACCGGTACTTCCCGCGCTGGCTCCACAGAACATCAGGATAATGATAATCGCCTTGGAAAACGTCGGCCATAGGTCAAAGTCGGTGGTAGCATATCCGGTGGTAGTTATGATGGTCGCCACCTGAAATGCCACTTGCTGTACCGTCTGTCCCAGACTGTCAAACATGTGCCTTGTATTGATGGAAATCAAGACCACGCTGCTGATAATCAGTCCTAGATACAGGCGAAGTTCCTCATCCTTAAGTACATCCCGTACTCTGCCCAGCAATAGAAGGTAATAACAGGTAAAATTCACACCAAACAGCAGCATAAATACCGTGCACACATTCTGAATATACACACTATATCCCGCCAGACTGTCATTTTTTACACCGAAACCACCGGTACCTGCCGTGCCATATGCCGTACAAATCGCTTCAAAGGGATCCATTTTGCCGATGAGCAGAAAAATAAAGCATAAAAAAGTCAGCGCCACATATAGCATATACAAGATTGTCGCTGTCTGACGCATTCTCGGTACCAGTTTACCCACATTGGGTCCCGGGCTCTCTGCCCGCAGAAGGTGCATGGTAAATCCGCTCCCTTTGCTGCTTGCCGGAACAACCGCTAACAAGAACACCATAACGCCCATACCACCGAGCCAGTGCGTAAAACTTCTCCAATACAACATGCCTTTCGACATGGCTTCCACATCCGTAAGTATGGATGCCCCTGTAGTCGTAAATCCCGATACCGTCTCGAAAAAGGCGTCAATAAACGTCGGTATCTCCCCTGACAGCATAAAAGGGATACATCCCACCAGACTCATCACAATCCATCCCAAGCCTGCACTCACCAGTCCTTCTCTGGCGTAAAAATGACGTTCTGCCTTCCGGCACCACATCAGCCCCAGCAGACCGACGACCATAGCACCCACAATCGTGATGGCAAAGGCACTCGCCGAAGCATCTTCGCCTGACACCAGACTAATCAGCCATGCCGGCACCATAAAGATTGCCTCGGTAATGATAATCAGGAACATAAATCGTCCCACCATTTTATAATTCATAACGTTTCCTCACCTAATTATGCAAACATGTCATTCAATGTATGAAGCACAACATCCCCGTTGGTAACAACCACAAGGGTGTCCCCCACATGATACATAGATTCGCCGTCCGGAATTTCCGGATTCTTACCATGAGTAATGCATGCGATCAGGACATTTTTGCGAAGTTGCAATGCCTTAAGCGGCTCTCCGCAATGCAGCGTCTTTTCATCCACACGGAACTCCAACGCTTCCATCTGCCCTTCTGCAAAAGAGTGTACAGACAGCGCTGCACCTGTTTTATTCTCCATCGCACGTACGTAACGTACAATCTGATTACAACATAATTCCTTCGGGCAGACAACACTGCCGAGATTCAGAATGTCCTGTATCTTGGAATTCTCCGTGTGGTCAACCTTGGTGATTACCTGCTCAATATTATAGTTCTGTGCATACAGTGATATGATCATGTTCATTTCATCATAACTGGTCATGGTAACCAATGCGTCACACTGTTCCAGGCCTTCCCCTTCCAGAAACGCCTGATTACTGGCATCTCCCCAAATGACCGTTCCATCCGGCAGATATTTGGCCAGTTCCTCGCACCGCTGTCTGTCCTTTTCGATCAGATGCACATCCATACCTGCCTTGGTCAACTGCTGGGAAAGATAATAACTAACCTTACCACCGCCGCAGAGAATCACCCGCTTTACTTTATGTGTAATAATGCCCAGATTCTTTAACAGATTCGTCAATTCTTTGGAAGCCGCCGTAACATAGATACGATCGCCTTCTTTTAACACAAAATTACCGTCCGGCGCAGATACTATACCGTCACGGCGTACCGCACATACCAGTACCTTACTGCGGACAATGGAATTCATATCATTTAGCGCCACATTACAGAGTTTGCTGCCCGGCTTTACCTTCAATTCCACAATCTCCGCTCTTCCTCTGGCAAAAGAATCCCTCCGAAGGAAGCCCGGATAATTCAACAAACGATCAATCTCTAATGCCGCTTGACGCTCCGGGTTGACCGTCATGGACAACGCAAAGGTGTCTCTCATTTTATAGATCTGATCGCCGTATTCCGGATTACGGATACGCGCAATCGTATGAATATCCGGATTCATACCATGGGCCGTCATACAACACAGCAGGTTAAATTCATCTCCACCCGCTACCGCAATCAACAGGTCCGCCTTCTTGACATTGGCCTGTTCCAGCACCTCCATGGATGCGCAATTACCCTGCACTGCCATCACATCAAACCGGTCTGAACAACTCTCCAGCACCTGCTGATTATTGTCGATCAGTATTATTTCATAACCCTCGGCCAGCAATTTTCGTGTCAGCATCGTTCCGACTTTGCCGGCACCAGCAATGATAACTTTCACTTTAGATTCCTCCTAAGAAACCGGGTCTCCCCAATATTATTCCCATATAGTATTATAGCAATTATTTCAAAAAGGCAAGTGTTTTTCGCAAAATTATTTTTACATGCAAAAAACAGGCAGATGCGCTATTGCACTGCCTGTTCTTTTTTGATGTCACCTTGTCATGTTAGGTGTCTTTCTTACAATAGTTCGGTAACTCTGCCCTCGGTAATGCCATTTTCATTAAACGCATCCACGCGGACAAAGTAATCCTGCGTCGTCACCAGCGCCTTAATCTCTTTTTCTGTCGCGCCAAAAATCATATAACTGTGGTATAACTTATCCGCTTGGTGACCCCAGAGAATATTGTAACCGGTAACATCCTTTCCCGGATTTGTCACCGTAACCTCCATGCATCTGCGGTCATCCTTTCTCTTGCATGTAAAGGAAGGTACTGCCGGTGCTGTTCCGTTGCCCTTACCAAAGACACGGAGTCCGGATACACAGGCTTTCTGATCGTACGGAACCGCCAGCACCGTCAATTTCAGATACCGCACCTGAATGCCATCCTCACGAACCACCAGATCATGGGGAAGATTTGTGGTCACATCTGATTTATCCTCTATCATGAAATAGTTCTCGCCATCCACGGAACCCTCCAATGTCCAGCGAGTGATCAGATCTCTCTCCTCAATATATCGATTTCCTGTCTGGTTACCGCGAAGTTCTCCCGGAAGCGGTATGTCAATCTTGTCATCTGCGAAATTAATCTGGATTGCACGCACATCCATGGCTTCCCCCAGATCCAACTGTACCCATTCACCCGGCGTTGCAGCCGTCGCACGCCACCAGGTACGAACATTTTCGTCGGTAATTCTGTCAGCACTCTTATCGTCCTCCGCTGAAGATGCCGTGGCCGCTTTTCCATAACTTAATAACATCCACTCCGGATTCTTCCATGGGTCCATTCTGCCCTCTTCCACTGCAACCGGCCAATCGCCATATCGCTGGTTACAGAACAATTCACCGTCAGCATCAAATCCCGCCGGCCAAACGCCAACGCGTCGTTCAAAATTATGATTTATGCTAATGCGCATGGTTGAAGTATGCCACAGATTGTCTTTCTGATCCCGCATGGTGGAGCCATGCCCGGCTCCCGGAATGAATCCACCCGGCTTATAAGAATAGGGATTGTTTGCTGCCAGGGTAAAAGGTCCCAGCGGTGCATCCGATACATAAACACCATCCGCATACACATTGTACTGTGCCCCCGGACAGGCATACTGCAGATAGTACTTTCCGTCATGTTTGTCCATCCACGCACCCTCAATATAAGGTCTGCCACTGACATAACCCTTAAGCATCATCGCCATACCCTGCATCTGTGGCGGAAGATTGTCCGGATCCATGCCATATGCCTGAATCATCTGACGATATTGAATTTCAAGCTGCTCCTCATCAATGGGCGGTGCGCAGTGGTCTTCTCCGCAGATCTCATAACCGATTGTCTCCCAATTCCCATGAATCAGTTCGATTCGCTCTGTCTTCGGCTGCATAGTCTCCGGGTCCATCTCCACGCCCCAGATAGGCGTCATATTGGCACAACCCCAGTAAAAATAGACTTTGCCATCATCGTCCACAAACAGGTTCGGATCCCAGAAATCAAATGTCCCTAAAATCTCCTCATAAGGTCCCTCCTCTATATTCTTTGTGCGATAAAAATTGCACGGTTCTCCTCGTTTCGATGCTGAGAAATACACATAATCCCCTATCACACGTACATCCGGCGCATAATCATAAAATGGCAGATTGTCCGGCAGTCTCTTGTTCTCCCAGTGAGCCATATCTTCGGACACCCATACACCCAGCGTCATGGACGCAAAAATATAATATTTCCCTTTAAAATAAATCATAGACGGATCTGCCGCTTCTCTTGAAACCTCGATCTCACCTTTCTGACCATTCATCTGTTGCTGATTAAACTGATATCGATAATCAACATTTAAGGGGTTACAATAATATTTCATATGATTTCCTCCTTCTGCTCCTATGCTCTATGCAACATCGGCATCTTATCTTACTCTTTATTTTATATGAAAAGTTCCGTTCTGCTGTACAAAAATTCGTTATTTTGGTCAGTTATTCTTCCGATCCCGCAAAAAACTGATAATATCGCGTCAACAAATGTTATAGAATCCGTCGATACCATCCGTTATAATAAGAGTAACAGGAAAACAGCAGACCATCCCTTGAACCGTGTCTTCTGTTGGAATGATTCATCATCAGGAGGTATGACTATTATGGAAAAATTTGTTTGGGGTCAATCGCCAAAAGGCGAAGAGATTACTGTCTACACGCTGAAGAACAACAACGGCCTTTTGGCCCGCGTGATGGATTTCGGGGCTAACGTCCTGGAACTTCACGTGCCGGATGCCGCCGGCAACCTTGCCGACGTCGTATTGGGGTACGAACATCTGGAAGATTATTTTGACAATGGAACCTACTTTGGCTGTTGTGTAGCGCCTTGCGGCAACCGTATCGGCGGTGCTTCTTTCTCAATGAACGGCCAGACCTATACGCTGGATCAGAACGATGGTCCAAACAATCTGCACAGTGGTTTTGATTCTTTGTGTAAACGCATGTGGAAGGTGACTGAGGCCAGCGACAATGCCATCTCCTTTACCTATCATAAGGTTGATTTGGACATGGGATTCCCGGGTAATATGGACATTACCGTCACCTATACACTGACTGACGAGAATGAATTACGGATTGATTACCGCGGGCTTTCCGATGCGGATACCATCTTCAATCCCACCAACCACAGTTATTTTAATCTGGCAGGTCAGGGGCGCGGCGATATCCTCGATCAGGAAGTCTGGATCAATTCCCATCAGTTTACCATGACCGACAATGCATCAATACCAAACGGCACATTGCTTACGGTTGCCGGAACACCCATGGATTTTACCACACCTAAGACCATGCGACCGGAAGTGGACGATACCTACGAACAGTTGGCATGGGCCGGTGGCTACGACCACAACTTTGTCCTTGACAAGACGGATGGCTCTTTGGATCTCGCCGCCTCCTTATATGACCCGGTTTCCGGACGTAAGATGGAAGTATATACCGATCTGCCCGGCATGCAATTATACTGCGGCAATTACATCTCTTCCGGTCTGATTGGGAAAGGCGGCTGTCGCTACGAACCCAGATACGGGGTCTGCTTTGAGACACAGTACTATCCAAATGCTATCAATATCCCGTCCTTCCCACAGCCCATTGCAAAGGCCGGTGTGGAGCAGACATCTACTACAATCTATAAATTTCTGACGGTATAATGGAAACATACAAAATGGCACCGGACAACAGCTAGACTGTTGCTCGGTGCCATTTTTTATTTCAGATACTTGCGCATCGTCATGCCCTGGGCATATTTTGACATCGGCTTGCGATACAGTGCGCAGGAAAGAAGATACTGCAGGAACACGGATACAAAAACCGTGAGATAACTGATGATCACCGCCGTCGTTAGGGAGATATTCAAAAACGGAATCTCAAACATCATACTATCTGACATGCCGGTGGAAAATCCCATCACAAAACACATAGGCCAGACAATCACCAAAAGCAACACAACCGAAAGTGCATAATACTTGAACACCACTGCAGTATACAGATGCAAAAGCGCCATCAAAACACAGAGCACCATCAATGTGCTGAGTAATCCCTTGGTATGCTCCGGTGCACGGTGAATCTCTACAATTTTAAATCCTACAATCACGGTCATGGAGATCAGCGATATGATACACTCGCTGACCGCCGGCACCGTGGTCTGCAGCCGTTTCTTATAAGGACTGGTTGCCACCAAATCGGACATTCCAAAACTATAAATGATCTGGGTCAAAAACATCGGTGCCAACGCAATGAAGAAACTCCCCAGCCAGGTCACTCCCTGACTTGCCGCTTCAATGATGATTCCAACCACCACCATAATGGCCATGCAGACCAACTGCATCGTTCTTTGAAAGCCAAATTTCTGTATCTGAAGTGCCAGTTTAAATTGTTTGATCATAATAACTCCTCTCCATCTTCTTATATGCCAGTAATACAGCAACCACGCCTGCTGCCACACCGTATATCACAGCAATCACGCATCCCACGAATCCCGACAACAGCATTAAAACAGCCATCAAAAATGCCGTCACAATGACAGATGCGTATGCCAGCATCAAACTCCCAAAATAGTTATCAAAGAAACGACTTCCGGCAATGGCAAACATCGCGCTTCCCGCAGCCGTAAAACTACAGATAAGGATGCAGCTGATAAGATAACCAAGGGAACTACTTCCCTCCTGCATAAACGATGCCACCACAATTACGGCTGTGATAAGTACAAAATATCCATAGCGTCTGACACAGTCGGCAATCAACACCTGCGCATAAAATTGTCTTCCTCTGACAGACGACTTGATCAATTCGCTTCCTTTAAATTCCTTGTTACAGATACCGCCAAAATTCCAGGTGTCCGTAAAGGTCTCCAGCATGGCAACCAGTGCCAGACTTGTGTACAATACTACATCGACCGTCTGGGGACTGCCAAAAAGAATCCCAACCAAACATGCCATCACTGGCATCAACAGCAAAATTAGAATCTTAAAAAGAAGCGTCGTATGATTCCAATATCCTTTCATTGCTTTCATAACTACCTCCTACTGCAGATTAACTCTGCTGTTGGTCTTCATCACTGCCACACTAATCTGCGACAAGGTAGGTGTTGATACTTCGATATCAAGCCCTGCCAACTGATTCATATGATCTGCCAGACACATACCCTCGTAGCCATATTTATTCTTCGTTATGGTGTAGAGGATTTTCTCTGCCATGGGAATGTCTTCTGCCTCACCTTTGACGTAGACATATTTCTCTTTCAGATCTTCCACAAACCCTTTTTCAACCACACGTCCATGCTCCATGATAATGGCGTAATCTGTTACATTCTCCATATCTGCGATGTTATGTGTGGAGAAAAATACCGTATTCTCCCCCGCGCCCTGCTCGATGTAAGCACGAATCATATCACAGAGTACATCACGCATCAGCGGATCCAGCGGTGATGCCGGTTCATCTAAGAGAAGCATCTTCGTCTGACGGGCAAATACACCGGATAACATCAACTTCATACGATTACCGTCTGACAGGTCATTTACTTTCTTACTCTTACCCTTGCTATCCGTGGTAATGATCTGTAACTGCTCTAAGTACCGCTCAAATCTCCGTCGATCAAACCCCTCAAAGAGCATGTCGGTGATCTCCTCCACCTGCTTCACCGTCCATTGTGGCAGGTAATAATTACCCGGACCGGTATATCCGATCAATTCTCTCACCGGATTCTCCTCTTTTTCCCGATCTTTGTCACTCCACTGCCCAAAGAACTCCATAGAACCCTTGTAGTCCAGACGAATCCCCGCCATGGCATTCAACAGCGTCGTCTTGCCGGCACCATTCTCGCCGATCAGCGCCGTAGAAAATCCCTGGGGAATATCCAGTGCTGCAACATCTAAGGAAAATCCCTTGTATTTTTTGTTGAAGTTACGGATTGAAACTGCTGACTTTATATTTTCCATCAAAATCTCCCTTCTATTCCTGCATGTTTAACAATAACGTAAATGTCTTTTCCAACTCTTCTCTGGACACACCAGCCAATTTTGCTGCTTTGATTGCATCACTGAGACTGTCCTCAATGCGGCGCATATGCTGTTCATGAAGCATCTGGGAATCCTGTGCATTCACGCAGAAACCTTTGCCCTGCATGGCTGTCACCAAACCTTCTTCCTCAAGCAATTCATACGCTTTCATGGTTGTAATCACGCTGATCTTGAGTTCCTTCGCCAACCCACGTATGGATGGCAGGTATTCGCCCTGCTTCAACTTACCGGACAGAATATCGCTGCGGAATGCATCCGCAATCTGCTGGTAAATCGGTATGCCAGAAGTCTGTACTAATTTCATACATAGCCTCCTCGTTCGAACTGTTCATACTGTTTATAAACTGTTTATGTGTTATATATACAGTATATTCAGTTATCTGTCAATAGGTTTCTGCAAAAAAAATCTCTATACCATTTCTGATATAGAGATTTGATGCCTGATTATTTTATTTTTCACTTACCTATCTGTTTTTGAAATTTCTCCATGACAGTTGCTATTCCTTTTCCCCCGCACATCGTGCGCGATACTCCTTTTTGGCAAAGGCCAGCGGAATCAGCGTCAGCAGTACCAAAACAGCTCCTACTAACAGCAAGGTATGTGTGGGCAGATATTCCGTAAAGCCATAAGCGTCCACAAATTTACCGCTGCGCATGATGATTGGGTTGGAGATCATCGGTGCCACTACCATAGGAATCAACACGAAAAAGACAATGCGGATTCCTTCAAACTGCCCTCTGGCATCTTCCGGATACAGTTGCTTGCCCCAGACGGAGATACTTTGCAAGAACAACAAATACCCCAGTCCCAGCACAAATATGCCAAGGAGCAGTACCGGATTCCAGAGGCTGTTCGTATCGACATTTTCCGGCCGAACAAAGAGTCCCAAAATACCAACACCAAGGCAATTCAGAACAACCGCCACTTGACACAGCCCGGCCATCTTCCCCTGATTGATGAGTTTCGTGGATGGAATCACCGCCAACATCGCCAGTACCAGCCCGATTCCCTCGATGTAACCCATCATATCTGCCGTGAATCCCAGATAATAAATCATATAATTGCCCAGATGGGTAAAGTATGTATTGAATGCGATAAAATAAACCGCCAGGGACAGATTAACCCAAACCAGTTCTTTTAACTTGACGTACTCTTTGATATTAAAAATAGAGAAAAACTGCTGGGAAAAGGTGCCGCGTACGCTGGGCTGTAATTGCGGCGCATCCTCCATACGCACCAGGCAGTAAATCCCAAAGGCAATAACCACAAGACCCATAACAAGAAACAGCCTCATATAATTATCGTCGGCGCCCACCAGCATGCCGCCCAACACCGTGCCTGCAATGGTTCCAATCACCGGCTGCGTCGCCAGTGCTGCACCCAACTGCCCACGATTGTTATCGTCCATATGATCGTTGATCCAGGTATTGAATCCGATATCATTTCCCATAGAGCCAAAGAAGCTCATAACGGCGTCCGCAAGAACCACCGCTATACCGGCCACCATCAGAATGCTTCCTGTGGTCGTTCCACTGCCATTGGTCAGATACTGCGTCAATCCAAAGACAATGGTAAAGATTCCCCACAGAATATAACCCATTGCAATGAAAATCTTACGCTTTCCTTTCCGGTCGGAAACACACCCAAACAGGAACGTGGAAATGGTGGTGGCAATGGCCGAAATTGCCACCATCCAGGAAATAATCGTCGGGTCTTTCGCAATCTTTGCATAGACAAAAGTGTTAAACCACTGATTCTCCATATTCCAACAGATCTGTCCTGCAATGCC
>CAMAKU010000065.1 GCA_945836255.1 uncultured Roseburia sp. | reverse complement strand
TATCAAACTTACAGCCTGCTGAAGGTTCAAAGCACAGTGATAATTTCAGAAGAGGACGTGGACACGGTTCAGGAAATGGCAAGACCGCTGGTAAGGGTCATAAAGGACAGAAGGCTCGTTCAGGAGCTCCGAGACCTGGTTTTGAAGGTGGTCAGATGCCTTTATACAGACGTATTCCTAAGAGAGGTTTCACATGCAGAAACTCTAAGAATATCGTAGGTATCAACTTATCTTATCTTGAGAGATTTGATGACGGTGCTACTGTAACTGTTGCGTCATTGGTGGAAAGTGGTATCGTCAAGAACCCGAGAGACGGCGTTAAGATTCTTGGTAACGGCGAACTGACGAAGAAACTCACAGTTCAGGTAAATGCCTATAGCGCAAGCGCTAAGGAAAAGATTGAAGCCCTTGGTGGTAAAGCAGAGGTGATCTAATGCTAGAGACACTCCGCAATGCATTTAAAATTAAAGATTTAAGAAAAAGAATTGGTTTTACGTTTTTAATGCTCATTGTCGTGCGAATTGGAAGTCAGCTTCCAATTCCCGGAGTGGATCCGGATGTGTTCTCGCAATTATTTGCCGGAAGTGGAGATGCATTGAACTTTTTCGATGCTATTACCGGTGGATCTTTTGAGAACATGTCAGTATTTGCTCTGAACATTACGCCATACATTACATCTTCCATTATTATGCAGTTGTTGACGATTGCATTTCCGAAACTGGAAGAGATGCAGCGTGACGGTGAGCAGGGAAGAAAGAAAATGAACAAGATCACCCGTTATGTGACGGTTGGTCTTGCACTGATTCAGTCTATTGCTATGGCAATCGGCTTTGGTCGTAACGGTTATCTGACCGAGTACAATGCGTTGTATGTGATTATGACAGTCGTTTCTTTGACGGCTGGTTCTGCCGTATTGATGTGGATTGGCGAGCGGATTACAGAAAAGGGGATCGGAAATGGTATCTCGATTGTGTTGGTAATCAACATTATTTCTCGTATTCCCAGTGATCTGACATCACTGTATGAACAGTTTATTGCCGGTAGGACAGTGGCAAAGGGTACATTGGCAGCCGTTGTTATTGCGGCAATTATCATTGCGGTTGTTGTGCTGGTTGTGTTCCTGCAGGGGGCAGAACGCAGAATTCCGGTTCAATATTCCAAGAAGATTCAGGGCAGAAAGCAGGTCGGCGGCAGTGCAACGGTCATTCCGATGAAGGTTAACACCGCAGGCGTTATCCCGGTCATCTTTGCACAGTCTCTGATGCAGACACCGGTGATTATCTGCACCTTATTTGGTAAGACAGGCGGTACCGGATTCTGGGGCAAGGTATTAAGAGGTCTTTCCCAGTCCAATTGGTTTGATCCGGCGAACTGGATTTACACCATTGGCGCAGCAGTTTACATTTTGCTGATTATCGGTTTTGCGTATTTCTATACATCCATTACGTTTAATCCGCTGGAGATTGCTGAGAATCTGAAGAGACAAGGTGGTTCTATTCCGGGAATCCGTTCCGGTAAGCCAACGAGTGATTATTTACAGTCTGTGCTGAATTACATCATTTTCATTGGTGCAATCGGCCTTTCTGTCGTTGCGATTTTGCCGATCGTATTTAACGGTTTGTTCAATGCAGATGTTTCCTTTGGTGGAACATCCATCATCATTATTGTTGGTGTTGTCATTGAAACGTTGAAGCAGGTAGAATCCCAGATGCTTGTCAGAAATTACAAGGGATTTTTAAATGATTAATGAATAAACATCCGGACGGAGATACTGGCTTTGCCGTATCTCCTAAGGTGTTATAAGGAGGTTTTTACCGTGAAGATTATTATGTTAGGGGCACCTGGTGCCGGAAAAGGTACGCAGGCAAAGCAGATCGCTGCCAAATATCAGATACCGCATATCTCCACAGGAGACATTTTCCGTGCCAACATTAAGAATGGTACCGAACTTGGAAAAAAGGCGAAAGAATATATGGATCAGGGATTGCTGGTACCGGATGAATTGACATGCGATCTTGTGATGGATCGGATTCAGCAGGAGGATTGTGCCAATGGTTTTGTACTGGATGGCTTTCCCAGAACGATTCCTCAGGCAGAGAGTTTGGATGCAGCATTGGAAAAGATCAACCAGACCATGGATTATGCGATTGATGTGGATGTTCCGGATTCCCACATTGTCAGCAGAATGTCAGGCCGTCGTGCTTGCCTAAACTGTGGTGCAACGTATCATGTGGTTGCAATTCCGCCGAAGCAGGAAGGTATTTGTGATGCCTGTGGCAAGGAACTGGTGCTGCGTGATGACGATAAGCCGGAGACGGTGCAGAAGCGATTGGACGTATACCATGAGCAGACACAGCCGTTGATTGATTATTACAACAAACAGGGTATTCTTCAGACGGTAGACGGCACACAGCCGATGGAAGATGTCTTTGCAAATATTGTTTCTATTTTAGGAGCGTAAACAATGTCGGTTACAATTAAAACTGCCGAAGAATTGGAGTATATGAGAGAAGCGGGAAGGATTCTCGCGATTGTACATCAAACGCTTGGAGATGCTTTGGAAGAAGGGATGTCGACCCTGGAGGTGGATGCCCTGGGTGAGGAGATCATTCGGAGTTATGGATGCGAACCTTCTTTTCTGAATTATATGGGTTATCCGGCATCGGTCTGTGTCTCCATCAATGATGAGGTGGTACACGGGATCCCCCGCGCAGATCGCATCATTGAAGAAGGAGACATTGTCAGTCTCGATATCGGGGTGATTTATAAGGGCTACCATTCGGATGCGGCAAGGACACACGGCATCGGTCATATTACACCGGAAGCACAACAGTTGATTGATGTGACCCGGGAGAGTTTTTTTCGTGGCATGGATTATGCAGTGGCCGGTGGTCATCTCCATGATATCTCCCGAGCCATTGGCGATTATGCCACAGAGCGTGGCTATGGCGTGGTTCGTGATCTTGTGGGCCATGGGATTGGCACACAGTTGCATGAAGAACCGGAAGTGCCGAATTTCCGTAAATTTCGGCGCGGGATCAAATTGCAGCCGGGAATGACGCTGGCGGTGGAACCCATGATTAATGCGGGCAGCCCCAACGTAGTCTGGATGGAGGACGAATGGACGGTGGTGACGGAGGATGAATCCTTGTCGGCACATTATGAAAACACCATCGTAATTACCGATGGTAAACCGGAGATCCTCACGCTGACAGAAAGCGAGAAGCGCTTATGGAAATAACACTGGCAAAGTCCAAGGCGGGCCATGATAAGAATCATGTCTATGTCATTATCGGGACGGAACAGGATCTGGTGTATCTGGCCAATGGCAGAACCAAGACCTGCGAACACCCCAAGAAGAAAAAGATAAAACATATACAACCGATCAGGCATCTTCCAGCAGAGATAATCGGGCTTGCACAGAATCAGGAATTAGATGATGCATTGGTCAATATCATATTAGATCTTTATAATAGGAGGAAACAAGATGTCTAAGGCAGATGTAATTGAAGTGGAAGGGATTGTGGTTGAAAAACTTCCAAACGCTTTTTTTAAGGTAGAATTGGAAAATGGCCATCAGATCCTGGCAACCATCAGTGGTAAATTACGCATGAACTACATTCGTATTTTGCCGGGAGATAAGGTTACCATCGAAATGTCTCCTTATGATTTGACGAAGGGTCGAATTATTTGGCGAGACAAGTAAAATAAAGGTTGACTTTTACAAAACGCTTCGGTATAATGTTAAACGGACGTTTTTGAGAGATTTTTGTTTTTTAACAAAAATTCAGATAATCAGGCAAGGATGAAAGGAGGATTTCCCGTGAAGGTAAGATCATCAGTTAAGCCTATTTGCGAAAAGTGCAAAGTGATTAAGAGAAAGGGAAGCATTCGCATTATTTGCGAAAATCCGAAACACAAACAGAGACAGGGATAAGAACACTTATCCGAATTACTTTATGTTATGTGCGGCTGCAGCCGAGAGGAATCGAGGCTGATTCATAATATACAGTGAACAAGACAATCACTGACTATTTTCCTAACATACCGAGGGAGAATAGGCTATTTTGCGTTATAGACGCATGCGAAGAGACGGGGCTCATACACACATTTCAGGCCGGAGATTCCGGAGCTGTATGCGGTTTTGTCTGTTCAGTACCCAAGTTATCAGGATGAGTATCATCCGCAGAATATTTTATGGAGGTGTAAACACACATGGCTCGTATCGCAGGTGTAGATTTACCAAGAGAAAAACGTGTAGAGATTGGTTTAACTTACATTTACGGAATTGGTAGAGTAAGTTCTAACAAGATTCTTGAAGCAGCAAATGTAGACCCTAACACACGTGTGAAGGATCTGACAGATGACGAAGTAAAGAGAATCAGCGCTGTCATTGATGAGACAATGATGGTAGAAGGTGATTTGAGAAGAGATATCGCTCTTAACATCAAGAGACTGCAGGAGATTGGATGCTATCGTGGTATCCGTCACAGAAAGGGACTTCCGGTTCGTGGTCAGAAGACAAAGACCAATGCCAGAACAAGAAAAGGTCCTAAGAGAACAGTAGCAAATAAGAAAAAGTAAAAGATAAGTAGAAAGTAGGTTAGTTTAGATATGGCTAAAGTTGCAAAGAAAGTAACAAAAAAGCGCGTAAAGAAAAACGTTGAACACGGACAGGCACATATTCAGGCATCTTTTAACAATACGATCGTAACGATTACAGATGCACAGGGAAATGCTTTATCATGGGCAAGTGCCGGTGGTCTTGGATTTAGAGGTTCAAGAAAATCTACTCCATATGCTGCTCAGATGGCAGCTGAAACCGCTGCAAAGGCAGCTCTCGTTCATGGATTAAAGACAGTAGATGTAATGGTTAAGGGACCGGGATCAGGAAGAGAAGCAGCAATCCGTGCACTCTCTGCATGCGGTATTGACGTAACCAGCATCACAGACGTCACCCCAGTACCACATAACGGATGTCGTCCACCAAAGCGTAGAAGAGTTTAATAGGAGGGATAATCTAAGATGGCAGTAAACAGAACCCCAGTTCTTAAAAGATGCAGATCACTTGGTTTGGATCCTGTATATTTAGGAGTGGATAAGAAATCAAATAGACAGTTAAAGAGATCCGGAAGAAAGACTTCAGAGTATGGTCTTCAGTTGAGAGAGAAGCAGAAGGCTAAGTTTATCTATGGCGTATTAGAGAAGCCTTTCCGTAATTACTATGAGATCGCGGACAGAAAGAAAGGTATGACTGGTGAGAACCTGATGACCATTCTGGAGAGCCGTTTAGACAACGTGGTATTCCGTATGGGATTTGCCAGAACACGTAGAGAAGCAAGACAGGTTGTAGACCACAAGATGTTCCTGGTAAATGGCAAGCCGGTTAATGTTCCATCATATCTGGTAAAGGCCGGAGATGTAATCGAAGTTCGTGAGAACAAGAAGGGACTCCAGAGATTTAAGGATATCGTCGAGGTTACAAACGGAAGACTTGTTCCGGATTGGATCGATGTTGACCTTGAGAAATTACAGGGTACGGTAAAAGAGTTACCGAACAGAGAGCAGATCGATGTTCCGGTTGACGAAATGCTTATCGTCGAGTTGTATTCTAAGTAATAGGTTATGATTGTGGCGCGTGACTGCGGCATTTGCCGCGGTTGCGTTTTGATAATGGAAACCAGTATAAGGAGGGCCACCTAGTGTTCGATTTCGAAAAACCAAACATTGAGATCGCTGAGATCTCAGAAGACAAAAAGTATGGAAAATTTGTTGTAGAACCTTTGGAGAGAGGCTACGGAACTACACTTGGCAATTCGCTCAGAAGAATTATGCTTTCTTCTCTGCCGGGTGCAGCAGTAAGTCAGGTTAAAATCGAAGGCGTATTACATGAATTCAGTTCGATTCCCGGCGTGAAGGAAGATGTGACTGAAATCATCATGAACATCAAGAATTTAGCAATTCGTAACAATAGCACAACAAATGACCCGAAGATTGCTTACATCGAGTTTGAAGGCGAAGGTGTTGTACGAGCTAGTGATATTCAGGTGGATTCTGACATTGAGATTATGAATCCGGATCTTGTAATTGCTAACTTAAATGGTGGTGCTGACAGCAAACTCTACATGGAGTTAACGATTACGAAGGGTAGAGGATACATCAGTGCTGAGAAGAACAAATCAGAGGACACACCAATCGGTGTTATCGCTGTTGATTCTATCTACACACCAATCGAGAGAGTGAACCTGAAGGTTGAAAATACTCGTGTAGGTCAGATTACTGACTATGACAAACTTACTTTGGATGTCTATACCAATGGTACGCTGGAGCCGGATGAGGCTGTCAGTCTTGCTGCAAAGGTATTGAGCGAGCATCTGAGCCTGTTCATCGATCTTTCTGAGCGCGGAATTCAGGCAGATGTTATGGCTGAGAAGCCCAACGATCCTAAGGGCAAAGTCATGGATATGAACATTGACGAATTAGAGTTGTCAGTTCGTTCTTACAACTGCTTAAAGAGAGCAGGCATTAACACGGTTGAGGAGTTGTGTAACAAGACAGCCGATGATATGATGAAGGTTCGTAATCTGGGACGTAAGTCTTTAGAGGAAGTATTAGGTAAGTTAAATGAGTTAGGACTTCAGTTAAGAGCTGGAGACGAGTAATAGTAACATGGGATGACCGGTAAGACCAAAAGGCGCGGCAATCTCGTAGATTCATGGACGGCATACCATGCACCCTGTCAGTAAGACCAAAAGGCATAGCGGAGTGAGCCGTCACATTAGGAGGAAAAAATGGCAAAGTATAGAAAGTTAAGCAGAACATCTTCACAGAGAAAGGCGTTACTGAGAAATCAGGTAACCAACCTTTTGTATCATGGAAGAATCATTACCACAGAGGCTAAGGCAAAGGAAGTTCAGAAGATTGCTGAAGGCATCATTGCTATGGCTGTAAGAGAGAAAGACAACTTCGATGAAGTTACGGTTCAGGCTAAGGTTGCCCGCAAGGACAAAGACGGCAAGAGAGTAAAAGAAGTTGTTGATGGCAAGAAGGTAACGGTATACGATACCGTAGAGAAGACAATCAAGAAGGATCAGCCTTCCCGTCTTCATGCAAGAAGAGAAATGCTTAAGGTATTATATCCGGTGAAGACCGCAGGTAAGACCAAGAAAGAAGTTAAGGAAGTCGATATGCCGAAGATGTTATTCGAGGAAATCGCTCCGAAGTATGCTGACCGTAACGGTGGTTACACAAGAATCGTAAAGATCGGACCTCGTAAGGGTGACGGTGCTTTAGAAGTTGTTCTTGAGTTGGTATAATTATTAATCAGTGAACGAAGAAAGACTCCCACAGTTTGAAATGCTGTGGGAGTCTTTTTGTCATGTATCCAGTGGCGTATGAAAAACACGCCCTAATTCTCGTCCATGGGAGTTGCGATCGGATGTCTTCGGTCTATATAGTCAATGAGGATACTCGTTGTCTCATCAAGTCCTAATTTGCTGCTGTTAATGGACAAATCGAAATTTCTGGAATCGCCCCATTTCCCTTTACTATAATGATTGTGATATGTTTTGCGTTTGTAATCGTGTTGTTCCATCATCCGCTTGGCTTTTTCCCGGGAGATGTGATTCCGTTCCATGGTGCGCTGAATCTTCTGTTCCTCATCACCTAAGACAAAGATACTGATCATGTTAGGATTCTCTTTTAAGATACTTTCGCCGCAACGGCCCACCAGAACGAAAGATTCGCCTGCATCTGCTTTCTTGCGGATGTATTCAAACTGCATTCTGGCGATATTCTCCTCCGGAGAGTTGCTGTAACCTCTGACCGTTCTCGTCAAAAATGGATTCTTCGGATGCTCATCGTATTTTTTGAGATTCTCGTGGTTCACATTGCGTTCTGTTGCAATATGATTCAGCAGATTATGATCATATAACGGAATCTGATAATGATCTGCAAGTTGCTGTGCAATGATATGGCCGCCGCTGCCAAATTCACGTCCCAAAGCAATGATTAACTGTTTCTCCATAATACTCACCTCCGTCTTATAAATAGCGAACATAAATACATACCATAGAAATTAGAATTACAATAAAGGTTGCCGGAATGGCACTTTTACAATACTGCTTCCAACTGATCGGATGGCCTTCTCTGGCTGCAATGGATGTCCCTACAACGTTGGCAGAGGCACCGATGGGTGTTGCACTGCCGCCGATATCCGTTCCCATAGCAAGGGTCCAGGCAAGTACAGACAGGTCCGCGCCTGTGGTGGCGGCCAAGGTCTTTATGATGGGAATCATGGTGGCAGCAAAGGGGATATTGTCTACAAATGCACTGGCAATCGCAGAAACCCAAATGATAATCGCAATCATGATTTTCATATTGCCGCCGCTTACGTCACCGATGAACGATGCCACCAGTTCCAGAATGCCGGATTGTTCCAGACCTCCTACCACGAGAAACAGGCCGATGAAAAACAGGAGCGTCTTATAGTCGATGCTTTTTAACAGATCAATAGCCTCTTTCCCTGCGGTAATCAGGGTGATTAGTGCGATCAAGACGCCGATAAATGCTACCGTCAATCCGGTTTGTGCATGGGTGATCAGTAGAACAACAGCACATAAAAAGATAATGCAACTTATGAGAAATGCCTTTTTATCTTTGATTGCTGATTTTGGAGACAGATGTTCCATGTTTTCTGTGACGGCGCCGGATGTGGTGCTGAATTCCTTTCGGTAGCAGAAGTAGAAAAACAGTACCATTACAACTAACGACAGGACCGCCATGAGACCGGTGTTCGTAATAAAGTCGGTAAAAGTATAGCGCAATGACGTTCCGATGATAATATTTGGCGGGTCTCCACACATGGTTGCGGAGCCTCCCAAATTGGCGCAAAAGATTTCTGACAGAATCATAGGGATGGGATTGAAGCGTAATAATTGCGCCAGTTCCACGGTGACGGCCGCCAAAAACAGGATTACGGTAATACTGTCAATAAACATTGCCAGTACGAATGACATAATCATAAAGGTTATAAAGATTGGGATGACCTGATAGTGAACGGCATTTGCGATTGTCATGCACAGCCACCGGAAAAATCCGGCCCGTGCCATGCCTTCCACCATGATCATCATGCCGGCAAGAAATAGGATGGTTGCCCAGTTGATACCGCTGGAACTTTCCGTTACGGTACCGGCTTCGTACCAGAAACCGATGGAAAATATATGTCGAAGATTCAGTGTCTCCAGAAATGCATTCATACTGTGCATGGACAAGCCGAATACCAGAACGATGGTGGCAAGTCCACATACCAGTGTGGTGATGTGTCGTTCAAACTTGTCTAATATAATCAGAGCAAACATAATGATAAAAATAATAATTGCCAAAATTTGTGCTAACATTTCCACTCCAACGTATGACCGGTGTAATCACCGGTTATTTAAATGTGACGATGGTGACTCCGGCATCGCCCTCGCCGAATTCGGCAAGATGAAATTCGTCCACAATCTTCTGACGGCGCAGATACTGATGAACCGCCTTACGCAGTGCGCCGGTTCCCTTGCCGTGAACCACGCGCACGGACTTTAGATGAGCCAAATAGGCATCATCCAGATATTTATCCAACTGTGCCACTGCCTCGTCGCCGTTCAGCCCCAGCAGATTGATTTCCGGAGATATGGTGGCCGCTTTATGGAAACCTCCGCCGGTATTCTTATAATTGCGTTGCTTGGTCTTGGCCTGTGAGGCAGTATCGTTATCTTCCAGAAGTACAAGATCATTGATATTAACTTTGGAACGCATAATGCCAACCTGAACCTGTAGATCCCCCCGGCTATTGGGCAGCGAGTAGACGGTGCCGGTCAGGTTCATGCTGAGAATCTTGACCGGATCCCCCACACGCAGTTGCTTTGGCACCTTGTGATTCTTCGGGGGTGTACTTTGAGCGGACACGGAGGCGTTCTTTCGGCTGCTTGATAATTTCTGACCCACAGCAGCACGCTTTCGTTCCATCTCGGCAATATCCGGGTTGGACTTGCTGTATTTATTGAAATCGCGAATGGTCTCGTCGGCGATTTGCTTGGCTTCCTGTAAGATGCGGGCGGCATCTTCGTTGGCTTGTTGCAGAATCTTATCCTTGGAGGATGCCAGTTTTTCTGTCTGTGCTTCCAACTGGCGGCGCAACTGTTCCGTTTCGCTGCGATTGCGGGCGATTTCCTGCTGATCCCGTTCCATGGCAATACGGCGCTGCTCCAGATCGACCAGCAGATCCTCAAAGTTCTGATCGTCTGTTTCCAGACGTTCTTTGGCTACACCAATCAGATCGTCGGTCAAACCGAGTTTGCGGGAGATGGCAAAGGCATTACTCTTGCCGGGAATCCCAATCATCAGATGGTAAGTGGGACTTAAGGTCTCCAGCG
>CAMAKU010000064.1 GCA_945836255.1 uncultured Roseburia sp. | reverse complement strand
GGAACACAGCGAAAGTTTCGCAAATACCTGGCATAGTCTACTGAATCACCCGGAAATGACAATCCACCGAAAGTTTCAAATCCTCCTCAAAATGAATCGCATCCGACAAATACTCTTCACACAGATCGCTGTCATGGCAGCGCAGATGACAGAGGCTATTGGTCAGGTCCACATGCTCCTTGGTCCAAGCATTGTAAATCTCCCCTGCCAGATACGCCTCTGCCTGCTCCATCAGCCATTCCTCCGAAGCATCCACACTATCCTTCGCCATGATATTTCCACGGAACGTCACCTGACACAAGAGCGCACTGTTGGAACGACTAAACTCATAATACGCCCGTACATCTTCCAGATGAATCTGCCCCTCATCCACATCAATCTCCATGGCACCTACGGTGCCGCTGCACAATCCGGCGACGAGCCCTTTTTCTTCCGTCACTTTATGCAACGTGTAATTAGAGCCGCCTTTTCCTGACTGTACAAGATAATACCCATCCACCACCGGCAGATCATTCTGCACCGCCAGATACGGCAGTATGGTGTTGCCGTTTCCATTATACCAGTCGCAGATCAGACTTTTAAACGTGGCACCGTTGGTATCATCATAATTAGGGTTGCCCTCGATCAACTCCTCCAGATAACTGCCCAGATCCTCATCCATATGCTCCTGCAAGCGGCCAATGGTATCCGTATCGTCCACTACAAAGACCAGCATGTTGCCCGGCAGTTCAATTCCGCTATTCCCTTTTTCCACCAGTTGCTCCATCAAAGAACCATTTTCCAGAAAAGAGGCCTCCAGCAGAAGCACCTTGACATGGTTGAGATCGATGACTTTGCCGCTCTTCTGATCGATTTTTTGCAAGGCACCGGTCACGGAAGGGTCCACCACGCGCAATTCATCGCTCCCCTGCTTCGTCTTCTCTTTCTCGGATACGCGGGAGAGATCCATATACTGGTAAGAAAGCACACATTCTCCGTCCTCTTCCCCCAGGGACATAATCATGGGAAAACTCTTATTCTCCAGTTCCCGCACGGAACAGCCGGTACTCCCCAGCAGCAAGGAACATAACAGTGCCATTGCGCCACACGCCCGAAGAGTTTTCTTGTTTGCCGACAGCAAAAAGGGCAACAGCAACGCTACCGGTGTGCCCCAAGTCAACACATACGCCAGTCCGTCCGTTGTGCCGGCATAGCCATATTGCCACAGACACAGAAACAGCATGACTCCGGCCGACAACCACACCATGCCTTTTTTCTGCTTTTCATGGCACAGTTTTTCCATGCAAAAACTTCCGTAATGCAGACCGCTCCCGGAAAAAGCAAGTAATCCGGCAAAACAGATTCCCGCCACCAATGCCTCCTGACGACGCAAAAATCCTCCCGGAATCACAATGTTACTGGTAAAAATCATGATGGGAGTCCGGGCTGCCGCCAGCGCATCCGCCCCAAAAGATCCCAACAGCATCTCATAGACAAAAAGTAAAAAAACTGCACTGATCCATATCATCTGACTGGTGCCTCTTTGCAGACGATGCAACGTGACGCCATCCTCCAGGGATTCTGCCATAAAAAAGATTAGTTGCACCGCACCGAACACCAGAAACGAAACGCCTGCTGCTGCCGCCATGTTGCCCTGTAACAAAGTCACCGGCAACAGATTCGTCAGTTGCATCCCTTTGCTCCCAATCGCAAATAAAATCACCAGCAAAACAACCAGCGGCCAGAACAAGACCTCAAAGGTGCGTGCGCGCCCCTCCAATCCCGCGCGTCGGCTGTATAACAGCAACAGAACCAGCATCACGGTAATCAGTAAAAAGGATTCTGACCGCAACAAAAAGGTATGCACCAGATCTGCCAGCAGATAGAGTCCATACCCTCCGGCAACGAGAAAATAGATGCCATACACCACATATAACCAGGAGTGCTGACGGATTCCCGTTGTCGTCGTCCTTGTCACCAGAAGAATATACACATTTGCCAGCAGTGCCCCCAGCAAAACAGCCACCACACCTGCCGTCTGCACCAGTCCTGCCAAAAGTTGTGGCAACAGCACAAGCCCCGGTCCCATAATATCGAAAAACAGAAGTCGCTTGTATTGTCTCAGCGATATTTTGCCATTATTCATTCCGGTCTGTTTCCTTCCTCCGAAATCTCCGTTTTTGCTTTTCTTTTGCATGCACCGAGCGGTAGATTAATCGCGAGAGCGGAAAGCGCACCAGTGAATCCTTGTGGCGCGTCTCACCATCTCCTTTGAGCGCAATAAACGGCACCAGATACGGGTGCCCATAACTTTTCAGCAGTGCCAGATGGATTAAAATCGCAAACATTGCCCACAAAAATCCAAAAAAGCCAAGCCATGCACTCATTAAAATGACAAAAAATTTCAAGAGACGAAAGGCTCCGGCGAATTCCTCACTGGGAATGGAAAAAGAACACAGTGCCGTAAACGCCACCACAATAACCACAATGGGGCTGACAATATTGGCATCCACCGCGGCTTGGCCGATAATCAATCCTCCCACGATTCCAATGGTATTCCCCATGGCTCCGGGAAGGCGCACCCCCGCCTCCCGCAACAGTTCAAAGGACAACTCCATCAACAACACTTCAATCACGGCCGGAAAAGGAACGCCCTGTCTTGCCGCTGCGAAGGACAGCAGCAATGTGGTGGGCAAAATACCGGTCTGGAAATTTGTCACCGCCAGATACAGTCCCGGCATGCTCACTGCCAGAAAAGAAGCCACGTACCGAAGCAATCGCCCAAAAGATGCCACCATCGGACGCTGATAATAATCGTCGCTTGTCTGGATAAAAGAATTATAATCCGCCGGCATAATGAGCGCAGAGGGTGAATTATTACACAGCACCACCACTTTCCCGTCCAGAACTGCCATCACAGCACGATCCGGGCGCAATGTGGTCTGAATCTGGGGAAAGGGTGAAAGCCAGGTTTCCTCTGTCAACTGCTCTGCCATACCGCTGTCTAAAATGCCATCGATGAGGAAATCTGACAGACGCTCCTTGACCTGAGCCACCAGTTCCTCTTTGGCAATGCCCTCCATATAGACAATATTGACCAGCGTATTCGTGCGAACCCCCAAAGACATCTCCTCCACCTTAAGATTTGTGGTCTGCAAGCGCTTACGCATCAGCGCCGTGTTGATTTTTACATTTTCATGAAACCCTTCATTGGAGCCCCGCAACACTTTTTCCGATTCCGTATCACGCACAGCGGCTCCCGGGTATCCCTTGTCCGGAATCTTCATTGCACGGGCAAAACCATCGATTAAAAGAATAGCGTCGCCTGTCAACAATCCCTGTGCCGCCTCTCTGGCATCGTCATACAACACCACATCCGACAATCCCTGTCCGTTTTCTGCCAGCGACCGATAGATTGCTTCCTTCGGCATGACAGACAGTTTTGCCAGATAATTTCCCAGCGCCGTTGTCCGTAGCATCACCGACGAAAGCGTAATTTCTATATATATGAGAAAGCAACGGATTTCCTGATGCTGTCCAATGCACATCTCTTTCTTTTTGATGTCGGCACAATTGGCAAACAGTTGCATAAGTGCATTTTCATCGTGCTCCAGTACTCCGGTAAATTGATATGCTTTTTGTTCCATCATAATCTCCCAAAGTTCGTCATAAAAAAAGACAGGTACAACATACCTGCCTCTTATTATGCTTCAATTATGCTATTTTATTCCTGACCACGAATGACCATGCGCACCGCCTCAATCTGATTCTCCAGATGGGTATGCATGATGTTCTTCACATACTGACTATCCTGCCGCTCAAATCCTTCGATGATGGCAGCATGCTCCTCGATTAACTGACTGTAAGTACTATTACCCTTAACATATTCATATCGATACCGATACATCTGCTCCCGAAGATTATTGACGATGTTCTCCAGTTTGGGATTATCCGCCATACGGTAGATCACATTGTGAAACGTCTCATCTGCCTCCACAATCTTGCGCACATCCTTCGTCCGGGTAGCAAGTTCAAAATCATGCATGGACTCTTTCAGTTCCACCAACTGCTCCGGTGTCATCCGCTTGCATGCCATACTCACTGCCAGTTCATCCAGTGAATCCCGAATCTCCAGCACGTCCTGCAAGTCCTTCTCCGTCATCTTAGCGACCTGTGCCCCCTTGCGTGGAATCGTCACTGCCAAGCCTTCCTGCTCCAGCATACGGATTGCTTCGCGAATCGGTGTTCTGCTCACACCAAGCTTATTCGCCAGATGCATCTCCATAAGACGCTCGCCCGGCTTCAGATCTCCGCGCAAAATGGCATTGCGCAGTGTGTTAAATACCACATCCCGCAAAGGCAAATAAGAATCCATATCTAACTGTAAATCTTCACTCATACTCCGCTATCTCCTGTTATTATAAATCGTGGTAGCCTGCACCCGATTCGCCAGCCCGGATGCCTCCACTGCCCGCTTCGCCTGCTGCATCGTCTCTTCATCCTCAAACAGGCCAAACACTGTGGGGCCGCTACCGCTCATCATGGCAATACACGCACCGTTGGCATGCATGATATCCTTAATCTGCTGAATGACCGGATAACGGGCAATCGTCACTTGCTCCAGGGCATTGCCCATATGGCTGCTCAGCGCTTTCAGATCTTGGGCTTCGATATCCGCAATCATCGCATCAATATCCGGATGTTGTGGATGTTCCAAAGCATCCAGATGTTCATATACATACTTGGTAGAAACCGCAATCGGCGGCTTGGCAATCAGCACCGGGCATCGCATCATCGGCGGCAATACTGTCAGTTCCTCGCCAATCCCTTCCGCCAGAGCCGTCCCACGCAACAGACAATAGGGTACGTCTGCACCAATTTGCACCCCGCGTTCCATCAACTGCTCCTTGGTCAATCCCAAGGCAAAGATCTTATTCATGCCATACAACACAGCCGCAGCATCGGCACTTCCACCTGCCATCCCTGCTGCCACGGGAATCCGCTTACTCAGCCGGATCCGAACACCCGAAGAGATTCCGAACTCCTCTGCCAGAAGCCGGGCTGCCCGGATACAAAGGTTATCATCATTCACCGGCAAATGACGCGCATTGGTGGTCATGGTAATTCCGTCTTCATCCTTACACTTGGTCACTGTCACCAAATCATACAGATGAATCGTCTGCATAATCATACGCACCAGATGGTAGCCGTCATCTCTTGTGCCCGTCACATCCAAACCGATATTAATCTTAGCAAGCGCCTTCACTGTTATCTCATCCATATCTACTCCCCGCCAGATTCCTCTGAACGTATCTGATGTATTTATTTTAATACAATTGCTATTGTATCATTCCCCTTGGGATAGTTCAACCTATTTTTGTACTCAAAAAACAACAAAATACAATAAGAGTGTCAATACACTAACTTTCCTGATCTTCCTGTTCCTGTTTGGCCTTGAGAATCGCCTCATTCAGCATCAGCATCTTCTCATCCAGTTCCGATACAATCTTGGAACACTCCTGCAGATCGTGACTGATATAGGCCGGCGCATGCCCCTCGAATTTGTAATAAATCTTATGCTCCAGGCTCGCCCAGAAATCCATGGCAATGGTACGGATCTGAATCTCCACTTTGGTATCCACCACACGATCCGACAAAAAGATTGGTATGGACACAATCATATGATAACTCTTGTAGCCGCTGGGCTTGGGATTCTTGATATAATCCTTGATGGAAATCACCGTAATGTCATTCTGTCTGCCAATCATGTCTGCCAGCCGATAAATGTCCGATGTGAAAGAGCACACGATACGCACACCTGCGATATCATTGCAGTACTCCATCATATTAGAAATCGAATCGTCATAGCCGTAACGCTTGAGTTTTTTCACAATGCTCTCCGGCGTCTTCAGACGAGTCTTTACGTATTCAATTGGATTGTACTGATGTACATGTTGGAACTCGTCATTCAGAATCTCGATCTTGGTTCCCATCTCCTTCAATGCTGAATTGTAGATCAGCATCGCCGTGTTCCATGATGTGATTGAATCGTCCTGTAAAATCTGTTTTTCCACCTTATCCTATACCCCTTTCCTATCACGAAATCGTACCCTGTGTCAATCTTCCTCTAACACGTCAATCTCCAAGTAATCAAACGGAACTTCTTCCATAAAACAATCTTTTGTAAATCTCGCTTTTGCATGCTGTTTAAAATCCCGAACCGTCACATCCAGCCAAATGGGCCGGGCAAGGTCCATCTCATAACATACCTGTTCCAGCGCATGGAAAATCTTATGGGTGCGGGTATCATCCGAAGTATCCTCGATGACCACATCCCGCAGCATTTTACTGTCTTTCCACTGTTTAAACCAAATACGCACTGCCATCCTCCTTTATTCTGATGTACTGCTGGTTCACAATCGCCTCTGACGGTTCACCTCATACATCAATATGCCCGCTGCCATGGCTGCATTCAAGGATTCCAATTGTCCTTCCATGGGAATCTTCAGATAGGTATCTGCCATGGCCGCCGTCTCCGCTGTCAATCCATTTCCCTCGTTGCCAATCAGAAAGCCGCAGTCCGACCTGTAATCAAAGGAATCATACCACTGTTTGCCCTGCAAATGCGCCGCATACAGCGTCACGCCGGCATCCGAAATCTGTCCCAGTGTCCCCCTCCAATCCTCGGCCACCACAAAGGGCACGCGATAGATACTGCCCATAGTGGAGCGAACCGTCTTAGGATGAAACAGATCCACCGTGGAGGGATGCATGATAATCCCGCTGACACCTGCCCCTTCCGCCGTACGGAACATGGTACCCAGATTGCCGGGGTCCTGAATTCCCTCCACCAAAAGCAAATGCGCCGGACGAACCGAAAGTAGGCCTTCCAGTGTGTACCGAGGTCTGCGCACCACAGCCAGTACCCCCTGAGGTGTCGCAGTATCCGCCATGGCCTTCATGACATGATCTGCCACGATTTCTGCCCCGGGCTCCTGCCAAGAGTCTGCATAACTTTCTGCCACATACAGAGCAACCCGCAGTTCTTTCGGTGTCTCCGCAAGCATACGGGGACCCTCCACCACAAAGACATCCTCCTCTTTGCGCAGTCTGGCTTTCTTTTGCAGTTGAATGATATGCTTAATCTGCTTATTGCTTGTGCTGGTTATCATCGTATCTCCCATTTATGATTGCATAAAAAAGAATGTGCCTCTGCACATTCTCGCGCCGAGCGCGGTCGCTTGCGACATATTCCTTTTCGCGCGAGTGCGCATCCTGTCGGATTTTTTTATCCTATAGGGAACGAAGTTCCCTATAGGATAAAAAAAGGGTGCGCCTAGCATCGCCGGCATCACCCTTATGCTAACAAAATCCTTATGAGTTGCATAATGAATTGCAGATCTCGAACTGATATTCATCAATGCCTTTGGTCATAGCCAATGCCTCATCAATATCAAAATCTACAAACTCACCGTGACGGTATCCAACCACACGGTTCGTGGCTCCCTGACACAACAGATCCACCGCAAGCGCTCCCATGGTGGATGCGTAGACACGGTCTTTACAAGTCGGGCTACCGCCGCGCTGCATGTGTCCCAGAATCGTAGCTCTCGTCTCGATTCCCGTAGCCGCTTCGATACGCTTGGCCATGGATGCAGAATGTCCGATACCCTCTGCATTGATAATGATATGATGCTGCTTGCCCTTCTTCTTGCCTTCGATGATATGATTAACAAGCGCACGCTCGTCATAATCATAACGTTCCGGCAACAGCACGTCCTCCGCACCATTGGCAATACCACACCAAAGTGCAATATAACCAGCGCCTCGTCCCATAACCTCGATAATGGAACAACGCTCATGGGAAGTCGACGTGTCACGTACCTTGTCGATGGCTTCCATCGCTGTATTCACCGCTGTGTCAAAACCGATCGTATACTCAGTACACGCGATATCCAGATCAATCGTGCCCGGCAGGCCGATTGTATTGATGCCGTAGGATGCCAACTTCTGTGCACCCTTAAAGGAACCGTCACCACCGATTACGACCAATCCATCTATTCCATGCTTTTTGCAGATCTCAGCACCCTTCTGCTGATACTCCGGCTCTACAAATTCCAGACATCTTGCTGTCTGCAAAATCGTACCACCGCGCTGGATGATCTCAGATACACTGTGTGCATCCATGTCAATGATCTCCTCCTGCAACAGACCTGCATAGCCTCGCTTAATTCCTTTAACTTTCTTACCTCTGGCAATCGCCTGACGTACGACTGCACGGATGGCTGCGTTCATGCCCGGGGCGTCACCACCGCTCGTCAGGACACCGATTGTTTCTACTTCTTTTGCCATCGAACTTTCCTCCTCTATTTGAATCCATTCACTCGCTTACTATTTTAATCTCTTTTCCCTTGAAATTCAACATTCTTTTCGATAACTTTTACATTTTACTTTTTGAAAACATCACTACATGACATGTTCATTCATATATCTAACATGACAATCTTCCTTTGATTGATTGGTAAACTCTAACATATAGGTCACCAGGATATCTTCATCCATTTTCATGCCTGTATTAATCCAATTCATAATTAAGTTAGAGCAACCACCCAGCATATACTGACTGACCATAATTTTCTTTTCAATGATTTCCGGATCTTCTCCTAGTTTTTTATCTATAGAAATCATATTTTGTATATATTCCAAAACACACTGCATCATTCTGTCCAAAAATGCATCTTCTCCGATACGACGATTTACATTCATGGCGTCAATCAACGACTTTCTGGATTTAATCACAGAAAGCACATGCAGCAACACTTCTTTTACAGCGCTTCCACTACTGGCATCCAGTTTTTCCAACATACTCTTCAGTTCATCAATACCTTCGTCCTGCAACTGCTCCATCAAATCGTAGACATCCTTATAATACTTATAAAAACTTCCACGATTAATTTTTGCTTTCTTACAAATATCCGTTACTGTAATTCGGTTCAACGGTTTATCCTTCAAAAAATCTAAAAAAACTTCTGTAATAATATATTTTGTATATCTTGTTCTCGGATCCATGTACTTTCTCCCTTTCAGCAATTTACAGAATTCCATCAAACGCCACACGGCACATTCTATTGACATCCCATATGTTTCATCTGACTGACATTGTATGTTCAGCTTACTCAAATGTCAAATTCTTTGTTATTTTTGGATATTTACTGTACATATCAACCCTAATATGTACAGCAAATGTACAGTTTTAACAACATTAATGATTGTCACCATACAACAAAAACGATATATAAAAAATATACCGTCTCAAAAGATACGCGGTATTCAAAAAAAGTAGGAAAAGGAGAAAACATGTTCAAATCAAAAATCTCAAAAGAAACCGGACAAAATTTTCAAAGCGTTAAAGGAAAAGTAGCAATCGTAACAGGTGCCAGTCGAGGAATCGGCGAAGCCATTGCCAGAGTATTTGGCGAAAACGGCATGAAAGTTGTATTGGCTGCTCGTTCTGCCGAAGCAGGCCAACACGTCGCAGACGAAATCTGTGCAAACGGTGGCGATGCCATCTTCATTCAAACCGATTGTTCAAATGATGTTTCCATCAAAAACTTGATTGATCAAACCGTCGCGCATTACGGTCGGTTAGATGGAATCGTCAGCAATGCCGGCATTGGAATGGGTGGTTTTCCCCTCCATGAATATGATATGAATAACTTTGACGAAATTTTTGCATTAAATGCAAAAGGTGTTTTCGCCGGTATGAAATATGGAGCAGAGGCAATCTTCAAATCTCATTCTGATGGAGGTTTTCTGATTAATGTTGCATCTGTAGCCGGCATTTGTCCCCAACGTGGCCAAGCTCTCTATACGGGTACAAAGCATGCTGTCATCGGTATGACAAAAGTAGCCGCCTTAGATTATGCTCCATATGGAATCACAGTAAATGCTATTTGCCCGGGATATACAGAAACGTCCATTTTTGGCGATGCACCAGAGGCTGCCATGGAAATGTTCCGTAAAGACTGCCCTGCAAATCGATTAGGAGATCCGAAAGAATGTGCATATCTTGCCCTTTTTCTTGCCTCCGATATGGCTCGCTACATCTCAGGTGCTGCCATCCCTGTGGATGGTGCTCTTTCCGCCGGTCACCAAAATGTATCTCAGTGGAAACATCCGGAAATTATAACAGGAAATGGTTTAAACCGAGACAGCACAATCGCATCCATAGTGGAAGACCCAAAAGGTCTGGAAATCGTCAACAAATATCTTCCAGGCTTTATTGAAAATCCCATGGTCAAACAAGCCTATGGTATGACTTTCCCAGCCATTGCACCAATGATGGGTCTTGGGGAGGAACAATTAGACGCCCTTTTAAATGAATTGGATACATTGGCTTAGTCCATCATTTTATTGATTCCACTGTGGCAGTTTCTCAATCACTTTTACATTTTCGCGACCAAATAAATCCATGAGAACTGCCGCACTGGATGCATCAGCACTGATATTCCAGTTCGCCGGCAGACGCTTCATGGCTCTCGGTGATGC
>CAMAKU010000063.1 GCA_945836255.1 uncultured Roseburia sp. | reverse complement strand
CACTGTTATGTGTACGCACCGATTCATTTCCTGGATCATCTGTATGGCTTATGTATATTTCGTGATATTCCGCAGTTTATGAACAATAAGGAACTCTACAATTTTACCAAGAGTCTCGGCTTTTCCATTGAGAATATGGTGCAGAAAAAGCGCTACACCATTGTCAATAATAAATTGCAGGGATTGTATGAGAAGGATTATCTGACGGGGGCATTTAACCGCCACGGATTTGCCAAGTATGCCCATGAGATGTTGCATGAAAGCCGTGCGAAAGGGCGCCCGTTGCAGGTGATCTTTGTTGATATTGACCGACTGAAACATATCAATGACCAGTATGGGCATGAGGCGGGCGACATTGTCATTCGTCTGGTGGGGAATTCTGCAATGCAGGTGGCAGATGCGCAGACCAAAGTGTTCCGCTATGGTGGTGATGAATTCCTGATCCTGCGAAGCAGCAATGAAGATTTTGGCGTCTATCGTGATCGGATTGAGCAGACCATTGACGAAAAGAGTAAGTCCATGCAATTGCCGTATTCGGTGAGTGCCAGCATAGGTTGCGTTGTCGCCGAGCAGGGCGAACATAGGCCGTTGGAGGAGTATATTAAGGATGCGGATCAGTTGATGTACACGATTAAGCAGGAGCGGCACAGCCGACAGGACTTAATGACACCGTAAGACAGTGATGAGCGGAATCGGGAGGTAATCTATGTTTCAGGCGTCCAAAGAGCGTTATGAGTCAATGGACTATTTTTCATGTGGGAATAGCGGTTTAAAATTACCGGCAGTATCTTTTGGCCTTTGGCATAATTTTGGCGATAGTGCGGAATATGATAATATGAAGCGACTTTGCTTTACGGCGTTTGATCATGGGATTACCCATTTTGATCTGGCCAACAATTATGGCCCAAAGAACGGAAGCGCTGAATTTCATTTTGGCAGAATATTAAGAGAAGAACTCGGTGCGTATCGAGATGAACTGCTAATCAGCACAAAGGCTGGATATGAAATGTGGGATGGCCCTTATGGTAACTGGGGAAGCAGAAAATATCTGCTTGCCAGTCTGGATCAAAGTCTAAAACGCATGGGGCTTGACTATGTGGATATTTTTTATCATCATCGCATGGATCCGGATACGCCATTGGAGGAAACCATGGGGGCTCTGGCTCAGGCAGTGACAAGTGGTAAGGCATTGTATGTAGGTCTGTCGAATTATAATGGGGAGCAGTTGGAAAAAGCGTCTGCGATTCTACGGGATTTACACTGTCCATTCATTATTAATCAGAACCGATATTCTATTTTTGACAGAACGATTGAACAGAATGGCCTCAAGGAAACAGCACAGATGTTAAACAAAGGGATTATTGCGTTTAGCCCATTGGCACAGGGATTGCTGACAGACCGGTATTTACATGGGATTCCTTCTGATAGCCGTGTGAAGACGGATGGTCGTTTCCTAAAAGAAAGTTCCTTAACGCCGGAGCGCATGGAACAGATCCGGCAATTGAATGCGTTGGCGAAGGAGCGGGGGCAGACCTTGGCGGAAATGGCACTTGCCTGGGTGCTTCGTGACAGTGTTGTGACCAGTGTACTGATTGGAGCATCGAAACCCGCACAGATTCTGGATAATATTCGGGCAACCAGGAACACATCATTTTGCGAAGAAGAATTGAACAAGATAGAACAAATTTGTAATAACAACAGGTGATTTTACGATGAGGGTCTGGCGCGTTAGCGTCAGACCTTTTCTGTTATGGCGACGAGGAAAGGTGCGATACTGTCAGATGTAACAAAAATTTCCATGGAAATTTGTTGGATATTTATGACCGAAAATGATTGATATTGACGGAAGATGACGGTATAATACCATTATCAGATGAACGATTTTGAATGTTTGTGAATGGAAGTGATTTTATGCTGACAGAAGAAAGATTTGGAAAGATTTTGTCCATACTAGAAGAGAATGGAACGGTGACGGTATCGAAGTTGATGGAACTACTGGATGCATCTGAGTCTACCATCCGGCGTGATTTGAATACGCTGGATGCCCGCGGACAGTTAATCAAAGTCCACGGTGGTGCCATGACGAAGAATGCTGCGTATCGTACCAAGGACGATGAGTTCGATTTGCGCAAGGAACAGAACGTCGAGGAAAAAGTGGATATTGCACGGTATGCGGCGGGGCTAATCACAGATACGGATGTGGTTTATCTGGATGCCGGTACAACCACGGAGATGATGATTGACGCTTCGCTGAATCGCAACGCCATGTATGTTACCAATGCTATCGGCCATGCAAGAAAATTGGCAGCGCTTGGCTGCCGCGTTTATCTTCTGGGCGGCGAATTTAAAGGCACAACAGATGCTATTGTTGGTGAGGAGGCAGTGATTTCCATCAGTAAATACAACTTCACCAAAGGTTTCTTTGGCGCGAATGGTATTACGATCGAGCAGGGCTTTACCACACCGGAAGTGAAAGAGGCGATGATCAAGCGCCGCGCCATGGAACATGCCAGAGATGTATATTTGTTGGCGGATGCCACGAAGTTTGGACAGATTTCAGCGATTACCTTTGGGGCGTTTGATGAGGCGCAGATAATAACAGATGTCATTCCTGATACGTTCCGATCATTTCAAAATATCACGGAGGTAAGTAAATGATTTACACGGTTACATTTAACCCATCCCTTGATTACATTGTATCTGTCGATGATTTTACCCTTGGGCGGGTCAATCGGACCAGGACGGAAATCATGTACCCGGGAGGAAAAGGGATCAATGTATCTATGGTTCTCAAGAATCTCGGTTATGACAGTCATGCACTGGGATTTATGGCAGGATTTACCGGAGAGGAGATTGCACGGCTGCTGCAACAGCGTGGTGTCCATTCGGATTTTATCCGCGTGGAACAAGGGATTTCTCGGATTAATGTCAAGTTACGTTCCCGAGAGGAATCAGAGATTAATGGTCAGGGACCTGCCATTAGTGCGCAGGATATTGAACGGTTATATCATCAGCTGGATGCCATGGAGGACGGGGACGTGCTGGTACTGGCAGGCAGTATACCGGATGTGATGCCGGATGATATCTATATGGATATCATGAAATATCTGGAGCACAAGAAGTTATTGATTGTGGTGGATGCTACAAAGGATCTCCTTGTGAATGTGCTTCCGTATCATCCGTTTTTAATCAAGCCCAATAACCATGAACTGGGTGAGATTTTCGGCGTAGAACTACAGGAAAAGCAGGATGTTTTCGTATATGCCCACAAATTACAGGAAATGGGAGCGCGCAATGTACTGGTCTCCATGGCAGGACAGGGGGCTGTTCTACTAACAGAGAATGGGGAGCAATTTGAAAGCAATCCGCCGAAGGGTAAGGTTATCAACTCTGTTGGCGCAGGGGATTCCATGGTTGCCGGCTTCCTCGCTGGTTATCTTGCCAGCGGAAATTATGAAGAGGCCTTTTATATGGGGCTTTGTGCCGGAAGTGCATCAGCATTTTCGGAGAATTTTGCCACGAAAGAGGAAGTTGTGGCGTTGCTTAAGGACTTGAGGCAGTAATGTCATCATGATTATATATAATCCAATAAAGGGGGATTTCAAATGAAGGTAAGAGATTTACTGAGTCTTGACAGTATTCAACTGCAGGGCGCACCGTCAGACAAAGCGGATGCCATCCGGCAGATGGTTGATCTGATGTGTAAGCGAGGCAATATCGCGGATGCAGATGCTTATCGGAAGGGTGTATTTGCGAGAGAGGAGGAAGGTACCACCGGTATCGGCGAAGGCATTGCGATTCCACACTGCAAGTCGGATGCTGTCAAGGCACCGGGACTAGCTGCAATGGTAGTTCCCACCGGCGTGGAATTTGATGCGCTGGATGGGCAGCCGGTGCATCTGATTTTCCTGATTGCAGCACCGAATACAGAGGACAACATTCATCTTGAGGTGCTGAGTCGTCTGTCTGTTCTTTTGATGGATGAGCAGTTCACGAAGAAATTAAAGCAGGCAAAGACACCGGAGGAATTTCTCGCAATCATCGATGATGCAGAGACAGCGAAAGAGAAAGAAGAGGCAAAAGATGCGGACGTTTCAACGGCTGACGCGGATGTGCTGGTGGTAGCCGTTACCGGATGTCCGACCGGAATCGCACATACTTATATGGCTGCAGAAGCATTGGAAAAAGCAGCGGCAGCATTGCATTGTCGGATCAAGGTGGAGACCCGTGGTTCCGGCGGTGCCAAAAATGTACTTAGCGACAGTGAGATTGCAGAAGCGAAAGCGGTTATTATTGCAGCAGATACCAAGGTCCCAATGGATCGCTTTGACGGTAAGCCTCTGATCATGAGCGGTGTTGCTGATGGAATCAGCAAGGCATCACTTTTGGTGGAAAGAGCGATGGCAGGCGAAGCACCAAAGTATGAGAGCCGTACCAAAAAAGAGGGCAAGGACAGCGAGAAGACAGAGACAAAGCAATCGGGTAGTGTGGGCCATCAGATCTACACGCATCTGATGAGTGGTGTTTCCCACATGCTTCCCTTTGTCATCGGCGGTGGTATTTTGGTTGCGTTGGCATTTTTGATTGATACATTGATGGGTTATGGAGCAACAGGCGGTGGTAATTTCGGTACCTGTACGCCGGTGTCCGCATTCTTTAAATATGTGGGCGGCCTGGCCATGGGACTGATGGTTCCGGTACTTTCCGGCTATATTGCCTATTCGATTGCAGACCGACCGGGTCTTGCGGTAGGATTTACCGGCGGCTTGCTTGCAGCCAATGGTAATGCGTTGTTTGCAGATTACAGTTGGGGCAGCCTGAGTGGCCTCAATGAATTTGTGGGACGTTTCGCTTTTCAGGGTGAAAATGGTGGAACAACAGTATCCGGCTTCCTGGGTGGCATTCTGGTTGGCTTCCTTGCAGGTTATGTGGTTCTGGGGCTTAAGAAGCTATGTGAAAAACTTCCGGATTCCTTGGAAGGCATTAAGCCCACATTGATTTATCCGTTAGGTGGTATTTTTATTGTAAGTATTTTGATGTGCTTTATTTTCAATCCGTTGATCGGCTTGATCAACACAGGACTGAGTATCATGTTGACCGCCATTGCCAATGCAGGATTGATTACGTTGCTGGGTTGTATTCTTGGTGCGATGATGGCAATTGATATGGGCGGTCCCATCAATAAGGCTGCATATGTTTTCGGTACCGGAATGCTTGCAACCGCATCAGAAATGATGGCAAGTGGTGCGCAGGCATCGGATCCGGCAGTACAGGCATGCTATATCGCCATGGCAGCCATTATGGTTGGCGGTATGGTGCCACCCATCGGTATTGCACTGGCGTGCCAGTTCTTCCCGAAGAAATTTACCGCAGCAGAGCGGAATTCCAAGATTTCCAATTTTGTCATGGGATGTTCGTTCATTACGGAAGGTGCGATTCCGTTTGCAGCCAGTGATCCGGCCCATGTGATTCCGTGTACGCTGGTGGGCGCCGGAATTGCCGGTGGACTCAGTGCATTCTTTGGATGTACGTTGATGGCACCGCATGGTGGTATCTTCGTATTTGCAACCGTAGGTAAGCCGCTGTTATATATTTTGTCATGGTTGGTTGGCTCCGCTGTGACGGCTGTTATGCTTGGCTTCCTGAAGAAGGATGCAGACCAAATGTAAAAACAATAGGAAGGGGATTAGAATCATGAGAGAATTTACGTATACGATTACAGATCCGGAAGGGATTCATGCAAGACCGGCAGGTCTGTTTGTGAAGGAGGCAGCCAAATTCGACTGCACTATTACAATTGCAAAAGATGGTAAGGAAGTGGATGCTAAGAGAATCCTTGGCGTGATGGGACTGGGAGTCAAAAGCGGACAGGAAATTGTCCTGAAAACAGAGGGCAAAGATGAAGATGCGGCAATGGATGCACTGTGCTCCTTCTTACAGGAGAATATGTAATTTATGATTTGACGCGGAACACTCGTAAGCGTGTGTTGAATGAGCTGAAAAACAAGGAGAGGCAGTTCGTATGAAACAGAATGGAAAAAGCGTATATAGCGGAATTGCAATCGGACCATGTAGAGTTTTTGGGAATAAAGATCAGATGGTCAAGCGAATCAAAATTGAAGATGCGCAAGGAGAAATCAAACGTTTCTTACAGGCGAAGGAACAGGCAAAGAGTCAACTTGCCGCTTTGTATGACAAAGCCCTCAATGAGGTGGGGCAGGCCCATGCCATGATTTTTGACGTGCATCAGATGATGCTGGATGATCTGGATTATGTGGAATCTGTCACCAATATGATTACAGCCCAGAAGATCAATGCAGAATTTGCCGTGGCGACCACCGGGGATAACTTCGCGGAAATGTTTGCCGCCATGGATGACGATTATATGCGCGAGCGGGCGGCCGATGTGAAGGATATTTCCAATCGTGTTATTCGCATTCTTCAGGGAAATGATACGGCGGGCGAGTTGGGAGACCAGCCGGTTATCCTTTTGGCGGATGATCTTGCACCTAGTGAGACGGTTCAACTGGATAAGTCGAAAGTGTTGTCTTTCGTGACGCGGCGCGGCTCAACCAACTCTCATACGGCTATTCTGGCAAGAACCATGAACATTCCGGCATTAATTGGTATTGATTTTTCCGAAGAGGCCGATGGCAGGATGGCAATCGTCGACGGACAAAGCGGCGTGTTTATTCTGGATCCCACGGAAGAGGAACTGTCTTATTATCGTAAATTGCAGGAAAAGGAACGCGATCAGGCGCGCCTGTTGCAGGAGTTAAAGGGCAAGGAAAATGTAACAAAGGGCGGTAAGAAGATTCAACTCTATGCGAATATCGGAGGTGTAGGAGACGTGGCAGCAGTTATGGCAAATGATGCCGGCGGTATCGGACTGTTCCGAAGTGAATTCCTGTACCTTGAGACGCAGGATTATCCCACAGAAGAGCAACAGTTTAAGGCATATCGCACCGTGGCGGAAAATATGGCCGGCAAAAAGGTTATCATCCGCACACTGGATATCGGTGCCGATAAACAGGTGGATTATTTTGGCTTAGAGCATGAGGAAAATCCGGCGATGGGTTACCGTGCCATTCGTATCTGTTTGGACCGTCGAGAAGTTTTTCGGACACAGTTGCGTGCGATTTATCGCGCCAGTTATTATGGCAATATTGCCATTATGTTTCCGATGATAATCTCTGTGGACGAGGTGAGACAGGCAAAGGAACTGTGCCATCAGGTGCAGCAGGAACTGCAACAGGAGGGCATTCCCTATCAGCAGGTGGAACTTGGCGTTATGATCGAGACGCCGGCCGCTGTCATGATCTCCGATCTTCTGGCAAAGGAGGTTGATTTCTTCTCTGTGGGAACCAATGATTTGACCCAGTACACGCTGGCGATTGACCGTCAGAATCCCAAATTGGATTCCATTTACGATGCGCACCATCCCGCCATTTTGCGCATGCTGCAGATGGTGATTGATAATGGTCACAAAGAAGGATGTTGGATCGGCATCTGCGGTGAATTAGGCGCGGATACCACATTGACAGATACGTTCTTACAGATGGGCATTGATGAATTGTCGGTTAGTCCGTCCATGATTCTGAAAGTCAGAGAACAGATACGCAACAGTTCGGCAACTGCGTAATTCTTCCGGGGCTTTCCCCTAAATTGTAGTTATGTGGATAGAACTCATCATTTTTGTAAAAACAAAGGTGGTGGGTTCTTTTTGTGTCGTCAATGTGGTAAGATAATAATATTATACGAAAGGTATGATTAGAATGAATTACGATATCGTTTTGTTCGATTTGGACGGAACATTATTAAACACGCTGGAAGATCTGGCGGACAGTGTCAATTATGTGATGGAGCAGATGGGATATCCCCGGCATTCGCTGGAGGATATCCGCAATTTTGTTGGTAATGGCATTCGTATGCTGATGGTCAGGGCGATTCCTGACGGAGAGAACAATCCCAGATTTGAGGAAGGTTTTCGTATGTTTCAGGAATATTATCTGACGCACAATCAAATTAAAACCAGACCATATGTTGGTATTATGGAATTGTTAGAGACGCTTCAGAAGCGTCAAATGCCCATGGCAATCGTGACCAATAAAAATCAGGCGAGTGTGGACGTTTTGGTGCGTGATGTGTTTCAGGGGAGAATAGCGATTGCAGTGGGTGATGACGGTGTCCGTGCACGGAAGCCGGATGCGGCTCCCGTGCAGGAAGCACTGCGACGATTGCGCAAGGAATATCCGCTTACGAACATGGATTTGCGGTCGAATGCCACAGAACAGGAATGGTTTGCTGCTGTGCGAAGCCGGGTGCTGTATGTGGGGGATTCGGAAGTGGATGCGTCCACGGCACAGAATGCCGGTATCGACTGTGCACTATGTACATGGGGATTTCGCCCGGCAGAACTGCTGGAGACATTGCCGCATGTGGCTCTTGTGCATACACCGATGGAATTATTGGATGTGATTGGAGAATGAAAATGGGAATCAGGAATGCATATTGTCGTGCCTATCAATGGGTGTTTAATATTGGAATGAAGATGGTGAAATGGAGAGAGCCGGAACGTCTGGAAGGAGTGGATAGTTTTCACAGTATTCCGGAGATTCTGGAACAGGCCAATGCCTGGGCTCCCATGGTGGTGACAGGACCGCGCATTGGTAAGAGCGGATTCCTCAAGACATTGTATGGAGAATTGTCGGAACGCACGGTGATTTACGATCAGGTGCGACCGGACCCGACGCTGGCGCAGATTGAGGAGATGGTGAGCCTGTATCATGAGAAGCAATGTGACAGTATTATTGCCATCGGTGGCGGTTCCAATATGGATGCGGCCAAGGCATTGGCGGCTCGTATCGCACGACCGGATAAGACCCTTCAGGAGTTGGGAGGCCAGTTGAAAGTGGGACGGGAGACCCCATTTTTTATTGCCGTGCCCACAACGGCCGGTACAGGTTCGGAGACGACGATTGCGGCTGTGGTGACCGATGAACAGACCCATCATAAATATGCGATTAACGATGTAGTGCTTATCCCGGATTTTGCGGTGATGGATCCGAGTCTGACGGTAACGTTGCCGCCGGATATTACGGCAACGACTGGGATGGATGCGCTGACACATGCGGTGGAGGCGTATCTGAACTGGACATATCATACGAAGGAGACGTTAGCGTATTGTGAGGAGGCGGTCGCTGCGATTGTGGAGTTTCTTCCCAGAGCTTATGAGCAGGGGGATTCGCTGGAGGCCCGGGAGGAGATGCTGATTGCCTCTTTTAAAGCAGGTGCAGCGTTCACCCGTGCCTGCGTAGGTAATGTGCATGCCATTGCCCATACCATCGGTGGGCTCTATCATGTGCCCCATGGTCTTGCCAATGCAGTTGTGTTGCCTATTGTGCTGGAAGATTACGGGTCGGCGATCTATGGCAAGCTTGCTCGTCTTGCGACTGTCTCACAGGTAGCGACAGAGGGAACAGATGAGGAGCGTGCCAAGGCTTTTATCAGACATATCAGGCAGATGAATGAACATATGGGCATTCCTGCCTGTCTGCCGGAGATTCAGCAGGAGGATATCGCGCAGATGGCCCAGTGGGCTGTCCACGAAGCGAATCCGCTCTATCCGGTGCCAGTCATTTATGATAAAAAACATTTCGAGGAAGTGATTCTGAGAGTCGCTGGAAAGTAGGGGGAAACATACGTGATAAATATTTATAAAACAGATGACCGTATTATTTCAGAGATCGATCAGTACGATGTGGGTGCATGGGTCAAACTGACAGCGCCTACGTTGGAAGAATGTGCAGAGATCAGTGACCGTTTTCATATGGATATTGCAGATGTACGGGCTGCGTTGGATGATGAGGAGAGTTCCCGTATTAATCTGGAAGATGAATATACATTGATTCTGGTGGATATTCCATCAGCAGAGATGCGTAATAACCGCCATTCTTATACCACCATACCGCTTGGCATTCTGATTGCTGAGGATGTGGTGATTACCGTGTGTGCAGAGGAGACGGCGGTATTGCGTTCTTTTGTAGAACAAAGGATTCGTGATTTTTCAACCAAGAAGCAGATGCGTTTTACCTATCAGATCCTGTATAATGCCTGCATGGTTTATCAGAGTCTTCTGCGCAGTATTGATCGCAAGAGAACTGAGATTGAAGAACGAATTGATCAGAATACAGAGGATGTTGACTTGATTGATCTGCATGAACTGGAGTCCAATCTGGTATACTTTGCAACATCCCTGCGTGCGAATGGTGTCGTGCTGGATCGCCTGACGCGCTATGGGCGGTTGCGTCAGTATTCGGAAGACCAGGAACTTCTGGAGGATGTGATTATTGAGAACCGACAGGCGATTGAGATGACCCAGATTTATCGTGATATCATCAATGGTACGCGGGAATTGATGTCTACCGTAATCAATAACCGTCTGAATAATGTCATGAAATATCTGGCAGCCATTACCATCGTGATGGCGATTCCGACCATCATCTCCGGTCTGTGGGGAATGAATGTCAGCGGGAAGTGGATGCCATTTTCAGATACACCGTATGGATTTGCCATCATCTGTGCCATTACGCTATTGACGTGCATCGTCGTAGGCTTCTGGTTGCGTAAGAAAAAGATGTTATAGCG
>CAMAKU010000062.1 GCA_945836255.1 uncultured Roseburia sp. | reverse complement strand
ATAAGGGTCTCCTAAATACCAATGGGGATGCCGTCACAGCGAGAGATGGGTGGATGCTGGGATATCTCTACCACAGACGCGATAAAGAAGTGTTTCAGAAAGATATGGAGGCAGATTTTCATATGGCAAAGTCTTCCGTGACAGCAGCGCTACAGGGGTTGGAGAAGAATGGCTATATCAGAAGAGAGCCTGTGGAACGGGATGCCCGTCTCAAGAAGATTGTTGTAACGGAGCGTGGGATTCAGCTTCATGACAGCATCAAGCAAAGTATTGAGGATATGGAGCGCAAACTCGCTGCGGATCTGACGCCGGAGCAGAGGCAGCAATTGTTTGCGATGTGGGAGCAGATAAAACATCGCCTGGAACAGGAAATTACATCTGATAAAGCGAAATTGGGGAAAAAATAATCTGGTTGATTGGAAAGGAAGAAGAACGATGAGTATGGTTAAGACATTACTTGCACAAGTGAAAGAGTTTAAGAGAGACTCCATTCTGACTCCGATATTTATGTTTTTGGAAGTGGCGATGGAAATGCTGATACCGCTTTTGATGGCATCCATTATTGACGAAGGCGTCAACAAGGGCGATATGCATCACATCTTCGTCATAGGCGGTTACATGATTGTTGCAGCAATTGTAGGCTTGTTTGCAGGCTTGATGGGCGGTAAATTTGGTGCCAGCGCATCTGCCGGGTTTGCCCGTAACCTTCGTAAGGCGATGTTTGAGAACATTCAGACATTTTCCTTTGCGAATATTGATAAGTTTTCCACCGCAGGTCTTGTGACAAGATTGACGACAGATGTAACCAATTTGCAGAATTCGTATCAGATGATTCTGCGTCTGGGAATGCGTGCGCCGGCGAGTCTGATCGTTGCGATGCTGATGTCCTTTTATATCAGTCCGCAATTGGCAAGCATTTATCTGATTGCTGTTGTGATATTGGCGGTCATTGTATTTGGAATTATCTCCGTAGTGCGGAAGATTTTTGACTATGTATTTAAGAAATACGACGATTTGAACGAGAGCGTTCAGGAAAATATTGCAGGTATCCGAGTGGTCAAGGCCTATGTCCGTGAGGATTATGAAAAGGAGAAATTTCAGAAGGCCAGCGAAAATATTTACAAGTTGTTCCTGAAGGCAGAGCGTATTCTGGCATGCAATGCGCCGGTTATGATGACGACGGTATATACCTGTATTCTGTTGATCAGTTGGCTGGGTGCGAATATGATTGTTTCCGATCATTTTACAACCGGTGAACTGATGAGCATGCTCAGTTATTGCATGAACATACTGATGAGTCTGATGATGTTGTCAATGGTATTTGTCATGATTACCATGAGTATTGCCAATGGCAATCGTGTGGCAGAAGTGCTAAATGAGAAAGCGACGATCGTCAATCCGGAGCATCCCGTCATGGAAGTGCCGGACGGTTCTGTTGATTTCGACCATGTGAACTTTTCATATAAAGAAGATGCAGGTGAATTTGTGCTGGAGGATATTAATCTTCATATCAGAAGCGGTGAGACAATCGGCGTCCTGGGTGGAACCGGAAGTGCCAAGTCCACGTTGGTCAATCTGATCTCCCGTCTGTATGATGTGACGGATGGTGCGGTGAAGGTCGGAGGTATTGATGTTCGGCAGTATGATCTGGATGTCATTCGAAATGAAGTGTCGGTTGTATTGCAGAATAATGTATTGTTCTCCGGAACGATTTATGAAAATCTCCGTTGGGGAAATGAACATGCTACCGATGAAGAGTGCCAGAAGGCATGTCAGTTGGCGTGTGCGGATGAATTCATTTCCCGTATGCCGGAGGGGTATGATACCTACATTGAGCAGGGCGGAAGCAATGTGTCCGGCGGACAGCGGCAGCGTCTGTGTATTGCCCGGGCATTATTAAAACAACCGAAGATCCTGATTCTCGACGACAGTACCAGTGCCGTGGATACAGCCACAGATGCGAAGATCCGCCGCGCATTCCGTGAGGAGATTCCGGGAACGACGAAACTGATTATTGCACAGAGAATCTCATCTGTTCAGGATGCGGATCGCATTATTGTCATGGACGAGGGACGTATCAATGGCGTTGGAACCCATGAGGAACTGTTGGCATCCAATGAGATTTATCGCGATGTTTACGAATCTCAGACAGGCGGCGGCAGCGGAGATTTTGATGAAAAGGAGGATGAGTAATATGCCTGGACCACAGAAAATGCCCCCTCGTAGCAAGGGGAGCCTGAAGGCGAAGAAACATATTATGGGACGTCTCGGAAAATATATCTTTAAGTTATATGGTGTGCAGTTGATCGTTGTGGTAGTGTGCATTGTGGTCAGCGTGTTATGTAACCTGCAGGGAACGATGTTTATGCAGAATCTGATTGATGATTATATTACACCGATGCTGCAATCGGGCAGCACGGATTTCGGACCGCTGTTGCAGGCGATTTCCCGTGTGGCGCTGTTCTATGCACTTGGTGTGGTGTGCTCCTTTGCCTACAATTTTATCATGGCGGAAGTGACACAGGGGACGTTGCGTAAGTTGCGAAATGAGATGTTTGTTCATATGGAGGAACTTCCCATCCGTTATTTTGATACCCATCAGCATGGGGATATCATGTCGATCTATACCAACGATATTGATGCTTTGCGACAGATGATCAGTCAGAGTATCCCCCAGATTATTAACAGTGCGATTACCGTGGTGGGTGTTGTGGCATGTATGATTTCCCTGAGTATCCCCTTGACACTGGTGACAATGCTCATGGTGCTGTTCATGTTGTTTGTGACCAAGCGGCTGGCAGCCAATTCCGGGAAGTATTTCAGCAGACAGCAGCGGGATCTGGGCCGGGTCAATGGCAATATCGAGGAAATGATGAACGGACAGAAAGTCGTCAAGGTATTCTGCCATGAGCAGCAGGCGATTGATGATTTTAACCGGTTAAATGATGAATTGTTCGAGAGTGCAAATCAGGCGAATAAATATGCCAACATGTTAGGACCGGCAAATGCACAGATTGGCAATATCAGTTACGTTATCATTGCTGTTGTGGGCGGTCTTTTGGCTATTAGCGGTTTTGGTGGCTTTACGCTGGGTGGACTGGCAAGTTTCCTTACTTTTAATAAGAGTCTGAATATGCCAATTTCACAGGTCAGCCAGCAGTTGAACTTCATCGTCATGGCAATGGCGGGCGCCGAGCGTGTATTTGGCTTGTTGGATGAGGAGCCGGAGACCGATGATGGTTATGTGACACTGGTCAATGTCCGGGAAGAAAACGGCGCACTGGTAGAGAGCGAAGAACGTACCGGCATGTGGGCGTGGAAACATTATCATCAGGCAGACGATACCACCACCTATGTCAGATTGCAGGGAGATGTGGTCTTTGATGATGTGGATTTTGCCTATGATCCGAAGAAGCCGGTGCTGCATAATATCAAGATGTTTGCACAACCGGGTCAGAAGATTGCGTTTGTTGGCGCAACCGGTGCCGGCAAGACCACGATTACCAATCTGATTAACCGTTTTTATGATATCGCGGATGGCAAGATTCGTTACGATGGTATCAATATCAATAAGATCAAGAAAGATGATCTGCGACATTCTCTGGGAATTGTATTGCAGGATACCCATCTGTTTACGGGGACGGTGGCAGATAATATCCGCTATGGCAAGTTGGACGCCACAGATGAAGAAGTCAGAGCAGCGGCAAAATTGGCCAATGCAGACGGTTTTATCCGGCGTTTGCCAAAGGGTTATGATACGGTCCTGACCGGTGACGGCGCCAATTTAAGTCAGGGGCAGCGACAGCTTCTGGCCATTGCCAGAGCGGCGATTGCAGACCCGCCGGTACTCATTTTGGATGAGGCCACAAGTTCCATCGACACCCGTACCGAGAAAATCGTGCAGGATGGCATGGATAAACTGATGGCAGGCAGAACCACCTTTGTGATTGCGCATCGATTGTCCACAATCCGCAACAGTGATTGTATTATGGTCTTAGATCAGGGACGCATCATTGAGCGCGGCAGTCACGAGGAATTGATTGCCGAAGGCGGAAAGTATTATCAACTGTACACCGGCAAGATTGTAAATGCATAGAGAAAATCCGATTTGGGCGGCATGATAGATGCCGCCCTTTTGGTAGTTTTTTGTAAAAAAGTATAAACTTTTTCAAGAAGTCATCCGATAAGGAAATAGAATAAGTCTAAGTATGCCCATTTCTGGGTACGGACTTCTATGGTTTAAAAAAGAGAAATTGATGATATATGGCGGGGAAAAGCCGGATAAGAAAGGGGACCCTATGAGAAAGTACAAGGATGTAAAACGCAGATTACTGGCGGCGGCGCTTGCAGTCATTTTGGCTGCATCGACTTTGACGATCGGAGTCAACACATTCGCGGATTTTGTCACGGATGCGGAAAAGCTGATTGCCTCGGGAGATTCACTGGCGCAGGTGTTTACGGCGTCAGCGGATTATGCGCAATTACAAAAAGTGGAGTTTCAACTCCATGTGCCGGAGTCGCAGAATCTGAGTTATGAGGTCTTCGTCTATCAGAATCTGAGTGACACATCGAATCCCACCAGTGGTGTCCTTCGGTATTCCAGCGGAACACAGACGGTACTGGGACAGAGTGGCTCGGAGGTTCGCACTTTGGGTGCGACAATTCCGGATTCGGATCCTATTTATTTGTCCAATGGAGAGACGTATTCGGTTGTAGTTACGTTCTCCTCTACCAGCAATATTACCTATTACCATGACACATCTGCGACGGCTTATTGGAAACCGTCCGGCGGCGGCTGGTCGGGGCTGGATCATGGTGTGATTCAGACGACCACAGGCACGGTGAACTCTGTCTCTGTAAATGATATTACGAATCTTACCGTTTCACCTACCAATATCTGTATGGATAGTTCCGATACGGAGGCACCCACGATTACAACCTCATTGACACCGGCTTATAAGCGGAGTGTTACCTATACGTCAGACAATCCTTCCCTGTTTCAGGTGGCCAATGAAGGTGGCAATGGGATGAACGGTGTTGTCAACAAGGTGAGCGGACAGAGCGGTTCGGGAACGGTAAGTGTGTCTGCGGCAGGAACAACCCAGACAAAGACCGTTAATGTACACATTCTTACGTCGTCGTTTACGGACGGCTTAGATACCTTTGCTTATACAGGCACTGCCATTGAGCCGGCAGTGAAGGTTTCTTGTGGTGGAGTAGAACTGACGAAGGGAACAGACTATACGGTATCTTATACAAATAGTACCAATGTGGGATCGGCTTCGGCAGTGATTACCGGTATCGGAACCTATGCGGGTTATTCCCACACATTGACGTATTCCATCACTCCTCAGGCGATTACACAGGAAATGGTGAACGCTGCGACCTTTGTGATTAATACGTCTGCGGGCACTGTGACCAACGCTACCATGGGGACATTACTATATGGTACGGACTTTACGGCAACGGCAGTGAGAACCGGAACGGATTTGTCAACCAATTCCTTTACGTATGACGTCACTGTGACCGGTGTGGGCAATTACACTACATCCACACCAATTACCAGAACCGGCTACAAAGTAACGGCCAGCACGGATAATAAGGTGGACATCAACGACGTGGTGACGGCAGAACTGGATGAGACCTCATTTACTTATGATAGTGAGGCTAAGACGCCGTCAATTACCTATGAGGATGCCAGTGGGAATGATGTCACAACGGCATTTGCATCCAATTGTATTGTTTCCTATACAGATAATATCAATGCGGGTACGGCTAAGGTGACCATCGAGGGTAATCCCCAGATGGGTTACAGCGGAACAATCACCAAAGAGTTTACGATTAACCCCTGTAATCTGAAAAAGAGTAAAGATCTTTCCATTACCATTGGCGACGGTTCTACAACTTCGTTCATGTATACCGGCAATCCGCTGGAGCCGGCAGTGACTGCACGTCTGAAGACAGCCAGCAGTAGTTATTATTCTCTGGTTCAGGGTACCGATTATAAAGTGACTTATGAGAACAATGTGGACATTGGTACAATGACCATCAAAATCACGGGGACTGGGACAAACTTCCGGGGAACAGTGACCAAGACTTGTCAGATTATCGGAGATCTGGAACGGGATGCTACGGTTGAAATCGGTGGTTATAAGACCACAAGTGGAGCCTCCTATGCCAGCAGATACAGTAGTACTTATAATGGCAAGGCAAAAGAACCTACCGTTGATATCATGATGGGTGAAGAATATTTGGAAGAGGGCGTAGATTATACCCTTTCCTATGAGAATAATGTCAATGCAAGTACGACAGACAACAAAGCAAAGGTATTGATTACCGGTATCGGAACCTATGCAGGAAAACAGATTACAGCAACCTTTACCATCAATCCGGCGACACTCTCCGGCACCTTAAAGATTACGGATACAGAGCGTGTTTATAACGGGAAGCCGATCACGCTTCAGCCAGGTGAGTATTCTTTGACAAAAATGTCTACGACTTACACGCCGGATGTAGACTATGTTCTTTCCTATACGAATAATACAGATGCCGGAACGGCAACAGTGACGGCGACTGGTCAGGGTAATTACACGGGAACCGTTGATGCGCAGTTTACCATATCGGCACTTAGCGTTGATGATAGTAGGATTACGGTTTCTGCCATCGGTGATCAGACCTACACCGGCAATCAGATCAAGCCGGAAGTGAAGTTGTATTATCAAAATGTTGATGCTACCCAGACAGAATTGCCGTCATCTGCATACACGGTATCCTACAGTGATAATATCAATATGGGAACGGCAACGGTTACCATCAAAGGCAAAGGCAATCTGACGGGACAGCGGACCGTGAATTTCCAGATTGTGGCCAAGTCCATGCAGGGACTGACCTATACATTGGGTGGAAGCGCTGTGACATACGATGCAGTTACGGGTACTTATAAGTCAGAATATACGACGGTATATACCGGACTGGAGCAGAAGCCTACGGTGGTGATTAAGGATGGAAATACCACATTGTCTGCATTCAGCAATTACAGTGTTGCTTACAAGAATAATGTCAATGCCAGTACAGAAACGAAACAGGCATCTGTAATTGTGACCGGAGCCGGTAATTATGAAGGCTCCATGATTACGATTACCTTTACCATTGCGCCTCGGGATATCAATGAAGCAGAAGTTGCTGTCCGGTTGACAGGTAATACTTACAAAGAGGACGACTACACGCTGCCGGAATTGAAGATTACAGATAGCGCAATGATTGGAAGCAAGCAGAACCTGGTGAAAGACACGGCGTATACCGTGACCGGAACGGAAGGTTGTAAGACTTCCGGAGAGAATAAAGAGGCAATCATTACCGGTATCGGCAATTATACCGGTACAAAGACGGTGACCTATACCATCGGTGAAGATCTCAGAGATGGAGGTTCTGTGAAATTACAGAATCCATATACGGATGAGGTCTATACACCCGGCGCGGAATCCGGATACTACTATGTGACTTATCTGGGAACGGACGTTAGGCCAGAGTCTGTATTGACTCATGGTGGCACAACGCTTACGGCTGGAAACGATTATGATATCACATACACAAGCGACGGCGGCTCCGGTGCCAGTGGTGTGATTGAGACGGTGACCGTAACGTATACCGGTAAGAACGATTATTATGGAACGTTGACGAAGCAGTATGTGCTTTTACGGGCCGCACTGGATGCCAGTGGCAAGTTCACTGTCATTAACAATGATTCCGCACACAGTGACTTTAACTATGAATATGACGGAAGCAGCATTAACCCTTCCCTGACGGTGAAATATCAAGTAAGTGATGATCGGTCAGATGATATTACACTGAGGGCAGGGACGGATTATCAGTTATCCTCATCCGTTGTGGGACCGGATGCCGGGGATTACGCGGTAGAGATTACCGGACTGGGCAATTATCAGGGCAAACTGACACAGACTTATCACATTGAACAGGCAAAACTGGCTGACTGTACTGTGTCAGAGATTGCAGATCAGACCTATACCGGTAAGGATATTCGTCCGGGTACCAATGATTTTGTGGTAACAAATGCGGCTGGCACGGTTCTGACACCGGGCATAGATTACGATATTTCCGGGTATGCAAATAACCGTCAAATCGGTGATCGTGGGGATGCAAATGCGCCTACGGTAACCATCACCGGAAAAGGCAATTATAAGGGAAGCGTTGCGTTGAAGTTCTCTATTGTTGCCAAGGATATTTCTGACAAGACCACCATCACGATTTCTGCGATTGATGATCAGATTTATACGGGACAGGCGATTACACCAAGTTTTACCGTGATGTATGGTGATACGCCGCTGACGCCAGGTACGGATTATGAAGTGCTTTATACCAACAATACCAATCCGGGTAAGGCAACCATCACACTGACCGGTAAGAATACCTATGCCGGAACGGCAACCACTAACTTTAACATCATTGGAGATATCAGTGATACTGCGCTGTTCCAGGTAGAAAATGTAGACAGCAGTTATGAATTGAAAGCAGACGGAACCCTGAACTTTAATCAGGCTACGGTAACTGTGAAATATGTCAACGATCAGAGCAAAACGGCATGGCTGAATAAAGATAACTACACGATTACACAGTTTAACTGTTCGGCACCGGGTGACGGTCGACTGATTGTGGAAGGTAAGAATTTCTGCCGTGGCAGTCAGACGATTCCGATTAAGGTGGTAGGGAATCTGACAAATGCTACGATTACAAATGTAGAGGATACCTATTACACCGGTTCCCAGATTACACCGCACCCCATTGTTCGGTATGGTACGGATGTGCTGGCAGAAAATGTGGACTATACCATTATCTATGGTGCAAATACCAACGCCGGAATCGATGGCGGGACGGTAACGATTAAGGCAGTGGATGGTTCCAACTACAAGGGCTCCAAAGATGTCAAATTTGACATCCTTTACGATTTGTCGTCTGCAGTTGTGACAGGTGTCAATAGCCGTTATGACTACAACGGTTCTGCTCACAAACCGACAGTAACCGTGTCATGCAGTGGCAAGGAATTGTCCACCAGTGAATACAGCGTTACTTATGGAGAGAATACAGAAGCCGGTGTGGGAACGGTAACAATTTCACCAAACGCTTCTTGTGTAGTTAACAGCAAGACCGTAAGTTTTGAGATTGTTGGTATTAGCATGCTGACCACGACGGTGACACTGGATGGTGTGGATAATGGATTGAGCAAAGCGTTCACCGCAGACAGTATTACGCCGGTGGTGCAGGTGACCTATGGCGGTAAGACGCTGACAGAGACAAAGGACTATTCCGTTCGTTACAGCAACAATACCGATGTGGGTGAAGCATCTGTCATTGTCAGTGGAATGGGCAGTTATTATGGCTCCGTGACCAAGACATTCACCATCACGGCAAAGGATATCGCCGGCAGCGACGTGGTTGCCACCGTATCCGATATGGGATATGCCGGAGGTCATCCGGTGGTTCCGCAGATGTCTTTGACCTATAATGGACATACCTTAGAAGCAGGAAGAGATTACAATTATACGATTACGAATAATGAATATGTATCTACGGAGTTAAGTACGGCTCAGGTGACCTTTACCGGTATCGGCAATTATACCGGCACGAAGATGGTACCGTTTAAGGTGACACAGACGAATCTGGCCGGTGGAACGGTGAAGTTGGAGCAGTCATCAGCCGTCTACTCAGGCTCAGAGATTACGCCGGCAGTTACGGTGACGTGTCCGGTGGGTGATGGCACAACGTATACCTTGCAGGAAGGTGTTGATTATGACATTACTTACAGCGGTACGGTTAAGGATGCCGGAAAATACAGTATTTCCGTCAACGGAAAGGGAAATTTCTATGGTTCCTTATATACGAACTTTGTGGTAGAGCAGAAGGGAATTGATGCGGCAGATATCGCGATTACCGTACCGGATATGGATTATACCGGTTCCGCAGTGGAGCCGACGGTTACCGTGGAGGATCAGACGCGGAGTGTTACGTTACAAGAAGGCGTAGATTATGAAGTGACCTATCACAACAATACGGCATCGGCATCGAAAGACGATGAGAACAATCCGCCGACAGTGACACTGACAGGTAAGGGCAATTACGGTTCAACCAAGGATGTGACGTTCAATATCGGTAAATCTCTTGCAGATGCGGAAGTGCGGATTCCTCAGAATCAGCAGGAATTCATCTATGACGGGCAGGAACATATTCCGTCTTATGCCGTATATCTTAATGGTACACTGTTAAGAGAGGGCACGGATTATGAGATGGTGCCTATCGATGATGCTGTAAGCGCAGGAACAAAGACACTTGCGGTAAAGGGTATCAATAATTATTTTGGAAAGCCATCTGCAAATTATGTGATTCATCAAAAAGTAGCCACCGCTTCTGAGATTCGTGTGGTGCTTGCACTGGATCAGGATGAGAATGGCAACTATTATTGTACCTATACAGGTAATCCGGTGGAACCGGCCCTGAAGGTATACGATGATTCAATCTCAACGACTGTGGAGGTGGATCCGTCCAATTATACCGTGTCCTATGTAAACAATCAGAGTGTGGGCAGTCTTACGAATCCGGCGTATGTAGTGGTATCGCTCAAGGGCAATTACGCGGCTGGTTCGGAGACAATGAGTGTTCCGTTTGTTATCAATCATCGGGATATTTCCGATTTCAAACTGATATTAGATCAGAAACGTATGGAATACACGGGCAATGCAGTGACACCTGTGGCATCGGTTGTCTATGACAATGGTGTGGATCCGGTGATTACGCTGGTGGAAGGTATCGATTACGATCTGAGTGTAACAGAGAATACCAATGCAGGTCAGGCTTCGGTCGTGGCTACAGCCAAAGGAAATTATACGGGTGAAGTCAGTGCAACGTTTGATATTGTTGCATCACTGACACAGGCAACGGTGACCATTGAGCCGCAG
>CAMAKU010000061.1 GCA_945836255.1 uncultured Roseburia sp. | reverse complement strand
TCAAGTTGCAGATTCCTGCTGGTAAAGCTACACCTGCACCACCAGTTGGTCCTGCGCTTGGACAGCATGGTGTCAACATCGTAGAATTTACAAAGCAGTTCAATGCAAAGACAGCGGATATGGGCGATACAATCGTTCCGGTTGTTATCACTGTTTATGCAGACAGAAGTTTTAGTTTCATCACGAAGACACCGCCTGCAGCAGTTTTGATCAAGAAGGCAGCAAAGATTCAGTCTGGTTCCGGTGAGCCGAACAAGAAGAAGGTTGCAAAGATCACAAAGGCTCAGGTACAGGAAATCGCTGAGACGAAGTTACCTGATTTGAATGCAGCATCCCTTGAGGCGGCTATGAGCATGATTGAGGGAACAGCTCGCAGCATGGGCGTTGAGGTAACTGAATAGGCCGAAAGCAACTGGCCGAAAGCAACTGGCCGAAAGCAACTTGATGAGAACGAGCAGTAGCGAAGTTCGAATCTAGTGCGAGGCCCTCCTAGAGATTAACGAAGCGGAGCGTAAGCGATGGCTGAGTTTAGCGATTAGGAGTTACCTTATCAATGAAATGTAAATGAGTGGGAGGGTCCTCTCCCGATAATACCACAGGAGGTAGATTTAGAATGAAAAGAGGAAAGAAATACGTTGAACTTGCAAAGTCATATGATAAGTCAGTTCAATTTGAGACGGCAGAAGCAATCGCGCAGGTTAAGAAGAATGCAACTGCCAAGTTTGATGAGACAATCGAGGCTCATATCAGAACAGGCTGTGATGGACGTCATGCAGAGCAGCAGATCCGTGGCGCTGTTGTTTTACCGCACGGCACAGGTAAAGAGGTAAAGGTATTAGTATTTGCTAAAGGACCGAAGGCTGATGAGGCAACCGCAGCAGGCGCTGACTACGTTGGAGCAGACGAACTGATTCCGAAGATTCAGAATGAAGGTTGGTTAGATTTTGACGTAGTTGTTGCTACACCTGACATGATGGGTGTTGTCGGTCGTCTGGGACGTGTACTTGGACCAAAGGGCTTAATGCCAAACCCGAAGGCCGGTACCGTTACGATGGATGTGACCAAGGCAGTAAACGACATCAAGGCTGGTAAGATTGAGTACAGATTAGATAAGACAAATATTATCCATGTGCCAATTGGAAAAGCTTCCTTTACAGAGGAACAATTAGCGGACAACTTCCAGACCCTTATGGATGCCATCAACAAGGCTAAGCCAAGCAGTCTTAAGGGCCAGTACATTAAGAGCATTTCTTTGGCTCCGACAATGGGACCTGGCGTTAAGGTGAATGTGGCAAAAGTTACACAGTAATTGTTGACATCCAATGAATACAATGATATAATGCGAAAGCATGTTGCCGAAGACAGTAGGTGCCGTAAGGCGTAACGAGTATGACCTACCGAGGACAGTCAATCGCTATATGAGCGATATGATTATGATTTTTTCAAGCCTCTCTGTCTGGTGCAGAGGGGCTTTTGTTTTGCCCGACGCAGAACACAGATAAAATCTCCAAGTCTAAGCAAGATGAAATAAAATAAGGAGGTACACGAAACGTGGCAAAAGTTGAATTAAAGCAGCCAATCATCGACGAGATTTCAGCAAGCATTAAGGACGCACAGTCTGTGGTTGTTGTTGACTATCGTGGATTGACCGTAGCACAGGACACACAGTTGCGTAAAGAGTTACGAGAAGCTGGTGTTACTTACAAGGTTTACAAGAACACAATGATGAACTTTGCTTTCAAGGGAACCGATTTTGAGAGTTTGGCTCCAGTCTTGGAAGGGCCTAGTGCAATTGCTATTTCAGCAGAAGATGCAACGGCTCCGGCACGTGTTCTTGCCAAGTTTGCAAAGAATGCTCCGGCACTTGAGATCAAGGCTGGTGTGGTAGAAGGTACATTCTACGATGCAAATGGCATGAAGGCAGTAGCAGCCGTTCCGTCAAGAGATGAATTGCTGTCCAAGTTGCTTGGAAGCCTGCAGTCACCGATGGCTAACTTCGCCAGAGTTATCAGCCAGATCGCTGAGAATGGTGGAGCATCAGATACTGCTGAGGCAGCAACAGAGGAGGCTCCTGCAGAAGAGGCTCCGGTAGCAGAGGAAGCACCTGCAGTAGAAGAAGCACCTGCAGAGGAGGCTCCGGTAGCAGAAGAAGCACCTGCAGCAGAGAGCGAAGAGTAAAACGTTCTGTTTTAAGAGGAGCGTAGGAACGAGACTGGATGATGAAAAGTCTCGTTGTCAAACAAATATGATTTTAAATGGAGGAAATTATCATGGCAAAGATGACAACAGAAGAATTTATCGAAGCTATCAAAGAGTTAAGCGTATTAGAATTGAATGATTTAGTAAAGGCTTGCGAAGAAGAGTTTGGCGTATCTGCAGCAGCAGGCGTTGTTGTAGCAGCAGCAGGCGGCGAAGCAGCAGCAGCAGAAGAGAAGGACGAGTTCGACGTAGAACTGACAGAAGTTGGTCCGAACAAGGTTAAGGTTATCAAGGTTGTTCGTGAAGCAACTGGTCTGGGCCTGAAGGAAGCTAAAGAATTAGTTGATGGCGCTCCTAAGATCGTTAAGGAAGCAGCTGACAAGGCAACTGCTGAGGACATCAAGACGAAGTTAGAAGCAGAAGGCGCTAAGGTTACATTGAAGTAATCGGTCTTTGAATTGTAAAGAACAATACGAAAAGCATCGCGGCTGAGCGCCGAGGTGCTTTTTTTGTAAAATTATAAATTTTTTCTTGCATCTGAAATCGTTTTGTTGTATAGTATAGGGTGCTTTATTGTGGTGCAATGGGAGTTTTATGCCCATTTTTCAATAGACAGAATAAAAACGAGAGGTGAAACGTCAATGGAGAAAAACAGAATACGTCCGGTCAAGGCTGGAAAAAGCATGCGTATGAGTTACTCGAGACAAAAAGAGGTATTGGAGATGCCTAATCTGATTGAGGTCCAGAAGGATTCTTATCAGTGGTTCCTTGACGAAGGACTCAAGGAAGTCTTTTCGGATATCTCGCCGATTGCTGATTACAGCGGTCAGTTAAGCTTGGAGTTCGTTGATTTTACATTGTGCAAGGACGATGTAAAATACACCATTCCACAGTGCAAAGAAAGAGATGCCACATATGCTGCACCTTTGAAGGTAAAGGTTCGTCTTTACAACAAAGAGACCGACGAAATCAATGAGCATGAGATTTTTATGGGCGATCTGCCGCTGATGACAGAGACAGGTACCTTTGTGATCAATGGTGCGGAGCGAGTTATCGTCAGCCAGTTGGTTCGTTCTCCGGGCATTTATTATGCGATTGGACACGACAAAGTGGGTAAGGAATTGTACTCATGTACGGTGATTCCGAACCGTGGTGCATGGTTGGAGTATGAGACAGACTCAAATGACGTTTTCTATGTTCGTGTAGATAGAACAAGAAAGGTGCCGATTACGGTGTTGATTCGTGCTCTTGGCGTTGGCACGAACCAGCAGATTGTTGATTTGTTTGGTGAAGAACCGAAGATTATGGCATCTTTTGGTAAGGATCCTTCCATTACAGAAAAGGAGCCAAATGGTAGTTATGAAGCAGGCTTATTGGAACTCTATCGCAAGATCCGTCCGGGTGAACCGCTGACGGTGGAGAGTGCCGAAAGCCTTATTAGTGCTATGTTCTTTGACCCAAGACGATATGATTTGGCCAAAGTGGGACGTTATAAGTTCAATAAGAAACTTGCATTAAAGAATCGTATCAATGGTCATGTTTTGGCAGAGGATGTGGTGGATGCTACCACAGGTGAGATTCTGGCTGAGGCTGGTACCGTCGCAGACCGCGAATTGGCGGACAAGATTCAGAATGCGGCAGTTCCTTATGTCTGGATTCAGACAGAGACCAGAAATGTCAAGGTTCTTTCTAATATGATGGTTGATATCAATCATTTTGTTGATTTTGAGACCAGATCACTTGGCGTTACGGAATTGGTTTACTATCCGGTTCTGGCGCAGATTTTAGAGGAAAATGAGACGCAGGAGGATATTGCGGAGGCAATTCGCAAGAACATCCATGATCTGATTCCGAAGCATATTACCAGAGAAGATATTTTCGCCTCTATTAACTACAACATGCATTTGGAATACCAGATTGGTCATGATGACGATATCGATCATTTGGGCAATCGTCGTATTCGTGCGGTTGGCGAACTGTTACAGAATCAGTATCGTATTGGTCTGTCACGTCTTGAGAGAGTGGTTCGCGAGCGTATGACGACGCAGGATCTGGAAGGAATTTCCCCCCAGAGTCTGATTAACATCAAGCCGGTTACAGCTGCTGTGAAAGAGTTCTTTGGTTCTTCCCAGTTGTCTCAGTTCATGGATCAGAACAACCCATTGGGCGAATTGACCCATAAGAGACGTTTGTCCGCACTGGGTCCTGGTGGTCTTTCCAGAGATCGTGCCGGATTCGAGGTCCGAGATGTCCACTATTCACATTATGGAAGAATGTGCCCGATTGAGACGCCGGAAGGTCCGAACATCGGTCTGATCAACTCTTTGGCAAGTTATGCAAGAATCAATGAATATGGATTCATTGAGGCACCATATCGCAAGATTGACAAGTCTGATCCTAAGAATCCGCGCGTGACGGATGAAGTTGTCTATATGACGGCTGACGAAGAAGATAATTATCATGTGGCGCAGGCGAATGAGAAGTTAGATGCCGAGGGACATTTTGTCCGTAATTCGGTTGCCGGTCGATTCCGCGAGGAGACGCAGGAGTATGATAAGCATATGTTCGATTACATGGACGTATCGCCGAAGATGGTATTCTCCGTGGCTACGGCTCTGATTCCGTTCCTGCAGAACGACGATGCCAACCGTGCATTGATGGGTTCTAACATGCAGCGTCAGGCGGTTCCGCTGTTGACAACAGAGGCACCGGTTGTCGGTACCGGTATGGAGACAAAGACAGCGGTGGATTCCGGTGTCTGCGTTCTCGCGAAACGTGCAGGTGTGGTGGAACGTGCAGAATCCAATCGCATCATTGTCCGCACAGAGGATGGCGACAAGGATGAGTACATTTTGACGAAATTTGCCCGCAGTAACCAGTCAAACTGCTATAACCAGAGACCGATTGTCTTCAAGGGCGATCATGTTGAGGAAGGCGAAGTCATTGCAGATGGTCCGTCTACTTCACAGGGCGAACTTGCACTTGGTAAGAATCCGCTGATCGGATTTATGACCTGGGAAGGTTACAACTACGAGGATGCGGTACTACTGTCAGAAAGATTGGTACAGGATGATGTCTATACATCGGTTCATATTGAAGAATACGAAGTAGAGGCGAGAGACACCAAGTTAGGGCCGGAAGAAATCACGCGTGACGTGCCGGGTGTCGGCGATGATGCGCTCAAGGATTTGGACGAGAACGGTATTATCCGTATTGGTGCCGAGGTTCGCGCCGGTGATATTCTGGTAGGTAAGGTTACACCGAAGGGTGAGACAGAACTGACCGCAGAAGAGAGACTGCTTCGTGCAATCTTCGGTGAGAAGGCAAGAGAAGTGCGCGACACCTCTCTGAAGGTTCCTCACGGAGAATATGGTATCATCGTTGATGCCAAAGTATTTACACGTGAGAATGGTGATGAGTTATCACCGGGAGTCAACAAGGCTGTCCGTATTTATATCGCTCAGAAACGTAAGATTTCTGTGGGTGATAAGATGGCTGGTCGTCATGGTAACAAGGGTGTCGTTTCCCGTGTGCTACCGGTAGAAGACATGCCGTTTTTGCCGAATGGTCGTCCGCTGGATATCGTATTGAATCCATTGGGTGTACCTTCACGTATGAACATTGGTCAGGTGCTGGAGATTCACTTGAGTCTTGCAGCAAAGGCTCTGGGCTTTAATATCGAGACACCAGTATTTGATGGTGCGCGAGAAATTGATATTCAGGATACGTTGGAACTCTCCAATGATTATGTCAATATGGAGTGGGATGCGTTTGAAGCAAAATACAAAGATCAGTTGCGGGAAGATGTCATGCAGTATCTGTCAGACAACCGAGACCACAGAGAAGTCTGGAAGGGTGTCGAGTTGGGACGTGATGGAAAGGTTACACTGCGTGACGGACGTACGGGTGAGGAGTTTGATTCTCCGGTTACCATTGGTCACATGCATTATCTGAAACTGCATCATCTGGTAGACGATAAGATCCATGCTCGTTCTACCGGTCCTTATTCACTGGTAACGCAGCAGCCGCTGGGTGGTAAAGCACAGTTCGGTGGACAGCGTTTCGGAGAGATGGAAGTATGGGCGCTGGAAGCATATGGTGCTTCCTACACGCTGCAGGAGATCCTGACCATGAAGTCAGATGATGTTGTCGGACGTGTCAAGACATATGAGGCGATCATTAAGGGTGAAAATATTCCTGAGCCGGGTATTCCGGAATCCTTCAAGGTTCTGTTAAAGGAACTGCAGTCTCTCGGATTGGATGTCAAAGTCTTAGACGAAGACAGAAACGAAGTAGAATTGATGGAGACCAGCGAATATGGCAATACCGATATCAATGCTATTATTGCGGGCGACAAGAATTTTGCCTTCGAGAGCAGTGAATCCTTCGCAAAGAGCGGATTTACCAAGCAGGAGTTTGACGCCGAGAGCGAAGAGTTAGTTGACATCGAGGAAGAAGAGGCCGATATGGACGATTTTGCTGACGATTTCGATGACAACGATCTTGGCGAGGAATAATAAGGAAGGAGATTAGCAATGCCAGAAGCAATGAATAAAGAAGCAACAAATCAGCCAATAGAGTTTGATGCAATTCAGATTGGCTTGGCATCACCGGAAAAGATCAGAGAGTGGTCACGGGGCGAGGTAAAGAAGCCTGAGACGATCAATTACAGAACCTTAAAGCCGGAAAAAGATGGTCTGTTCTGTGAGAAGATTTTTGGACCAAGCAAGGACTGGGAATGCCATTGCGGTAAGTATAAGAAGATTCGTTACAAGGGCGTCGTTTGCGACCGTTGTGGCGTTGAGATTACAAAAGCAAGCGTTCGTAGAGAGCGTATGGGACATATCGAACTGGCAGCACCGGTTTCTCATATCTGGTATTTCAAGGGAATTCCTTCCCGTATGGGATTGATTCTTGATTTATCACCGAGAACATTGGAAAAGGTGCTTTATTTCGCGTCCTACATTGTATTAGATGCGGGTGAGACACCACTCATGTATAAGCAGGTACTTTCTGAGCAGGAATATCAGGACGCAAGAGAACAGTATGGTGAGAATGCATTCAAGGTAGGCATGGGTGCTGAGGCAATCCAGAAGTTGCTTCGTGATATCGATCTGGAAAAGGATGCTGCAGAACTGAAAGCAGAACTCAAGAGTGCTACCGGACAGAAGCGTGCCCGTGTTATCAAGAGATTAGAGGTGGTAGAAGCATTCCGTGAGTCAGGTAATAAGCCGGAATGGATGATCCTGACGGTAATCCCGGTGATTCCGCCGGATTTGCGTCCTATGGTACAGTTGGATGGTGGACGTTTTGCCACATCCGATCTGAATGATCTGTATCGTCGTATTATCAATAGAAATAACCGTTTGAGAAGACTTCTGGAACTGGGCGCTCCGGATATCATTGTTCGCAATGAGAAGCGTATGTTACAGGAGGCTGTGGACGGGCTGATTGATAATGGTAGAAGAGGTCGTCCGGTGACAGGACCTGGAAACAGAGCCCTGAAGTCACTGTCTGACATGTTAAAAGGTAAGTCCGGACGTTTCCGCCAGAACCTGCTTGGTAAGCGTGTGGATTATTCCGGACGTTCTGTTATCGTCGTTGGACCGGAACTGAAGATTTATCAGTGCGGTCTGCCGAAAGAGATGGCAATCGAATTGTTCAAGCCTTTCGTTATGAAGGAACTGGTTGCCAACGGCACGGCGCACAATATTAAGAATGCCAAGAAGATGGTAGAGAAATTACAGCCGGAAGTTTGGGATGTGTTGGAAGAAGTGATTAAAGAGCATCCGGTAATGCTGAACCGTGCTCCTACACTGCATAGATTAGGTATTCAGGCGTTTGAGCCGATTCTTGTCGAAGGTAAGGCAATTAAGTTGCATCCGTTGGTATGTACTGCTTATAATGCCGATTTCGATGGTGATCAGATGGCTGTCCATCTGCCGCTGACGGCGGAAGCGCAGGCAGAGTGCCGCTTTATGCTGCTTTCACCGAACAACCTGTTGAAGCCTTCGGATGGTGGCCCGGTGGCGGTTCCGTCACAGGATATGGTACTGGGTATTTATTATCTGACCATGGACCGTCTGGCAGACCATACCGGCAAGGAAGGCGCAACACCGGTATCCGACAAGATTTATACGGATGCAGACGATATTCGGGCAGATCTTGCTGCTGATAAAATGGGCACCGATGATTACATTTATTTTGAAGATGTAACTGACGGGAACCGTCGTGTCATCTGTACGGCAAGAGATATTCTGGGACATTATTTCCCGAATATGAATTATGCGCTGTTGGCATATGAGAACAAGCAGATTACATTGCATCAGTCGATTTATGTACACAAGTCTGTGACGATGGAAGATGGTACGGTCGTTGAGGGCAATGTTAAGACGACACTGGGACGTCTGATCTTCAATGAGATTATTCCGCAGGATCTGGGCTTTGTTGATAGAACGGTACCGGAAAATGCACTTAAATATGAGATTGACTTCCATGTGGGCAAGAAGGGCTTGAAGCAGATCCTTGAAAAAGTCATTAATACACACGGGGCAACACGTACTGCAGAGGTGCTGGATGAAATCAAAGCTATGGGTTACAAGTACTCAACGAGAGCGGCGATGACAGTATCTATTTCTGACATGACCGTGCCTCCGCAGAAGCCGCAGTTGATCGCTGATACCGAAGAGACTATCAATGGTATTACGATGAAATACAAGAGAGGTCTTCTGACCGAGGAAGAACGCTACAGAGATGTGGTTGAGACATGGAAGAAGACAGATGATGAGTTGACGGAAGCCCTGCTTTCCGGTTTGGATAAGTACAACAACATCTTCATGATGGCTGATTCCGGAGCCCGTGGTTCTGATAAGCAGATCAAGCAGTTGGCCGGTATGCGTGGTTTGATGGCTGATACGACAGGTCGTACCATCGAATTGCCAATCAAGTCAAACTTCCGTGAAGGTCTGGATGTATTGGAATACTTCATGTCTGCCCATGGTGCACGTAAGGGTCTGTCAGATACTGCACTTCGTACGGCCGATTCCGGATACCTGACAAGACGTTTGGTTGACGTGTCACAGGAATTGATTATTCGTGAGTCTGATTGTAACAGTGGGCAGGATCGTGAGATTCCGGGCATGTATGTGACGGCATTTATGGATGGACGTGAAGAGATTGAGAGTCTGGAAGAACGTATCACAGGTAGATTTTCTTGCGAAACCATCTGCGATGCTGAGGGCAATGTGATTGTCAAAGCAAACCATATGATTACGCCGAAGCGTGCACATGATATTGTGACCCGTGGCGTAGATGAAAAGGGCAAAGAGATCACACGTGTTAAGATTCGTAACATTCTTACCTGCCGTTCCCATGTGGGCGTTTGTGCGAAGTGTTACGGTGCCAACATGGCAACCGGTCAGGCAGTACAGGTTGGTGAGGCGATTGGTATCATCGCAGCACAGTCTATCGGTGAGCCGGGTACACAGTTGACCATGAGAACCTTCCATACCGGTGGTGTAGCCGGTGACGATATCACACAGGGTCTTCCTCGTGTGGAGGAATTGTTTGAGGCAAGAAAGCCGAAGGGACTTGCGATTATCACAGAGTTTGGCGGTACTGCTGAGATCCGTGATACCAAGAAGAAACGTGAAGTGATTGTGACAAATCATGAAACAGGCGAGAGCAAGGCTTATCTGATTCCGTATGGTTCACGTATCAAGATTCTTGACGGTGCAGAACTTGAGGCTGGTGATGAACTGACAGAAGGTTCTGTAAATCCGCATGATATCCTTAAGATTAAGGGTGTTCGTGCCGTTCAGGATTATATGCTTCAGGAAGTACAGCGCGTATATCGTCTGCAGGGTGTTGAAATCAACGATAAGCATATCGAAGTGATCGTGCGTCAGATGCTGAAAAAGGTGCGCATCGAGAACAACGGTGACTCCGAGTTCCTGCCGGGTACGCTGGTAGATGTTCTGGATTTTGAAGAGATGAATGAGCGTCTTGAGGCGGAAGGCAAGGAAAAGGCAGAAGGAAAGCAGGTATTGCTGGGTATTACCAAGGCATCTCTTGCAACCAACTCCTTCCTGTCAGCAGCATCCTTCCAAGAGACGACGAAGGTTCTGACAGAAGCAGCAATCAAGGGCAAGGTTGATCCGTTGATCGGTCTCAAAGAAAATGTTATCCTTGGTAAGTTGATTCCGGCTGGAACAGGTATGAAACGCTATGGCAATATCAAACTGAATACAGATTATAATCAGGATGTTGTCGAACAGACGGAAGAATTTGAAGGCACAGTCGAAGAGACAGTAGAGGAAGACGATACGGTGTCAATCGATTAATGCCTTCATGATAGGTAATTAGAAAAGAACTGACACTTGGGCGGTATTTTGCCGCGAAGTGTCAGTTCCTTTTGCTTTGGGAGGAATGCATTTGTTTTAACAAGAAAAGTTCTTGACATACCCAATAAATCCTTATATAATATTTTAGCGTGCATAAAACTGTGCACAGATAAACTATACTATAGGAGGTGAAAATAATGCCAACATTTAACCAGTTAGTAAGAAAGGGTCGTCAGACATCTGTAAAGAAGTCTACAGCACCAGCTCTTCAGAGAGGTTACAATTCTCTGAAAAAGAAGCCGACTGCTACTTCTTCTCCGCAGAAGCGTGGCGTATGTACTGCTGTTAAGACAGCTACCCCTAAGAAGCCTAACTCAGCGCTGAGAAAGATTGCCAGAGTACGTCTTTCTAACGGAATCGAAGTAACAAGTTACATTCCGGGTGAAGGCCACAACTTGCAGGAGCATAGCGTTGTATTGATTCGTGGTGGTAGAGTAAAGGATT